>NZ_JTIZ01000089.1:0-479274 GCF_000801125.1 Rhodococcus sp. Chr-9
AAACCGCAGGTCAGCTGGTCTTACTTACGACTTTGCCGAGGCCCTGCGGGCTTCCTGCTCCGCACGAAAGACAGGAGTCTCTTCGATGGCGAGGCGCATGTAGAGGCCGATGCCGACGAGAACGATGCTGAGCAGGAACGGGATCCGCCAGCCGTAGTTCAGGAAGGCGTCGTTGGTGTCGCCGAGGGCGAGACCGGTGAACAGGAAGGTTCCGCTCGACAGGGCGAATGCGATGGCGGGACCGAGCTGCGGGAACATCGCGTACAGACCGCGTTGGCCTGGTGGCGCGTATTCGGCGGTGAGCAGGGTCGCACCGGCCCACTCACCGCCCACTGCGAAGCCCTGGGCGAATCGCAGCAGCACGAGGATGATCGGGGCGGCGACACCGATGGTCTCGGCGCCGGGCAGAAGGCCGATGAGCAGGGTGGAGATACCCATCAGCAGCAGCGTGGAGATCAGCGTCTTCTTGCGTCCGATGCGATCGCCGAAGTGCCCGAACAGCATTGCGCCCACGGGGCGGGCGATGAAGGCGACGGCGAAGGTCGCGAAGGAGGCGACGGTACCTGCGGTCGATCCGAGCGCGGGGAAGAAGACCGTCGGGAAGACGAGCGCTGCGGCGGTGCCGTAGATGAAGAAGTCGTAGAACTCGATCGTCGTGCCCATGCAGCTGGCGACGGCGACGCGCCGGATACCGGGCCCTTCCTTCGAGGGGCCCGCGTGGCGGGGTGTGGATGGATCGGGACGCGAACGTCCCACCGGTCCGGCGACGGGGGGTTCGGCAGCCCCCGGGGTCGACACACTGGTCACGTGAGTCCTCCGTTGTCCGTTCGAACCGCGGGCGTGATCGCCTCGGCGGATGAACGAAACGTAGTGATGCCGGTCACCCCCGCACCACCCCCGAAAGGGGGGTAGAGGTGACCGGAATCACATAGTGCGCCGAACGAACGAAATTGTCAGCGGCCGGCGGCGCCCGCGATCTCCTGGCGCATCTCGCCCCACACGGAGGCGTAGGAGTCGATGTTGGCGGCCGTGGCCCACGCCAGCGAGCCGCCCTTGATCTTCTCCAGGGCCTCGGCGAACAGGTCCTGGTAGCGCGACAGGCGCGGCACGAACGCCGACACGTCGTCGAACAGACTCTGCGCCCGGCGGTCGAGGTCGATGAGGCCGTCGACGAATCCGTCGGCGTCCGCGTTCTCGAGGAGCGTGTTCAGCTCCTCGTCGAGCGGGAGGAACTGGTCGTAGAGCTCCGAGATCGAATCCTCGTCGATGGAGACCCGTTCGGCATCGAGCTGATCGTTCAGCTCGGAGGTGCCCTTGTCGGTGAGGCTGATGCCGCCGCCGTTCTCCGACGCCTTGCCCTGTTCGAGGAGCGCGGCCACCGCAGCCTGGCCGGCCGCCACCGACACACCGAGGTGCGCGGCGATCACCTCGGCAGTGACCTGCTTCTTCAGGCGCACCGTCTGCAGCAGTGCCAGTTCGTCCACGTTGCCTGCGAAGGCCATGCCCACTCCTCGTCGCACCCGCCGGGCGCCCACGTCGTCGTCCGGAATCCGGACGGATTCCGTCCCGATTCTGACGCACACCGGCAACCGGCAGGCGAGTCACCCTCCTCCCGATGGGATCACGCAGATGGGATCACGGGGACAGGCCGGGTACCGGGCACGCGTCGGCGGCCTCGGCGACCACGGTGGGCACATCGGACACGGCGGGCTCCACGCCGGCCTCCCGGTCCCGCCCGGTGAGTGGCCGGTGGGCTTCCAGGAGAGCCATTTCGTCGGAAGTGAACGCGCGCCCCCTACTGAGGAACCGCACCCCCTCCGGACTCTCGAGGCTGAACCCGGAGCCGCGCCCGGGCACCACGTCGAGGACGAGACAGGTGTGCTTCCACGCCTCGAACTGCGAACCGGAGATCCACACCGGCACGGCGTCCGCGCCGACCGGCGGATCGGAGCGGGTCTCCCCTGCCCCGAGGCGCAGGTCGAGGACTCCGAGGAGCACGTCGCAGTCGCCGACGACGAAATCGCCGTCGGGATAACACATCGGCGCGGAGCCGTCGCAGCATCCGCCGGACTGATGCATCATGAGCGGTCCGTTGCGCTGCGCGAGGCGGCGCAGCAGGGCGACGGCATCGACGGTCGCCACGATTCGCGGGACGGTCACAGGCCTGCCTTTCCGTTGGGGTGCACGGTGTTCCGAGCGTATGGCAACGGCGCCTGCCACGCCGTGCGGACGTGACAGGCGCCGAAGTTCGGATCAGAAGAAGCCCTGTGCCTTGGGGGCGTAGGACACCAGGAGGTTCTTCGTCTGCTGGTAGTGGTCGAGCATCATGTGGTGGTTCTCGCGGCCGATGCCGGACTGCTTGTAACCACCGAAGGCCGCGTGCGCGGGGTACTGGTGGTAGGTGTTCGTCCACACCCGGCCGGCCTGGATGGCGCGACCGGCACGGTAGGCGACGCCACCGTCGCGGGACCACACACCGGCACCGAGACCGTAGAGGGTGTCGTTGGCGATCGAGATCGCATCGTCGAAATCGCTGAAGGACGTCACGGACACGACCGGGCCGAAGATCTCCTCCTGGAAGATACGCATCTTGTTGTTGCCCTGGAAGATCGTCGGCTGCACGTAGTAGCCGCCCGAGAGGTCGCCGCCGAGATCGGCGCGCTCACCACCGGTGATGACCTTGGCACCCTCGCTCTTGCCGATCTCGATGTACGACAGGATCTTCTCGAGCTGGTCGTTCGAGGCCTGAGCGCCGATCATCGTGTCGGTGTCGAGCGGATCACCCTGGCGGACGGCCTTGGTGCGGACCGCGGCGAGCGAGAGGAAGTCGTCGAAGATGTCCTGCTGGATCAGCGCACGCGACGGGCACGTGCACACCTCACCCTGGTTGAGGGCGAACATCGTGAAGCCTTCGAGCGCCTTGTCCTGGTAGTCGTCGTTCGCCGACAGCACGTCGGAGAAGAAGATGTTCGGGCTCTTGCCACCGAGTTCGAGGGTGACCGGGATCAGGTTCTGCGAGGCGTACTGCATGATCAGCCGGCCGGTGGTGGTCTCACCGGTGAACGCGATCTTGCGGATGCGCGGGCTCGACGCGAGCGGCTTGCCCGCCTCCACACCGAAACCGTTGACGATGTTGACCACGCCGGGCGGCAGCAGGTCGCCGATGATCGAGATCAGGTGCAGGATCGACGCCGGTGTCTGCTCGGCGGGCTTGAGGACCACCGCGTTGCCGGCGGCCAGGGCCGGCGCGAGCTTCCACACGGCCATGAGGATCGGGAAGTTCCACGGGATGATCTGGCCGACGACGCCGAGCGGCTCGTGGAAGTGGTAGGCGACCGTCTCGGAGTTGATCTCGGAGATCGAACCCTCCTGCGCGCGGATGGCTCCCGCGAAGTAGCGGAAGTGGTCGATCGCGAGCGGGATGTCGGCGTTGAGGGTCTCGCGGATGGGCTTGCCGTTGTCCCACGACTCGGCGAGGGCGATCGACTCGAGGTTCTCCTCGATGCGGTCGGCGATCTTGTTGAGGATCACAGCGCGTTCGGCGGGCGAGGTCTTCCCCCAGGCCGGCGCGGCGGCGTGGGCTGCGTCGAGCGCGAGTTCGATGTCTTCCTCGGTGCCGCGAGCGACCTCGGTGAACACCTGGCCGGTGACGGGGGTGACGTTCTCGAAGTACTCCCCCTTCACCGGGGGCACCCACTGGCCACCGATCCAGTTGTCGTACCGGGACTGGAAGGACATGTGGGCGTCGGGCGAACCGGGGCGGGCGTACACGGTCATGTGCATCTCCTGCAGCGTCGAGCGGTCGGTATGTGATCCGAAACACTACGAACGCGAGGGTTGCAACTACGTTGCGAGCTGCCTGTCCAATCGGGTCAATGTGGCGTCGACCTGCGCGAAGCGGGGTGACCGGGGATCGATCGATGCCCGGTAGGCCGCCCAGGCGGTGATGTCCTCGCGGCCGTGGACGGACGCGGTCCATTGCGCGAGCAGATGCTCCTCGCCGCAGCGCAACAGCGCCGCCCGCACGCCCGAGCAGAGTTCGTCGCGGATCTCCTCGATGCCCGGCGCCATCGATCCGGGCAGGATCTCCCCGGTACAGAGGCGGACCGCCGAGGCCACGTCGCCGCGGTCGAGTGCGCGGCGCACGTCCGCGACATCGGTGTCGAGCGTGGTGAGCAGCCGATAGGGCCGCGATCCGAGGTGTTCGGCCCCGAGCACCTTGCGCAGGCGCGACATCTCGGCGCGGATGGTCACCGAGTCGAGTTCGTTCTCGTCGAGCAGCATCGCGAGCCTGTCGGAGCTCAGGCCTTCGGGGTGATCGGCGAGGATCAGCAGGATCTCGGCGTGCCGGCGGGACAGGCCGACGCGTTCGCCTCCGCGGTGCAGGGCGGGCCGCCCGGCGCCGATCGTCTCGATGCGCGGCGTCGCCGACGGGAACAACGGGCGGCCGCTCAGGGCATGCAACCGCAGTTCGGCCTCCGCCGCCGCGACCGTCGCGCGGACGAGTTGCAGGACCTCGGGCGCGGCGACGCGGTGCCCACCGGTGATGTCGATGGCACCGAGGACCCGGCCGCTGGTGGGGTCGTGCACGGGAGCGGCCGAACAACTCCATTCGTGCACCGTGCGGTTGAAATGCTCGGCGCCGAAGATCTGCACCGAATGATCCACGGCGAGAGCCGTTCCCGGAGCGTTCGTGCCGACGCGGTCCTCACTCCAGTCGGCCCCTTCGACGAAGCTCATCGACAGGGCGCGGTCGCGCGCGGCGTGATCGCCCTCGACCCACAGCAGCCGTCCCTGTCCGTCGGTGATGGCGACGAGCAGTCCACTGTTGTCGGCGTCCTCGACGAGGAGCTTGCGCACCACGGGGCGGATCAGCGACATGGGGTGGCCGGCGCGGTACTCCTCGAGGTCGTGCCCGGAGAGCAGTGCGGGTTGTTCGACGACGTCGGGATCGATGCCGCGCTGCAGGCTCCGGCTCCACGAGTCGCGGACCACCGAGCGCACCCCGTCGAGCCGATCCTTGCCGCGGGCGGAGACGAACGTGCCGTGCGCGCGCAGTACCGCACGTGCGTGCGCGGCCACGTCCGCTCCCGGGTCGAGTGCCACCCAGGGGTTGGTCGTCGCGATTCCACGATCCGTCATGTACCGGCGCCTCCTCCCCCGACACTGTAGTCGGGATCACACCGTGTGGGGCAGGGCATCCCTCGCGGTCGCGGCGATGCGGTGGGCGAGCATCACCGCGGTGGCGTGCGGCCCACGGCTGGGGACCTGCGGAAACACCGAGGTGTCGACGACGCTCAACCCCTCGATCCCGCGCACGCGGCACCACTCGTCGACCACGGCGTGCTCGTCGTCGCCCATCCGGCACGTGCCGGACAGGTGCAGGGACGTTCCGAGCCTGCCGCCGCGCGCGTCCACGCTGCCGGCCTCGACGACGCCGGTGGTCGCGGCGAGGAGGTCGGCGGCGAGCCGGACACCCTCCTCCAGAGCTTGCCGGTCGGCCGGGTCGGTCAGGTATCGATAGTCGAGCAGAGGTGGACGTCGCGGGTCACGTTCGTCGAGCACGATGCGTCCGCGACTGCGTGGGCGCGTCAGGACGACGCCGAGCACCGGATCGGCGACACCGCTGCCGGGGATCGCCGCACCGAATGCCGCGGTGTACGGGCGCAGTTCGAGGTTCTCGGTGTGCAGGACCGTCTCGAGCAGCAGCGTGTGCGACGGGAGGCCCGGGCGGAATCGGTACGGGACGGCGAACTCCGGATGGTCGGAGAAATCGCGGCCCACCCCGGGAAGGTCGTGCAGCGGATCGACGCCGAGCCGGCGCAGTTCGTCGGCCGGTCCGATCCCGGAGAGCATCAGCAACTGCGGGGACCTCACTGCGCCTGCGGCGACGATCACGTGTCCGGCCGAGATAGTTCGTGGTCCGTCGGGTCCGGCGATCTCGACACCCACCGCGCGACCGCCCGTCATCACGACTCGAGTCGCGCTCACCCCGCCGGCGACCGTCAGATTCGGCCGGTCCAGGACGGGTGCCAGGTACGCGAGGAACGGACCCACTCTCGTGCCGTCGCGCATGTTCGACGGAACCGCACCCACCCCGTCGGGTCCGGGAGCGTTGAGGTCGGCGACCGGTGCGAATCCCGCACTTTCGGAGGCGTCGACGAAGGCACGCGAGAGCGGATGCATCCGTTCGCGCGGCACCCTGGCGACCGGTATCGGGCCGGAACTTCCGTGCAGGTCGCCGGGGACATCCGTGTCGGTCTCGACGGCCCGGAAGGACGGCAGCACCTCCTCGTACGACCACGAGGCGGGCCACGACGCGAAGTCGTCCGGCCGCGCACGCACGAAGTACGCGCCGTTGACCGCGCCGGAGCCCCCGAGCACCCGGCCCCGCGTCACGGTCGCCTGGACGTCCGAGGTCAACCGTCCGGGAAAGTCCGCCGTCCACGGGCTCTCCGGACCAACCGGAAGGACGGCAGCGTCACGGATCTCGCGCGGAACAGCGGACGCCGACCCGAACGCCGTGCCCTCCTCGAGCAGCAGCACGGTGCGGTCCGGATCGTCGCTGAGCCCGGCGGCGAGAACGCAGCCACAACTTCCCCCGCCGACGATCACCACATCGGCGTGCGCCGGGATCATGTCACTTCCGGATGTCGGGTACGAGCGCGGCCGCCGTGCGGGCGTCGAGCGCACCCTTCCACAGCCCCGCGCCGTAGGCGAGGTCGTCGAGGCGCTTGTAGAGCAGGTACCGGACGGGATCGAGGCCGCCGCTCTCGCGGTGCGTCTTCCAGTCCCAGATGCCTTCGGCCACAGCGCAAGCCAGAACCGCCCGCCGAACCTTGCGGGAGAACACCGCTGCGACGACCGTGACCGGCCAGTAGTGCCGGCACACCGCCGACGCCACCTGCCACAGACCACCGGCGAATCCCTGGGCGGTGAGCAGCGCGGCGATGCGGTCGGGCCGGTCGAGTCCGGAGAACATCCGCCGCAACCGCACGAAGGTGACCACCTGGGTCAGCACCGCTGCGATCACCCCGACGCGGGTGAAGGTCGCGATCGCGACGCACGCGAGGAGCGTCCAGATCGACATCACCATCGGTGGGACGGAACCCGGATGCCGCTCAGCGAGCGGAGCCGCACCGGTTCCGTAGAATGCCTTGCGCGTCAACCACGTCCGGAAGCGGGTGCGATGGTCGTGCGCGACCCGCGAGATGGGCTCGTACCGCAACCGCCACCCCGAGGTCTGCAGTCGCCGGCACAGATCGACGTCCTCGGCCACGTGCATCGTCTCGTCGAAACCACCGCAGGCGACGAGCGCGTCGCGACGGACGAGCAGCGCCGCGCTCGGCACGTACGAGACGGGACCACCCGCGACCACAGCGGATTCCCGGCTGCCGAGGTCGAGCGACGAGCGTGCGTGCTCGTACTTCGCGAGCGCGCTGCTGTCGGGTTCGAGGGCCACGACGCGCGGCGCGACGAGTGCGACCGCAGGATCGGTGAAGTGCCCCAGTGATCGTTCGAGCCAGCCCAGCTGCGGCACCACATCGGAATCGAGGAAGGCGACGAATTCCGTTGCCACCTGCTGCAATCCGGTGTTGCGGGCCGCCGCCGGCCCGCGTGCGGTCTCGTGCCGGATCACCCGGACGCGACCACGTTCCGGCGCCTCGACCGGTTTCTCGGAACCGTCGTCGACGACCACGACCTCGTGCCCTTCGACAGCGGCGAGCAGACGGGCGAGGCCGGACGGATTGTCCTTGACCGGGACGACGACGGTGACGGCGGAACTCGGCGGCAGCTTCGTCGGCCGGGGGTTTCCGATGCCCGAGTCGAGCAGGCGTCGCGCGACCGCGGCGCTCTGCGCGTCCACCACCTCGACGAAGTCCTCGTCGATCATCGCTACGGCGGCGGGGGCAAGTGTGAGCATGCGCGTGGGCGATCCTCCGACGAGGACGCGTCCTCCGGCGAAGCTGCGCACCCGCGCGTCGATGCGCACACCGAAACCGTCGGGGAGCCGGGTCGCTGAGGGCTGCGCCGCCTCCGGGGACGTCGCCTGTGGAGTGATCGCCCGACTCACCGAAGCCTTCCTTCCGTTCCCGGCTGCCACCGGGCGACCTGTGCACTCGCCCGCTCGACCAGACTCGCGAACAGGCGCGCGCCGAGTTCTGCGGTGGCCTCGGTGGGGTCTCCCAGCACTCCGTTCGCGGACACCGAGACGATACCGGCTTCGCGCAGTCGTGGCATCAGTGCTCCGATCGGTTCCGTTGCGCCGACCGCGGCCCGCGTCATGTCGACCGCCCCGGGCGCCAGGTGCAGCAGCAGACTCGTCTCGGTGACACCGGCGTGGGCATCGGATCCGGGCACCGCGCACGGAAGCCAGGCAGCGTCGCGGCCTTCGTATCGCAGGAGGCTCACCGCCTCGATCAGCGGATAGGCGTTGCCGCCGTGCCCGTTGACGAAGACGACCCGCTTCGCCCATCGGCACACCGACCTGCCGTATTCGACGATCAGCGCCTTCGTCACCTCGGCTCCGATCGAGACGGTGCCGGCGAAACCTTCGTGTTCCCCGCTGGCTCCGTAGGGCAGGGGTGGCGCGAGGACCACCTCGGGCAGCTCGGCGGCGACAGCAGTCGCGATCCGGGTGTCGGTGTCGAGGGGAAGGTGTGGGCCGTGTTGTTCGAACGCACCGATCGGGACGGCCACCGTCACCCGGTCGGGTTCGATGTCCGTCCAACAGGCGTCGGCGAGCTCCCGCATCACCGCTCCGATGCTAAGGGTTTCGCGGGCGTGCACGAAACCCGGAGGTCTCGGTGGGTCCGCCCGGACGCCGAGATCCGGTCGGTACGCTTTCCCGGTGCTGATCGAACCTCGTCCGCTGGACGATCCGGACGTGCAGGACCTCATCGGCGAGGTCCAACTCGAATACGTGCGGAGGTACGGCGGACCCGACGACACCGAACTGGCGCCGCACGAATTCGAACCGCCACGCGGGGTGTTCCTCCTGGCGGTGGCCGACGGGGTTCCGGCCGGGATCGGCGGCTGGCGTGCACCGGAGCATTCGCATCGAGGGGTACGCGACGATGATGCCGAGATCAAGCGGATGTACGTGCGGGCGAGCATGCGGCGACGTGGTGTGGCAGCACGGGTGCTGGGTGCGCTGGAGCGCACGGCGACCGATGCCGGTCGCCGTCGCATGATCCTCGAGACGGGCAGCGAGCAACCCGAGGCGATCGCGCTGTACGCGAAGGCCGGGTACGTGCCGATGACCGAGCGCTTCGGGCTCTACGCAGAATCACCGACGGCGATGTACTACTGCAAGGAACTGCCCCCGATCCGTCCGGCGACCGACGACGACCTGCCGGTGCTGCAGGAGATCGAACGCGCGGCGGGCAAGCCCTTCGCCGAGATCGGGATGGCGTTCGTCGCCGACGACGATCCTCCGTCCGTCGAGGAGTTGCGCGCTCACCGGGACGCGGGCCGCTGCTGGGCGTGGTTCGACGAGCAGGGACGAGCGGTCGCGTATCTCGTGGCCGACCTCGTCGACAACGGTGTCCACATCGAGCAGGTGTCGGTGCATCCCGATCACGCGCGTCGCGGGATCGGCCGCAAGCTGATCGACCATGTCGCGGGGTGGGCTCGGGACGCCGGGTTCGGATCGCTGACGCTGACCACCTACCGCGACGTGCCGTGGAACGGCCCGTACTACGCCCGTCTCGGCTTTCACACGGTCGCGGACGATGCCCACTCCCCCGTTCTCACCCGGATCCGCGCGGAGGAACGGAAGCACGGCCTCGACCGTTGGCCGCGCATCGTCATGCGCCGCGGGCTGGAGGCGTAGGAGCCAGGTCCCTGGCGGCCCGCTCCCCCTCGACGATCGCGGCGTGCAGGCGGCGTGGCGTCACCGCGTCGCCCACACGGATCACTCTCGTGCCGGATGCCGAAAGCTCCTGCCACAGCTCGTCGACGGGATCCTGATGGGTGGCGACGACGACCGCGTCCACCGCGAGCGTCGCCGGTTCGCCGGTCGCGTGGTGGACCAGGGCAACCTCGGCGCCGTCCGGCAGGTCCACGACACCGCCGACGGCGACGCCGGTGAGTCGCTCGATCCGCTTGTCGTGGGCGCGGCGCAACCAGCCGTCGAGCTCGAGCGTCAGGCCGAGGTCCTGGCCCACGAGCATTCCCGGCGTGCACACCGTCACTGCACATCCCCGGTCGGCCAGTAGTTCGGCGACCGAGGTCGCCTGGTGGAAACCGAGATCGTCGACGACGAGGACGCGGCCGGAGGGTGCGGTGCGACCGGTGAGCACAT
Source organism: Rhodococcus sp. Chr-9 (assembly GCF_000801125.1). Taxonomy (NCBI): domain Bacteria; kingdom Bacillati; phylum Actinomycetota; class Actinomycetes; order Mycobacteriales; family Nocardiaceae; genus Rhodococcus; species Rhodococcus sp. Chr-9. Next base: position 10,307 of record NZ_JTIZ01000089.1, read on the forward strand.
CGCGCACGTCGCTCACCCGCGCCGACGAACCCGCCCAGGCGGGCCGGTGTGGGCGCGCACCCGTCGCGACGACCACGACGTCGGGCGCGAGCGCGTGCAGCGTCGCGGCATCGGCGGTCACACCGGTACGCACCTCCACTCCCCTGCGGCGGCACTCGGCGTCGAGGTGGGTCACCGCACCGAGCAGTTCGGCACGGTGCGGGGCTGCAGCCGCCTCACGGATCTGACCGCCGGTGCACCGGTTCCGTTCGAGCAAGGTGACCGAATGTCCTTCTCCGGCAGCCGTTACCGCCGCCTGCAGGCCCGCGGGTCCGCCGCCGACGATGACGACCCGGTGCGGTACGGCGGGCGCGGCAGGAGCGTCGGATTCGTACCCGGCCTGGGGATTGACCGCGCACGCGATGGGACGGTTGAGCCCGACCCGTCCGATGCATTCCTGATTGCAGCCGATGCACGGCCGTATCTCGTCGTCGCGGCCGGAGAGAGTCTTGTTCGTGAAGTCCGGGTCGGCGATCTGAGCACGCACGGCACCGACCAGATCGCACACTCCGTCGGCGAGCGCGGCACCGACCTGTTCGGGTCGGGTGAAGCGCCCGACCCCGACGACCGGCAGCGACACCGCTGCCCGGATCGCGTCGGGGACGAACAGGGAATAACCGTGCGGGGTGGACATCGGCGCTTCGACCAGATGCAGCGTCTCGGTCGCGACGCCCACGGACGTGTTGAGGTAGTCGACGTCGCCGCTCGCCTCGAGCATCCGCGCGACCTGCACGGCGTCGTCGATACCGACACCGCCGTCGGTGCCGTCGTGACCCGTCAGTCGCACGCCCACGACACGGTCGCGCCCGACGGCCGCCCGTACCGCGGACACGACCTCGAGCAGCAGACGGGCCCGCCCGGCGAGATCCCCGCCGTAGCGGTCCGTGCGACGGTTCGTCGCGGATGCGAGAAAAGCGCGCAGGACGGATGCCTGGGAGCACTGGATCTCGACACCGTCGAAGCCGCCCTCGGCACAGCGGCGGGCGACGTCGGCGTAGCCCGCGACGAGTTCGGCGATGTCGGATTCCGTCATCACGCGTGGGACCTCGCGGAAGAGCGGGTCGGGTTCGGGGCTCGGCGCCCACAGCGGTTGCCCCGTGTACATCGAGGTGCCCTGCGCGCCGTTGTGGTTGAGCTGCGCGAGGATCCGCGTGCCGTGTCGGTGGACGGCGTCGGTGAGGCGGCGGTAACCGGTGACGATGTCCGGGTCCCAGCCCCGGATCAGTTTCTCGTAGGGCCGGTCCGAGGGGTGCACGGTGTGCTCCTCGGTGACGATCATGGACGCGCCGCCTCGTGCTCTGGCTTCGTAGTACGCGATGTGGCGGTCGGTGACGGTGCCGTCGACCGAGAAGTTGGTCAGGTGCGCCGGGAAGACGATGCGGTTGCGCAGGCTGACCGGACCGATCCGCAACGACGCGTGCGGAACGGTGCCGGTCGCCGTGCGCGTCACCGTCAGACCTTCGAGTTGCCCTGGTCGATGGCCATCTGGCTGCCGGTGATCGTGGAGGCCCGATCGCTCGCGAGGAACAACACGGTCTCCGAGATGTCGTCGGGGTCGGCCGCAGGCTTCTCGGTGAGGATGGGGACGAAGTTCGGTCCCCACGACGGGTTCTTCTCGAACAGCTTCAGGACGCTGACGTCGGTGCCCATCGGGGTGTTCACGCCGTAGGGGTGGATGGAGTTGACCCGGATACGGTACGGGCCGAGTTCCTTCGCCGCTGCCTGCGTGATACCGACGAGGCCGAATTTCGCTGCCGCGTAGTTGATCTGGCCTGGCATCGCCTTGAGGCCCGCCACCGAGCTGACGACGATGATCGATCCGCCGTTCCCGGCCTCGATCATCGCGGGGGCAGCGGCCTTGAGGGTCTTGAAGACACCGGTGAGGTTGATGTCGATCAGCTCTTCGAACTGGTCGTCGGGCATTTCCCAGAAGCGGTTCCAGCTGCAGATGCCGGCATTGGCGACCACCACGTCGAGTCGCCCGAACTGGGCGACGCCCTCGTCGACGACGGCCTTCAGTGCGGCGCTGTCGCGCACGTCCGCGACACGGGCGAGGATCTTCCCGCCGGCCTGCTCCACGAGGCGGACCGTCTCGTGGAAGTCGTCCTCGGTGGCCTGCTCGTAGGTCACGTACTCCGATACCGGGGCCGCGATGTCGACGCCGATGACGGACGCGCCCTCACGCGCGAACCGGATGGCGTGGTTGCGGCCCTGCCCGCGCGCGATCCCGGTGATGAAGACGACCTTGCCGTCGAAATCTCCCATGTCGGCCCTTCCGTAGACCCAAATTAGAACGCGTTTCAGTGTGCCCCACGTTACAGCGCCGTGGCCACCCGGTATCCCTCTCGGACGGCCTCGCGCACGGTCCTCGGGGCCACCTGGTCGCCGATCGACCGCGATCCCGGCCACTCGGACACTTCTGCCGGTAACGGGGGTGCGCAGTCGACCAGGACAGCGTCCGCCACCGGCGTGGATTCCCCGGACACCCGGTCGACGAGCACGACGCCGTCGGCATCGACCGAACCGACCCGGCACCCGAGATGTCTCGCCACGCCCGCCCGCTGCATGCGGACGTCGAAGGCGACGAAGTCCCCCGTCGGCGCAAGTCGTGATCCGGCGACCGGGTCACCCGTCGCATAGTGGACCTCCGCGCCGCGCTCCACGAAACGGTCGACGACGGCACTCGCCACCGGACCACCCGTCGGATCCCACACGACCATCCGGGACGCAGGCGGCCGAATCCCCGACAGCACCTCCGCGGCGGTCGCGTACCGCTCGGGCTCGGTCACCGGAAAGGAGGGTGGACGTGGAAACCCGCCGGTGGCCTGCACGACCTCCGTACCCGCAGCGAGCGCACTCTCGATCTCGGCAGCGCTCACTTCCGTGCCGGTACGGATGTCGACGCCGGACTCCAGGCACTGCTGTTCGAGCCAGTCGACGAGCGCAGCGAAGTCGGGCCGGCCACCGCGCGAGACGGCGGCGATCGTCCCACCGACCCGTTCGTCCGCCTCGACCAGGACGACACGGTGACCGCGCGTCGCTGCCACGCGCGCTGCTTCCAGACCGGCGGGTCCAGCACCCACCACGAGTACGTCGCGTGCGGAGTCCACCGGTCCGGGAGAGCTCCGTGTCTCGTCGCCGGCCTCCGGGTTCGCGATGCACCCCACGATCGGGTTGTGGAAGTCGTCGACGAGGCACGCCTGGTTGCAGCGCACGCAGGGACGCGGCCGACGACCGCGACGGACGGCGACGACGAGGTCGGGGTCGGCGATCTGCGCGCGGGTCATCTCGACCAGGTCACACGCACCGTCGGAGAGGGCCCGCTGCGCGTGGCCGGCGTCGACGATGCTGCCCTGCAGAGCGATCGGGACCGATCCGGAGATCTCGTCCCGGATGCGGCGGCACAGGTCGTCGTTGAATCCGGCGGGGACATGTGCGTCGGGCCGATACGACTCGGGTGAGAACAATCCACCGCGCACCACGGTGAGCAGGTCGACCGATGATGCGATCGCGCGGACGTATCCGGCGGCGACGTCGGGTGTGATGCCCGCCCACGGCGCGTTCTCGTCGCACGAGAGTCTCAGTGCAACAATGTGATCCGAGCCGATTTGCGCGCGAACGGCGGCGATCGCCTCACGCAGCAGCCGCAGGCGTTCGGTGCCGTATGCGTCGTCGCGACGGTTGGTCAGCCCGGAGAGGAACTGCCGCAGCAGCGAGGTCGGTCCGGCGTCGAGTTCCACTCCGTCGAGACCCGCTTCCGCGGCGACGACGGCAGCACGGGCGAAGGACTCGACGAGCTCGGCGATTTCACGCTCGGTCGCCTCGGCAGGCAGTTCGCGTGTCACCGGATCCGGCACGCGCGAGGGTGCCCACAGCGGTGCCCGGGTCCACGCGCTCGAACCCTGCAGGCCGCGATGACCGAGGCCGGCGAGCACGAGTGTGCCATGCGGACGGCAGGCCTCGACGATCCGCCGGTAGCCGTCCCCGCAGCACTCGGCCAGCGGTGCGCGTTCGTAAGGGTGGTCGGACGGGTGCACCGACGCCGTCTCCGTGACGACGATCCCGCACCCACCCTGCGCACGTCGCGCGTAGTACGCGACGTGACGGTCCGAGAACGACCGGCCGTCACCGAGATTGGTGACGTGCGGACCGAAGATCACCCTCGACGGAGCGGTGCGTCCGGCGAGGGTGATCGGTTCGGTGAGCGCGGGGCTCATATCGTCGGTTCGGTCAGATGCCGAGATCGCGGCGGAAGCCGTCCGGCACGAAGACGTCGTCGGGGGTGAGCTCGTGGATCGAGTTCTTGCCCAGACCCATGAGGGCGGAACCGATTCCGCCGGAAAGGATGTCGAGGACGTTCTCCACGCCTGCCTGACCGTTCGCGGCCAGACCCCACAGGTACGCGCGGCCGATGAGCACGGCCCTGGCGCCGAGCGCGATCGCCTTGACGACGTCGCTGCCGCGGCGGATACCGCCGTCGAGCAGCACCTCGACGTCCTTGCCCACCGCTTCGGCGATCGCCGGCAGGGCCCGGATCGGCGCCGGGGTGCCGTCGAGGTTGTTGCCACCGTGGTTGGACACCGAGATGGCGGTGACCCCGGCATCGACGGCGCGCTTGGCGTCGTCGACGCGCATGACGCCCTTGAGCATGAACGGTGCATCGCCCCACTGCTCACGCAGCCACGCGACGTCCTCCCAGGTGGGCAGGGGCGTGGTCATCCACTCGCCGTAGGCGCCGAAGAAGGTCGGGGCCTGGCCGTCCGGCGGTGTGAGGTTGGGGGTGGTCAGATCCGGCACGGCACCGGTCTTCGCCCATTCGAGGAGCCACTTGGGCCGGGTGATGCCCTCGGGGGCGAACTTGACCATCGCCTCGAGGTTCATCCGCTCCGGGATGGCGGGGCTGCCCCAGTCTCGACCGTTGGAGAACGACCAGTCCAGGGTCATGATCAGACCCTTCGCGCCCGCAGCGCGGGCACGTTCCATGCGTTGGATCAGCGTGTCGCGGCTGCCGACCCAGTACATCTGGAAGAAGGTCTTGTCGTTGACCGCCGCGACTTCCTCGATGGACTTGCTCGCGAACGACGACAGACCCATCGCGGTGCCGCGGGCGGCGGCCGCGCGGGCCACGGCGACCTCACCGTCCGGGTGCACGGCCTGCACACCGGTCGGCGAGATCATCACGGGCAGGGACACATCCTGTCCCATGATGGTCGTAGACATCTCCCGCTTGTCCGACAGTCCCGCGACGTGCGGGGCGAACCCGAGTTCGCGGAAGGCGGTGGTGTTGTCGTCGGCCGTGATGCCGGCCTCGGATCCGGCGACGAGTGCGCCGTAGACGGACTTGGGCAGGCGTTTACGGGCGCGCTGCTGTGCGATTGCGACGGTCTCGAACCATGGGTCCTGGGCCCACGGATTCTTCAACCAGGAAGGCTTGGCCATCGTCGGTCGTCTCCTCGGAAGGTCTAGAGCCCTGCGAGCGGATTCTCGTCGCAGAACTTGGCGGGGGGCTTGGTGAGCAGGGTCAGCGGTACCGGTGCGGCCGGGGTGCGCCGTTCGGCGCGCTTGCCGGTGCGCGAGTGGTCGACGCTCGACTGCGGCACGGTGCGCTCGGCTTCGAGCGCGGACTGCCCGTAGCCCTGCACGCACTCGGGATCGGGTCCGTCCATCGGCAGGCCGGTGAAGAACTTCGCGGCCATACAGCCGCCGCGGCACGCGTCGAAGAAGTTGCACGAGCCGCACGCACCGGCGGACTGCGGTTCGCGCAGTTCGCGGAACAGCTCGGAGTTCTTCCACACCGACGCGAAACCACCGTCGGTGAGGATGTTTCCGGCGTGGAAGTTCTCGTGGATCGCGAACGGGCACGCGTAGACGTCGCCGACCGGGTCGATCAGGCACACCACGCGTCCCGCACCGCACAGGTTCAGTCCGGGCAGCGAGCCGCCGCCCTCGCCGCCGAAGGCGGACAGGTGGAAGAACGAGTCGCCGGTGAGCACGCCCTCGCCGTGGGCGACGAGCCAGTCGTAGAGCTGCCGCTGCTGCTCATGGGTGGGATGCAGGTCGTCCCACACGTCCACGGCGCGGCCGGACGGGCGCAGTCGCGTGATGCGCAGGGTCGCGCCGTAACGGTCGGCGAGAGCCTTGAATTCGTCGAGCTGGTCGACATTCTGGCGGGTGACGACGACGGAGATCTTCGCGTCGCGGAAGCCCGCCTCGGACAGGTTCTCCAGGGCACGCACGGCCATCGCGAACGAACCCGGCCCGCGCACGGCGTCGTTGACCTCGGCGGTGGCGCCGTCGAGGGAGATCTGCACGTCGACATAGTCGGAGGCGGCCAGCCGGGCGGCGACCTTCTTGTCGATGCGCACACCGTTGGTCGAGAACTTCACGCCCACCTGGTGTTCGGTGGCGTAGTCGACGAGTTCCCAGAAATCGGATCGCACGGTGGGTTCGCCGCCGCCGATGTTGACGTAGAAGACCTGCATGCGCTGCAGCTCGTCGATGATCGCCTTGCACTGTTCGGTCGACAGTTCACGCGGGTCGCGCTTGCCCGACGAGGACAGGCAGTGCACACATGAAAGGTTGCAGGCGTAGGTGAGCTCCCAGGTCAGGCAGATCGGGGCGTCGAGGCCCTTCTCGAACTGGTCGACGAGGCGACCGACCTTCGGTGGGGCGGAGGTTGTGGGCGGTTCGAGCAGCGAGGTCATGGGCTGGTCCTTACAGACGTCAGACAGGAACGATCATGTGCGAATCGGCCAGGGTGCCCAGGGCACGCACGTAGGGCCGCTCGGCGTTCTCGTCGATCCCGTGCGCTCGCAACGCGTCTCGCACCGACCCGTGGTCGCCGAGGGATCGGACGACGTCGACGATGACGGTGTTCTTCAGGAACGACAACTTGCGGGTGCCGAAGTGGTAGAGCAACGCCCCGAACGGCTCGGGGCGAAGCGCTACCTGCGGGTGGAGCCGCCAGCCGGCACCCGGATCGAACATCTCGGTGTCCGTTGCTGTCTCGGTGTCCATTGCCAGGGGGGACACGTCGGTGGCTCCGGGCGCGGTCATGTCAGTACACGCCGCACATGCCGTCGATGGAGACCTCTTCGACGAGGGACTCCTCGATCAGATCGGATTCGATCACGGCGTTGTCACGATCGGACATGTTTCCTCCTCGGTTTCTTCTCCTGGATCGGAGCCGGTCGTCACAGTGGGACTTGCGCTGTGAGACAGTTCACCACTGTAATGGCATCGAGTGCAGAATGTCACGCCTTCGGGAGGAAGAATGACGCGTAGTCGCGGGAAACCGTCCGCTCGGATAGGTCGCCGCCCGTCCACCACGAAGGAGGAACTCGCCGCAATCGGCATCGAGCTGTTCATGGAGGCGGGCTTCGACGAGACGAGCATCGACGACATCGCCGAGGCGGCCGACATCGCGCGACGCACCTTCTTCCGCTACTTCCCGTCGAAGAACGAGGTGGCCTGGGGAAACTTCGACGAACACCTCGCCGGCATGCGCGCGAGCCTCGAAACGATCCCCGAGGACGTTCCGCTCTCGGAAGCGCTGACCACCGCCCTGCACGACTTCAACACCTTCCCCGACAGTGAGGCCGAACGACACCGCGCGCGGATGGGTCTCATCCTGCACACGCCCGCGCTGCAGGGCTATTCGTCGGTGATGTACCAGGGCTGGAGACGTGTCGTCGCCGAGTTCGTCGCCCGTCGCATCGGGGCCGATCCCGACGACCACATCCCCCGCACCGTCGGCTATCTGCTGCTCGGTGTCGCGATCTCCGCCTACGAGGCGTGGCTCGACGAACCCGGATCGGATCTGCACGACTTACTGGCCACCGGGATGGGGACACTGACGGCCGGTCTCGACTACAGTGACCCGCACTCCCCTTCCACACCGCCCCCTTCCACACCTCCGAAAAAGGTTGCGAAACAATGACCCTGCTCGATTCGCTCGCTCCCTGCAGCCCGGGCCGGTGGACACACGATCACGTGACGGTCGAACGCGTACCCGCCGGGCCGCTGAACGTCCGGCGCGAGGACGACCGACTCCACGTCACGCATTCCCTCACGGCCGAGCAGATCAGCGAGCGACTCGTCGCCGAGGTCACCGCCTCGATCCAGGACATCGAGTTCGGTCAGGACGAGTTCGAGCTGACGATGGTGGGACTCGTCCGCTCCACGGTGCCCGGCGCCCTCGACTCGTGGGTCACCTACTACCGCAACTCGCTCGGCGAACTGCTCGACGGTACAGCCGATTTCGCGCCCATCCATAATCGGGCCGCCGAACTCGTGCGTGGGAGCGTGCTCGACCTGGGGTCGTGTTTCGGCTTCCTGCCGCTGCGGCTCGCCGCCGCCGGCACCACCGTCACCGCCACCGACATCCTGCCCGGCACGATGCGCCTGCTCGATGCGGTCGCACCGCGGCTCGGGCTGCACGTCGACACGCTCGTGTGCGACGCGGCGAACGTCCCGGTGCCCGACGGCAGCGCCGACACAGTCACCGCGATCCACCTGCTCGAGCACGTCGACGACGCCCTCGGTGCCACGATCCTCGCCGAGGCGCTGCGGATCGCCCGGCAGCGGGTGGTGGTCGCGGTGCCGTTCGAGGACGAGGCGACGGCCTGCCACGGACACGTGCGCACCTTCGACCTGCCCGCACTCGAGGAACTGGGCCGCAGTACGGGGCGTCCCTTCGAGGTGTTCGAACACCACGGTGGGTGGCTCGTCATCGGGTGATCCACCCGGGCCATCCGCCTGCCCGCCCATCCGTTTCCCGTCCGGCGACGAATACCCGGTGTGGACGGAAGGAGGTGGCGTGATGGACCACATCGTCGAGAGCCACTTCGGCTGGACGACTCGTCGCGTCGTCCTTCCCCGCCCCGGCGCATCGCGGGACATGTCGTGCGGAGTGGTGACGGACTGTCGGCCGCTCCCCGAGCGACCGGACGTGCGGCTGCTCGTCTTCCACGACGATGCGGACGACTCCGACTACGACGCCGTGGCGATCGGAAAGACCGAGGGCGCGAACGACATTCCGGTACTGACCACCGTCGAGGAGTGTCTGCTCGTCACCGCGACCCGGCCCGGTTCCGGTCCCGCGATCGTGCTCGCCGCGCCGCCGGGTGAGGACGAGGGCCGACGGGTCCGGGAGATCACCCGGCAGCTTCTCCGAGGCGGACCGCTACTGCGCCTGATCCTGTATACCGGCGCACTGTCGGTACTCGTGCCATTGCACTCGCCTGCTCCGACCGGACGCTGACGCGGTGTGGACGTCGGGTCCGTACCCGCCAGTCCCCCGTCGCCGTATCTGCGGACGCGGCCACGCTCGTCGCGGACACCGAACGCGAAACCGTTGGCCGTCGCCGCGTGGCTCGACGACTGGGGTGCGGCCTACAGCAGCAAGCTCACCGCGCAGAGCTGAGCGTCGAAGGGGCCGGCGGTCAGATCAGCCCCTGCTTGCTGGCGGCGTAGACCGCCTCGGCCCGGCGGCTCACCCCTAGCTTGCGCATGATGTTGCTGACGTGGAACTTCACGGTGGTGGCCGAGATGAAAAGCTGCTCACCGATCTTCACGTTCGACATGCCGGCGGCGAGAAGCTTCAGCACCTCGAGTTCGCGGCCGGTCAACTGTTCGGCGGATGCGCCCTGCCCGTTGAGCGAACGCACGACCGCCGCCGCACTGCGCGAGTCGAAGGCGCTCTCACCGCGAGAGACCGCCCGGATGGCGCGCACCAGTTCGGTGGTGTCGACGTCCTTGACGACGTAACCACGCGCGCCCGCGTGCACCGCCCGCACGACGAGTTGTTCGTCGAGGAAGGTGGTGAGCACGAGCAGACCGATGCCCGGGTGCGCCGAGGACAGCCGCCCGCACAATCCCAGTCCCTCGAAGTCCGACCCGGCCGAGAGCTTGAGATCGAGCAGCACGATGTCGGGGCGCATGCGGTCGACGAGCGCGAGCGCCTCCACGTCCGTCGAGGCCTCCCCCACCACTTCGAGATCCGGTTCGCGATCGAGGATCGAGCGGAGTCCCTGGCGGAGGATCGCGTGGTCGTCGACGAGTGCGATGCGCACCGTGCCGGGCCGCGCCCGCGGGGTCATCCGAGGCGGCGTGACGGTCATGACGGTTCTCCCACCTGTTGAGCTACAGCATTGTCCTGCAACGGGATACGGGCCGCGATTCGCACTCCACCGAACCGGGAACGACGCACCTCGAGGGTGCCACCGAGTTCGCGGGCGCGGGCCTGCATGTTCGCGAGACCGCGATGGCTCCCGTCGAGGTCGTTGGCGGCGAGTCGCAGCATCACCCGCAGACGTGCCGGGTCGCCGTCGCCGTCGTCAGCGACCGACAGCAGGACCGCATCGCGTCCATAACTGAGCCGCAGCACCACGCGACTCGCGTTGGCGTGCACCGCCGCGTTGAACAACGCTTCGCCGGCGATCCGGAGCAGGGCGTGCTCGGCCTCGCCGCTCAACTCGACCGGTGTGCCACCCATTCTCGTCTTGACCTCGAGTTCGCCCGGCATGTGGGCCACGCTGAGCTGTTCGAGCATCTCCGGCAACGACATCCGTTCGGAATCGGACGGTCGGTTCAGCGCGTAGATCGCGGATCGCAACTGCTCGACGGCACCGCGGGTGAGTTCCTTGGCGAGGTCGAGTCGTTCGCTGCGTTCGGCGTCGGGAATGTCGCTGCGGCACACCTCGATCTGCATGCCCGCCGAGAGCACGGCCTGCGTGACGCTGTCGTGGAGCTCGCGCGCGATGCGGTGGCGTTCCTCGTCGAGCGCCTGGTTCCGGTGGGCGACGCCCAGCTGCCGCTGCGTGAGAGCGAGTTTCTTCAGGGTCGCTTCGAGTTCCTCGTTGCGTGCCTGCAGATCGGCGGCGGAGCGGTTCGCTTCGCGGTAGGCCTGCTCGGCGCGTTCGAGCAGGAGTTGTCCGCGTTGGTAGAGCGCGGAGTTCTGCAGCGCGACCGCGGTCTGGCTGGCGAGGATCGACAGAACGGCGCGGTCGGTGGTGTCGAGGACGCGGCGGTCCGGCGTCCATGCGGCGATGGCACCGGCGACTCCCCCGTCCAGGACGATGGGCACGAACGCGTGGTGGTTCTCGACCAGCTCGCGACGTTCGACGGCACCGGTACGCACGGCGTCGAGCAGGGCCACGACCTCGTCGGGCAGGGGCGGTCCCTCGACGTTGTCGACGAGGAAGGGAGTGGCGTCGGGGCCGAGCACGAGCCTGCGCGGCCCGGCATCGGGAAGGACACCGTCGGCGAGGGCGAAGGCAACCCACGTCGCGCTCAGGTGCGCGCGAGCGGCTTCGGCGACGGCGCAGATAAGCGTCTCGGGCCCCTCGACCGTGCGCACCAATGCCCGGGAGATCAGTTCGAGTGCGTGGACGACGCGTTCGAGCCGTTCGGCGGCGCCGCGGTACTGCGGATAGAAGGTCGACTTCCCGGAGCGGAGTCCGGTCAGTGCCGACAGGTCGGGAGCACTCACAGCGCCGTCCGGAACAACTCGATCATCTGGTCGCGGGTCGCGGTGCGCGGATTCGTCGACATGCACGCGTCGCGCAGTGCTCCCTCGGCGAGTCGCGGCAGGTCTTCCTCCCGCACGCCGAGTTGGCGCAGTCCGCGCGGCACACCCACCTGACGGGCGAGGGCGTCGATGCGCGACGCGACGGCATCGACGGCCTCGGGCGCGGCACCGCGCGCCTCCTCCAGACCGAGGGTCGCGGCGACCTGGACGAACGGCTCGGGATCGTCGGCACCGTTGAACCGGATGACGTGCGGCAGCAGCACGCCGTTGATGACCCCGTGCGGCAGGTCGAGCAGACCGCCGACCTGATGGCTCATCGCGTGGGCTGCACCGAGGATCGCGTTGGTGAACGCGAGTCCGGCCTCGAGACTGGCCTGGGCCATGGTGGCGCGAGCGGGCATGTAGGTCGGGTCGTCGATCGTGCGCACGAGCGTGCCGGTGACCATGCCGACCGCCCGCAGTGCGTGATGGTCGGTGAGGGGGTTGTGGGCGCGGGAGACGAACGCCTCGATGCCGTGGGTGAGGGCGTCGAGTCCGGTGGCGGCGTTGAGGTCGTCGGGCATGGTGGTGAGCAGTCGCGGATCGATCACCGTGAGGTCGGGGACGAGCGACCGGCCGATGATGGTGATCTTGCTGCCGCGCGCGGTGTCGGTGACCACGCAGAACTGGGAGACGTCGGCTCCCGTCCCGGACGTCGACGGCACCATGACCATCGGCGGGATGGGCAACCGCGCTCGGTCGACGCCCTCGTAGTCGAGGATGTTGCCGCCGTTGGCGGCGAGGATCGCGACGCCCTTCGCGGCGTCGATCACCGAGCCACCGCCCAGCGCGACGAGGACGTCGCAGCCCCGCGACCGGTACACCTCGTGGCCGGTCGCGACCTCGTGGTCCTTCGGATTGGGGGTGAGACCGGCCCACACGGTGGCGTCGACCCCCTGATCACGCAGGTGCTGCAGGAGTTCGTCGACCCAGCCGGCTTCGATCAGTCCCGGGTCGGTGATGAGCATGGGGCGGACACCGCCGAGCCGGACGGCGGCGTGGGCCGCTTCGACGAGCGAGCCCTCCCCGAAGACGATCTCGGGGGCGTGGAACTTGACCAGGGCCGGCCCCGAAGCGGGGTGGCCGTCCCGAGGGGGCGCGGAAGCACGGGGATGGGTCGTGTTCTGGTGTCCCGGCATGACGACGGCCACTGTTCACTCCTGACGATCCGCACGATCCGCGCACCTGTGTGATCCAGCTTACGGTGCGCGGGTTGTCGGGCGCAGCGGGCACGGGACGCACCGGACCGATGGTGAGGTCGGCACCTATTCGACAGGGTAGGTCACGGGCGTCGATCCGCGCTCGACGGATATAGGGCGCCGATCGTCACTGCCCGCCGGTATCACCCATCACGGCGCCCTCGCGTCGGGGGTCGGCGCCACCGATCCATCCCTCCCCCTGACGCAGCAGCGCGCTCAGTCCACTGGACTGCGGGGCGACGGACACCTCGTGGCCCCTGTCGCGGAGCTGCTGCACGAGTGGATCGGTCGCTCCGTCGTCGGCACCGTCGATCGCCGGATGCTCGCCGCCGACCCCTGTGACGGGGGTGTTCGCAGCGCCGAACGACACGGCCGAGACGGCCTGCTGCGGGTCGAGTCCCCAGTCGAGAGTGTTCACGAGTGTCTTGACGACGAACTGGATGATCACCGAGCCGCCCGGCGACCCGACCACCATCCGGATGTCGCCGCGACCGCCGTCGGAGGTGCGATCGAAGACGAGCGTCGGGGCCATCGAGCTGCGCGGCCGCTTGCCGGGTTCGACGCGGTTGGCGACGGGCAGCCCCTCCTCGTCGACCGGTTCGGCCGAGAAGTCCGTGAGCTGATTGTTGAGGAGGACGCCGTCGGTCATGTGGAACGAGCCGAAGGCCGACTCGATGGTGGTCGTCATGGATGCGACGTTGCCGTAGCTGTCCGCGACCGAGATGTGGCTGGTGCCGTGTTCGGGGCTCTGCGGCGGCATGCCGAGCGGGACCGGACCGAAGTCGCCGGGCTGCGCCTCGCCCATGCTCTTGCCGGGGTCGATCAGCCCTGCGCGTTCGGACAGGTAGTCCGGGTTCACCAGGGTCTCGAGCGAGCCACCCGGCAGGGGCACGAAATCGGCGTCGGCGACGTACTTGTCGCGATCGGCGTAGGCGAGTCGTTCGGCTTCGGAGATCAGGTGCACCGCATCCGCGTCGGGGACGCCACCGTCGGCATCGACATCACCCGGCGGCAGCGACGCGAGGTCGAAGTTCTCGAGGATGCCGAGCGTCGCCGCGACCGCCATGCCACCCGAGGACGGGTTGGGCATCCCGCAGATCTCGTACTCGCGGTAGGGGGTGCACAGCGGTTGCCGTTCCTTCGCCTCGTAGACGGCGAGATCGTCGAGGGTCATCGTTCCGGGTGTACGCCCGCCCGAATCGGTGCCGGTGGACTCGACGATGCCGGCCGCGATGTCACCGGTGTAGAAGGCGTCGGCGCCGTCGGTGGCGATCGCCGAGAGCGTCTTGGACATCGCCGGATTCGTGAGGATCTCACCTTCGGGCTTGGGCGAGCCGTCGGCCTGCAGGAAGTAGGCGCGGGCCTCGTCGTCGACGGCGAGCTGTTCGGCGGAATCGGCGATCGACTGCGCCAGACGGTCGCTGATCACGATGCCCTGATCGGCGAGATCGATCGCGGGGCGGAACAATTCGCCCCAGGCGGCACTCCCGTGCTTCGCGTGGACGGTTTCGAGCATCCGCACGACGCCGGGCACGCCGATCGAGCGGCCGCTCGCACGCGCGTCGGGGCGGGGTTCGGTGCGATCGGTGTCGCTGATCCAGCGCAGATAGTTCTCGGTCGCGGACATCGGTGCCGTCTCGCGGCCGTCGTATGCCTCCACCTCACCGGACTCGGCGTCGTAGTACACCAGGAACGCTCCGCCGCCGATACCCGACGACTGGGGTTCGACCAGACCGAGGACCATCTGGGCGGCGACGAGTGCGTCGGCCGCGGTCCCGCCGTCGCGCAGGACCTCGCATGCCGCTTCGGTGGATGCGGGATTGGCCGTCGACACGGCGAAGGAGGAGGTGGTCACCGCGGTCATGCCGGCGCGGTAACCGGTCGCGATCTCGGGGTTCGTGGAGATGTCGCGATCCCCGGTCTCCGTCGCCGGCTGCGTCTCGGCGATCGGGGTGCCGTTGGGTTCGGCGGTGCAGGTCGCGGCTGCCGCGGTCTCCTGCACGTCAGCCGTTCCGCCCGACTCCATATCGTCCGACGCGGACGTACACGCGCCGAGGAGGGTGATCGAGACGGCCGCGGCGAAGGCCGCGCGGACACCGGACCGGGCTCTCGAGGGCAGGACCATTCACTGACCGTAGCCGGGCGCGTGAGTGCCCGTAGGGAATTCGACCGCGATCCGTTTGCGCACGCGCGACGCCCCGCGCCGGCCCGTCCACCTGAAGCCCGCACGGCTGGAGATGCTGACCTCCTGGATCGACCGCTACCGGTTGGTGAAGGAACAGCAGTTCCGCGGTCTCGACGCCGTCGCGCAGTGGCTCGGCCCGCGCGGCCTGGAGATGAAGATCGAGGAGTACGACCTCCGCACCGGCGGTTCGTACCGCTACGAACACTCCGACGACAGCGGCAGCTACCGCTTCGCGGGTGTCTTCCACACCGTCCGCGAGAACGAGTTCATCGTCCAGACCTTCGAATATCTCGGGTTCCCTGATGTGGTGAGCCTCGAGACGCTCACCTTCGTCGACCTCGGGAACGTCCCTGCAAGCTGGTCGGCCATTCCGTGTACCCGAGACAGGAGGCCCGCGACGGCATGGCGGAAGCGGGTATGGAGACCGGTCTGACCGAGGGCTTCGAACGACTCGAGGAACTGCTTGCCGGGTCCGCGACGCGGTGAGCGCCGTTCACCGCAGGGCGTGGCCGAGTTCGGCGGCGCGCGCGAGCAGTTGCGCGCCGTCGCGGGCGACGACCACCTCGTCGCACAGTTCGGCGTAGCCGGGCATCGCGCAGGTCGCCTGCGTCCAGTACCGCTCGGGTTCGGGCGTGATCCACGCGAGGCGGTGCACGCGGCGACGGAGTTCCTCGAGCCGATCGGTGCGCGGGGGCAGGCCGTTGCAGCGCCCGTCCCCCACGACCAGCACCGACGTCCGGCCGTCGATCGATCCGGAGTGCTCGGTGAGCAGTTCGTCGAACATCCTTCCGTAGTCGCTGCTCGCCTCGAGATCGACGGCAGGATGGGCGAGTACGGCGGCCAGGGCACCGTCACCGCTGGCGGCGAGCAACTGTGTCGTCACGTCCACCGGACGATCGACGAAGGCGACCACCCGGCACCGGTGCGCCCGCCCGTGCATCGCCTGGGCGAGCCGGAGCGTGAACGATGTGATCGGGCGGACCGACAGCGAGACGTCGGCGAGGACGAGCAGCCGCACCCGGTCGGGGCGAGGTGCGCGGACGACGAGCCGGAACGGCACACCGTCGGTCCGCATCCCCGCCCGGGCGGTCCTGCGCATGTCGAGCCGTCCGCGGGTCCGCTCACGCGGATGGGGCCGGACCGGTCCGCGCATGCGGCGCAGCACCTCGTGGCACGCGAGCTCGATCTCGGCGCGATCGATGCCGGCGGCGTCGTGCGATTCGGGCGCCTCGACACCCTCGGCGCCCGGCACCGCGGCGGCGAGTGAGGCGACGAACGCCTCGACCGCGTCCACGAGTCGCGCGAGTTGCGATGCGGAGAGGGGTTCGTCGAGGACCTCTCCCCCGTAGGTGCGGTGCGGGTCGTAGGCGTCGAGCCACGCGAGGATCGACGCCGGGTCGTCCCACGACAGCGATCCGACGACCGCGGCACCCGGTTCACCGGACAGATCACCCACCGTCGTGGTCGCCGCATTCTCGACGTCGACGGTGTAGGTGACGCCGCGACGGCCCGAGTCCGCACCCGTGTCCACCGACAGATCGGCATCGGACGACGTCATCGACACATCGTCGTCGTCCTTGTGCGGGTTGAACCCCTTGCGGGCCTCCGGGGTGTCGAAGTGGTCGCCGACCTCGGCTGCGCGGTCGTTGTACTCGGCGTAGCGCGCGATGCTCGGGTCGTCGCCGATCTCGAGCGCCGCCGGCAGGGATTCGGCGAACTGCGCCCGGGCGGGACCGCCGCCGCTCGCGGCGACGGCGGCGTCGACCGCACCGAACAACTCGTCGAAAGCGCGCTCGAAACCGGCCCGCTCGTGCGGGTACTTGGCGCACACCGCCCGCAGGCACGAGCGCAGTGAATCCCGCTCGCGGACGGAGACCAGGTCGAGCACCCGGCGCACCTCGATGCTCTCGGCCGGTGACGCCGCGACACCGTGGCGTCGCAGGAGCAGGCCGAACACCGCCGCTACCACGTCGAGCACGTAGCGGGGGCGACGCTCGTCGAGCGCGGTCACCTGTGTGACCCGGGATGCGTGCATTGCGGGGTCACCCCCGCAGTCCGCTGCCCGCGGCGTCGCGACCGCCACCACCGCGTCCCCGGAAGACGGCCGTCGTGGTGTTCGCCGGTCGCGATGCGACCGTCACGCGTTCACGCGACGGAACAGATTCGGTCACAACAGCTTCGGGCGCACTCGCTTCGGGTTCGATCGGTTCGGACACCGCGGCTGCCGGTGCCGCACCGCCGAGCCGGGTCTTCGCGAGGTCGACGTCGCCGGTGTACTTGAGCAGCGTCGCCAGCAGCACGTCGCGCATGCCGCCCAGCGAATCCGGGTCGTCGGCGTCGTGTCCCATCACCGTCGCCGCACGTGTGGCGTCGATGACCTCCGAGATCGAGGGACTCTTGCGCAGCGGCAGATCGCGCAGGGTCCGGGACAGGTCGACGATCTGGTGAGCCGTTCCCGGGCGCACGTCCGGCACTCGCGCGGTGACGATCTCGCGTTCACGCTCGGGTGTCGGGTATCCGACGTGGTAGTGCAAGCAGCGACGCTTGAGCGCGGGTGACAACTCGCGAGTGTCGTTGGAGGTCAGGATCACCCACGGTGTGGACCGGGCCGTGAACGTGCCGACCTCGGGGATCGTCACCTGCCGTTCGGCGAGCACCTCGAGCAACAGTGCCTCCATGGATTCCTCGGTGCGGTCCACCTCGTCGACGAGCAGGACCACCGGCTCCTCCGAGAGCACGGCCTCGAGCAGCGGACGGACCGACAGGAAGGTCTCCGAGTACAGTCCGAAGTCCTGCTGCGCGAGGAACTTCGACGCGTCCGCGAGGTCGGCGCGACCGGCGAGCAGTTCGCCGATGCGGTCGCGCAGCATCTGCACGTGCAGCAGCTGTTTGGCGTAGTCCCACTCGTAGAGGGCGCGGCTGTCGTCGAGCCCTTCGTAGCACTGCAGTCGAACCAGTTTCCGGCCGCCGACCGCGGCGAGCGCCTTGGCCAGTTCGGTCTTGCCGACCCCGGCGGGGCCTTCGAGCAGTAGGGGCCGCTCGAGTGCGGTGGCGAGGTGCACGACGGTCGCGAACTCGTCGTCGGCGATGTAGTCGTGCCGGCGCAGCGCATCCTTCAACTCGGCGCCCGAGGCGAACGGGGTCATCCGGGGTCTCCTTCTGTGGCGTGGTCGCAGCGGAGCAGGGCGCTCCCGGGGCGCAGGGGACGCCCCGGGAGCGCGGGTTCTCAGTAGGACCGGTTGATGCAGTGGTCGACGACCGGGATCATCGAGTCGACGGTGACCTCGCGGGGGTTGCCCGGGGTGCACCAGTCGTCCTGGATGTGCTCGGAGATCGCCCGGACGGTCTTCTCGTCGCCGCGGATCGCGTCTCCGCGACCCGCATACTTCTTGGTGTTCATCTGGTTCTTCTCGTACGAGTCGGTGCGCACCTGCCCGAAGTTGTCGGGGATGCCGACGTCCTTCGCGAGACGGATCGCCGCTTCGACGGCCGCGTCGGCGGCCTGGACGGTGGTCATGTTGCGGGTGTCCACGCCCATCGCGGTGGCGATGCGGGCGTAATGCTCGTAGCGGGAGGGCAGGTTGTACTCCCACACGCGCGGCAGGGCGATCGCGTTGTTGAGGCCGTGGTGGCTGTCGAAGAAGGCCGAGACGGCGTGCGAGATGGAGTGCACGATGCCGAGGCCGCCGGAGTTGAAGGCCTGCGCGGCGATGTACTGGGCGTTCATCATGCCTTCGCGGGCCTTGAGGTTGCGCGGCTCGAAGACCGCTTCACGCAGGTGCTTCGCGACGAGCTCGATCGAGTACAGGGCGTTGCCGAGCGACGGGGCGAAGTCCAGCCGGGAGACGTACGGCTCGGAGCCGTGGGCGAGGACGTCGAAACCGCAGTAGGCGGTGAAGTGCTGGGGGCAGCTGTAGTAGAGCAGCGGGTCGTCGATCGCGAGGGTGACGATCGTGGCCTCGTCGAAGCCGACCCACTTGTGTGGGTGGTCCATGTCGGAGGTGTCGGTGATGACGTAGGCCCAGGACGTCTCGGAGCCGGTGCCGGCGGTCGTGGAGACGGCGATGTGCGGCGGGTTCTCCTTGTTGGTGGACTTCGCGAAGCCCTCGAACTCGTTGATGTTGCGGCCGTCGTGGGCGATCACGACGCGGGCGCCCTTCGCGGCGTCGTGGCTCGATCCGCCCCCGACGGAGATGATCGAGTCGCACTTCTCCTTCTGGTAGAGCGCCGCGGCCTCCATGACGTTGTAGTCCTTGGGGTTGGACTCGACCTTGTCGTAGAGGACGACCTCGACGCCCTGGTACTCGATCTTGCCGATGAGCTCCTCGATGATCCCCGATCCGCGCAGGCCGGTGGTCATCAGCAGGGCGCGCTTGAAGCCGAGGTTCTTCGCCTCGACGCCGAGGATGTCGTGGGCGCCGACACCCATCAGCGCGCGGGGGAAGGGGTGGAATTCCTTGATCGGGAAGTCCCAGATCTGATTGAGCTCGATTGCCATGGTGTATCTCCTCGCAGAGGGGGTGTACCGGATCGGGAGTGTGATGTGGACCTCATCCGCGATTCACCATCGACCAGAGCTGCGAGGCGTGAAAGACGCAGCGGCCGAAACCGTCCGGTCGCCGCGGGGGCACCACCCGTTCGGGTAGGGCACCTCCCGCTGACCGGGTGGGCGCCGCACTCGCCCGAGCAGTGCCGGTACCGTTTTCCTCATCCCATGTGCGCTGGTAACCTGAATTAGAACACGTTCTAGATTCGGTCGTGCGCGGCCATCTTTGCAGGAGAGGACGAGACCCACCCATGACGACTGTCGAGGTGCCCCACGGCTCACGCTCGGTGATCCTCACCGTGTCCGCCGTCGTCGAGGAGACCGCCGACACGCGGTCGATCGTGTTCGCCGTCCCGGACGAGCTGCGCGACAAATTCGCCTACCGGCCCGGCCAGTTCCTCACCCTGCGCATCCCGAGCGACCGGACGGGCTCGGTGGCCCGCTGCTACTCGCTCGCGAGCTCGCCGTTCACCGACGACGCCCCCAAGGTCACCGTCAAGCGCACCTCCGACGGCTACGGATCCAACTGGCTGTGCGACAACATCGCGGCCGGACAGACCCTCGAGGTGCTCCCTCCCGCGGGCGTCTTCACCCCGAAGTCGCTCGACCACGACTTCCTGCTGTTCGGCGCCGGCAGCGGCATCACCCCGGTGATCTCGATCCTCAAGTCCGCGCTCACCCAGGGCGGCGGCACGGTGGTGCTGGTCTACGCCAACCGCGACGAGAAGTCCGTCATCTTCGCCGAGGAGCTGCGGGCTCTCGCGGAGAAGTACCCGACGCGCCTGACCGTCGTGCACTGGCTCGAGTCCGTCCAGGGTCTGCCCACCGCCGACCAGCTCGCGGCGATCGCAACGCCCTACGAGTCGTACGAGGCGTTCATGTGCGGCCCCGGACCGTTCATGGACACGGTCCACCAGGCACTGAACACCGTGGGCATGCCCCGCGCCCGCGTGCACGCCGAGGTCTTCAACTCGCTGTCGGGCGACCCGTTCGCCGACCAGGCGCCGGTCGAGGTCAGCGACGAGGACGCCGCCGACGCCGCGACCGTCGAGGTCGAACTCGACGGCGAGGTCCACAAGCTCTCGTGGCCGCGTACGCAGACCCTCGTCGACATCATGCTCGCGAAGGGCATCGACGTGCCGTATTCGTGTCAGGAGGGCGAATGCGGGTCGTGCGCGTGCACCGTGCTCGAGGGCAAGGTCGAGATGGAGAACTGCGACGTGCTCGACCCCGAGGACATCGAGGCGGGCTACATCCTCGGTTGCCAGGCCCGGCCGGTGACCGACCACCTCAAGATCGAGTTCTGAGCCGGCGGGTTCACGCCCCGCTGATCCCGTTCTCTGCGGAAGTGCCCGGCCCCTACGAACGGGCGGGGACGGGCACTTCCCGCATCCCGGCGGAGTCGGGCTTCGGCTTTCGCACGAGCACGCCGACCCCGGCCACGAGCGCCAGCACGGCGACGACCACGCCGTAGCCGACGGCGGTGGACATCAGGCCGAACGATCCGGCCGCCGCCCCGGCGGCCATCGCGGGCACCGAGAACGCGAAGTAGCAGACGACGAAGGTCGTTGCGAATATCCGGCCGCGCTCGTGGGGTCGGCCGAGCGAGCCGACCACGCCCATGGCCGCGACGAAGGTCGAACCCCAGCCGAAGCCGGCGACCGCGGTACCCGCGTAGTACGCCGCGACCCATCCCGTGAGGAGCGCGGTGATCACCGCGGCCAGTCCCGTCGCGAGCAACACGGCCCCGAGGATCACGATGCGATGGGGGTCGCGGCGGGCCGTGGTGGTCGCCGCGACCGTGCCCGCCGTGAACAGCGTGCCGATCGCCAGACCCGCGGCGAGGCGGTTGTCGATACCGAATACCGAGTCGACGATCGAGGGCCCCAGCGACATGTACAGCCCGCCGAGTGCCCACGCCGACATCAGACTGGGCAGGATGAGCAGATAGCGACCCCGGACCTCACGGGGCACCGACGCGCTCGGCACCAGGCTCCGCAGGGCGTCGCGTCGCGACGGGAAACCCACCGACGGCGAGGTCTCCGGCACGAAGATCAGCGCGATCGCCAGCACGACGGCGAGAACGCCGACGACCGCATAGCTCAGGACCGTGGGGAGTGGCGCGAACTGTACGAGGACGCCGGCTCCCGCCGCGCCGAGCGCGAGGCCGAGCGACGGCGCCGCGGTGTTGATCAGCGGACCGATGTGCCTGTTCGGCTGCATCTCGATCACGGCCGCCGCCAGCGCGCTCGTCGCTGCGCCCACCGCGAGACCCTGCAGGATCCGCGCGACGATCAGCCACCCCACCCCCGGGGAGGCGATGAAGACCACCATGCTCGCCGCGAGCAACAGCAGGGCCGTCACGATCACGGGTCTGCGCCCGACGTGGTCGGACAGCGACCCCACCGTCACGAGCGCCGCGAGCAGTGCGAGCACGTAGACCGCGAACACCACCGTGAGCATCGCCGCGGAGAACCCCCACATCTGCTGGTAGACGGGATACAGCGGTGACGGTGCCGACGACGACGCGGTGAGGGTGAACGCTCCCAGGCCGACCACGGCGAAACCGAACGAGCGGATACGGCCGCGGGGCTGGACGGGAGCAGTCATCGAACCTCCAGAAGGTGATCGGCGCGTTCCACGCGAGAGACGAACGGCGTGTCCCACGCGGAAACGAACGAGCGCCTCCGCGCGAATTGGTGAACACCCCTTCACCAACATACTTCGCTCGACGAAGTATTCCTCCGGCCATCCACCCGACGGCTCGGACACTCAGAGGGAGGTGGCGTCCTCGACGTCCTCGTCCCGCATGTCGCCGGGCGCCGCGAGCAGGGCGCGACCGGCAGCGAAGACCGTCGCTGCCAGCGGCAACTCTCCGGGCACACCGCTGCGGAAGACTTCGACACGGCCCGAACCCGAGGCGGGTCGCCCGAGCGCATCGATCCGGCGCAGCGTCTGCCGTGCGACGGCCTCGGCGCTGTCGAACAGGCGCACTCCGGCCGGCAGGTGTTCGATGATGGTGTCGGCGACAAGCGGATAGTGGGTGCAACCGAGAACCACACCCTGGACATCCCGAGGGGTGCGCTCGGCCGCGGAGGCGACCGCTGCGGCGACGGCCACCCGATCACCCGCATCGATGGCGTCGGCAAGTCCGTGACACGCCACGCCGACGACCTCGGACCCGTTCGCGAACTGGTCGATCAGATTCGCCTGGTACCTGCTCGCGGTGGTCGCCGCGGTGGCCCAGATCGCCACCGAATCGCACGCCGCGGCCGCGGGCTTGACCGCGGGGACCGTGCCCACCACGGGCACCGCCGGACCGAGATCGGCCCGGACGTGTTCGAGGGCGGTCACCGATGCGGTGTTGCATGGGAGCACGACCACCTCGGCGCCCCGGGCGACGGCGCGACGGGCGGTGGTGACGACCCGGTCGATCACCCAGTCCGGAGACTTCGGGCCCCACGGGGCGCCGTCGGGATCCGTCGACAACATGAGGTCGAGATCGGGACGCAACCGTCGCAGCCACGCGGACGTCGGCAACAGCCCGAGACCCGAGTCGATGAGCGCAACGATCACCCTACGAATCTAGCGGGTCGCGCACGGCCGGCCCGACGGCGGTCGTTCCGGCGCGCAGCTCACTCCCCTAGACCGCCGCCGTGAGCAGTTCGTCGATCGGGGCGCCCGCAGCGATCTTCGCGCGCGACTTCATGACCAGCGCGGGCAGGCCGCCGCCCACAGCGCCGACGAACCTGCCGTCGCGCTCGTAGTACGCGAGGAACTTGCGGCCGTCGTCGCGCACGACGTGCACCGTGTCGTCGGCGGTGACCGCACCGAGGCCCTGGATCTTGATGTCGTACTGGTCGCTCCAGAAGTAGGGCACCTGTGCGGCGGCCCCGGCCTCGACGCCCATGATGGTCTTCGCCAGGACGGATGCCTGCTCGCCGGCGTTCGTCCAGTGCTCGATGCGCCTGCGCCCACCGGCCGGTACCTGCCAGGACGCGACATCGCCGACGGCCCACACGTGCGGGGTGGAAGTGCGGCCCGTGCCGTCGCACACGACACCGTTCTCGACTTCGACACCCGATCCCTCGAGCCACTCGGTGGCCGGGATCGAACCGATGCCCAGCACGACGAGGTCGACGTCGATCTCGCTGCCGTCGCCGAGGACGGCGGAGGTGACACGGCCGTCGCCGAGGACGGCGGAGGTGACACGGCCGTCGCCGCGGATCTCCGACAATCCGACGCCGGCACGCACGTCGACGCCCTCGGCGGTGTGCAGGCGGGTGACCAGAGCACCGACCTCGGCACCGAGCACCGATGCGAGCGGGGTGGGCTGCGGTTCGACCAGCACGACCTCCACCTCGCGCGCCCGCAGGCTCGCCGCGACCTCGCACCCGATGAACCCGGCACCGACGACGAGCGCGCGGGCACCCGGAACGATCGCCTCGCGCAGGGCGCGGCTGTCCTCGAGCGACCGCAGGACGTGGACCCCCGCCAGATCCGGCAGACCGGGGATGCGGCGGGGCCGCAGACCCGTGGCGACGACGAGTTCGTCGTAGCCGAGTTCGGTGCCGTCGCTGAGCGTGAGGATGCGCGACGCGGTGTCGACCGAGCGAGCCGCGGCACCGAGCATCAACTCGATGCGGTTGTCGCCGAAGAACTCGCTCGGCCGAAGAGTCGTGTCGTCGCGGTCGCCGCGCAGGACCTCCTTCGACAGGGGCGGGCGGTCGTAGGGCAGGTGCGTCTCGTCGCCGACGAGCACGAGTTCGCCCTCGTATCCGGCCCGGCGCAGCTCTTCGGCGGTACGCACCGCCGCCAGGCCGGCGCCCACGACCACGACGCGCTCCGGCGTACTCTCGGTCTCCCGCTCGTTCGACACCCTCGGCCCATCCTTCGCTTCGTCTGTTGTGACACGCATGCGCGTTCCGCGCGGTAGTGATGCATCCCACTCCGCGTCCCACGTTCTTACCAAACAGCGACGACGGGTGACAGACCTACGTCGGCCGTTAGAGTTCGAGGCACCGTGAGGACAATGGGATCCAGCACAGGATCGAGCACGGAACACGACCGGTACACCTACCTGGGAGCCCCTCATGACCAGCGACAGCGGCGCAGGTATCAGCCGCATACAGTTCGGCGCCGGAACCTCCTCCGGATCCGCCGACCCGCAGGGC
Organism: Rhodococcus sp. Chr-9; assembly: GCF_000801125.1. Classification (NCBI taxonomy): domain Bacteria; kingdom Bacillati; phylum Actinomycetota; class Actinomycetes; order Mycobacteriales; family Nocardiaceae; genus Rhodococcus; species Rhodococcus sp. Chr-9. The sequence continues at coordinate 35,019 of NZ_JTIZ01000089.1, forward strand.
CGCACGATCATCGCGGACGCGGTGGTGGCCAAGATCGCGGGGCTCGCGACCCGCGAGATCAGCGGCGTCATCGAGGTGGGCGCCGGCACCGCCCGCGTCGTGGGCGCACTGCGCGACCGCATCCCCGGTGCGCGCATCAACCACGGACAGGGTGTCGCCGTCGAGGTCGGTGAACGTCAGGCCGCGATCGACATCGGCATCGTCGCCGAATACGGCGTCGCGCTGCACGAACTCGCCGTCGCCATCCGGCACAACGTCATCGCTGCGGTCGAACGCATGACGGGACTCGAGGTCACCGAGGTCAACATCACGGTCTTCGACGTGATGCTCCACGAAGAGGCCGCGGCCCTCACCGACGACGCCAAACCCCGCGTGCAGTGAACCCCGGATCAGCAGCGCAGGCGAATGCGGCCGACCTGGTGGCGAACGCCGCGCTGTCCGTTCCCGGCGTCGTGGGTCTGCACCGCGGCGCATTCGGGGAGATCGCCACCTATCTGCCCGGCCGACGGGTCGAAGGTGTGCGGCTGACCGATCAGCTGTGCGCGGTGCACATCGTCGTGCGGATCCCCGCCGATCTCCCGGCCGTCGCCGACGCCGTCCGCGTCCGGGTGTCCCCGCTGGTGGACGTCCCCGTCCAAGTGACCATCGAAGATGTCCACGCCGGTGAACGAGAAGGAGCCCCATCGTGAACCACACACCCGTCAGCAACACCGTCGTCGGACTCCTCGCGGGGCTGCTCCTGGCCCTCGCCGGCATCATCGGCGGGTTCAGCGGTCTGCTGTTCGCCGTGCTGCTCGGCGCGCTCGGTGCCGCGATCGGCGCCCATCGCGACGGCCACCTCGACCTCGGCGCCCTGTTGAGGAGTCGGGGCCGTGGCTGATCCCACCGCGTCCGACGTCGGGACATCCGACGACACCGGGACCGGGGTCGTTCCCCCGGGCGAACGCGGCAGCCTTGTCGTCAAGGACCGTGCGATCGAACGCATCGCCGCGGCTGCCGCGCTCGGCGTTCCCGGTGTGGTGCGGCACAGCGGAGGTGGGATCCTGCGTCTCACCGGCCGCGACCTGCCCCGGGCCGACGTCACCACCGGCGCGAAGGCCGTCGCGGTGAATCTCTACATCGCCGCCGAATGGCCGTACGACGCGGCGATGCTCACCCGCCGGGTCCACGACGCGGTCGAACGCCAGCTGAACGACCTGACGGGCATGCGGATCAGCGAACTCAACGTGCTCATCGTCGCGACCGCGCTCGTCGAGGACGGCGAGACCGACGAGGCGCAGCCACCCGTCGAGTACCTGGAATCCGACATCGTCGCGGCGCGGACCACTCCGCATCCCGACATCCCCACCGTCGCTCCCCTGCCACCGCTGGCGCCGCCCGCGGCCGCACCCGCCGCCGCGATCGTGGCGATCGCGGCGCTCGCCCTGTCGTTCGTCGCCGCCCGGGAACTGCTCATCGTCAACGGGACGTACGGCGGTGCCCCGTGGCTGCGCAACTCCTTCGAGTGGTTCGGCCGTCTGCACTGGCACACCTGGCTCGCACCCGTCGCGGGCGTCTGCCTCGTCCTCGGGATCGTCCTGATCGTCGTCGCCCTCAAACCCCGCCGCCGGACGCATGTGCCGCTGCAGGTCGCGGGGCCGGTGCCCACGGTGTGGATGCGGCGCACGGACGTCGCACGCATGTGCAGCGCCCACGCGTCCGCGCTCACCGGCGTGCGCACGGCCCGCACGGTCGTCGACCGTCGCCGTGCCGTGGTGCGCATCTCGATCGAGGACGAGACACCGGTCGACGAGATCACCGCGTCCGTGCGCGGCGCGGTCGCCCCGAACCTCGCGGCGCTCGCCGACCCCGTCGAACTCGTGGTGGAGGTGGCGCGGTGAAACTCCGTACCGTGCTGGCGAATCGGCTCGTCACCTTCCTGGCGGGCCTCGCCCTCGCCGGTGCCGGCGCATTCGCCCTGGCGTGGGTGTGGCAGGTTCCCCTAGCTCGAGAGCAACTCTCGCGTCTCGACCGTCCCCGCGTGACCGACGTCCCGGACCAGTCGTGGTGGACACCGGCCCTGTGGTCGGTCTTCGCGGGCGGACTCGTGCTCGGCATCGCGTTGCTCGCTGTCAACCTGTCGCGCCGGCGCACGTCGACCGTGCAGCTCTACGACCAGGTCACCGACGCCACCCTCGGTGTCGAACTCGGTCCCGTCGTCGACGGTGTGGCAGCCGAACTCGCCGCCCTGCCGGGCGTGCGGGCCGTGCGCGGACGCGCGGTCGTCGAACGCCACCTGCCGACGCTCTCGGTGGTGGTGCACGCCGACCCGACCATCGATGTCACCGAGCTGACGGAAGCCGCGGAGGATGCCGCCCAGCGGGTCGCGCGCGCTCTCGGCGGGGCGCACGTGGCGACGCAGGTCCTGGTACATCTCGACCCGGCTGTGGATGTCCACTGAGCCCATCCACCGCGGGCCGGAACCCATCCGGCCCGGGGTGGCTCAGCTTCGGGCCGCGTCCACGAGGTCGTGCTCGACGCTGTAGTCCACGCGCATCCGGTCCATCGCCACGTCGCGCACCTTGTACGCCCGCTGCGTGGTGCGTTCGAGGTCCGGATAGCGGAATTCCTGGACGCGGTCGACGAGCGCGAGCAGCGGCCCGACGCGTCCGAGGACGTGCTTGAGCGGGCTGTCGGGGATGTGCAGGGCGTCGGCGTCGGCGTCGCCGATGAACACCCGCTGCAGCGAGTGCATCACCGTGCGGGCGACCGTCGTCCGGATCGGTGCGGTGCCCGGCAGCAGGTTGGCCAGCTCCGGGACGAGATACTGCTCGGTCAGCGCGGTGACGAAATCCCGGTCCTCGTCGCTGGGGCCGGGCGAGGTGAGCCGGTACAGGTCCTCGACCGCGATGTGATCGCGTTCGGTGCGCAGGCCCAGTTCCTCGCCCATCCCGATCACGTGCCCGACGTAGCGCCACAGGTGGTAGATGTCGTCGAGTTCGCGATCGGTGAAGCGCACCCCGAGGATCTGCATCGCCTCGACCGCGATGTGCCCGAACTCGGCCATCGTGAGCGCCATGTACGACTGCGGGATCGGCACTCCCCAGGCGTCCTCGTCCCACACCCCGCTCGCGAGAATGCCCTTGCGCACGTGGGCGTGGATCAGGCGCACCCGCACCGTGAACGCGAATCCGCCTCCGTCGCGGCGCATTCCGCCGCGAGTGAGGACGTGCCGTAACCACTCCCCGACCTCGACCGACCGCACGGCCGGCTGACTCACATAGCGGCCCGTCAGTGCGAGAGGCTTTCCGGCGATGAAGTTTCCGGCACCGCGCAGCAGCGAGGCAGCACCGAGCACCATGCCGAGGATCGGCGTGTGCCGAACGAGCGCGTCGGCGGCGTTGTCGATGCGGTCGTGGTCTACCCAGGCGGGTTCGTCGTCGAGGAAGGCGAACAGCTCTCGCAGGGATTCGGGTGCGTCGGGGACCGCCTCGACACCGTGGGTGAGTGCGACGCGCACGGCAGCCGTCGCGGAGTTCGGACCGAAGTCGTCGTTCACCACGGCGTCGGCCGGCGGGTCGGCCTGCCACATGCCGTCGAGCCAGCGCTCGCCGAGATCTGCGTATCGGCGCACCGCAAGGTCGGCGTTGACGAGATCACGTGGGATGTGTCGCTCCATGCATCCATGGAAACACGAGGAATCCTCACTTACTATTCACTTTTCATGAGCTCCCCGCGCGGCAACAGAACCGCAGGCAGAATCCCTCGGAAGCGTCCTGTGCAGCAGCGAAGTCACGACACCCGCAAGTTGCTCCTCATCTCTGCGTACGAGTTGCTCGAGCGCAGCCCCACCGCGCGGATCAGCACCACGGCACTCGCCGAGCACGCCCACGTGAGCATCGGGACGGTCTACCGATACTTCCCCGACGTCGACGCCGTGCTCGACGAACTCCGCATGACCGCCGTCCACGCGATCACCACCTCGCTGTCCACCGCCATCGGGCGGGCGATGGACCAGCAGCCGGAGGACGCCATGGCGACGGTCGTGGAAAGCCTCACCGCCGCGTTCGAGAAACACGCCGCGGTGCTCCGGGTGTCGTACACCTCCGAGGAGATCGAGTTCGGACTCGCGTGGGCCGAGGTCGAAGGTCCGCTGCGGCCGCTCGGACGCATCATCCCGGCGCGGCTGCGACCCGATCTCGACGACGCAGCACTCGACGATCTCGTGTTCATCGTGATGGGAGCGACGGCGAGCCTGTGTTCACGGATCGCCCTCTTGCGGCCCCGGAGATCCGATCGGACCCGGATGATCGCGGTGACGGCGCGGATGCTCCTCGCCGCGATCGAGAGCGCCTGACGCACGGCGCATCGTGTACGGCGCGCTCATCTCCGGGTTCGAAAACAGACCCGACGTCCTGCCGAACGGCACATACTGATCACTGTCGTTCTCACACCGTCGTCTCGACCGAGGAGAGTGCTGTGCGTCGACTACCGATCGTGTTGTCCGCCGTGATCCTCACCGTCGCGGCCGCCTGCGGCAACGACACCTCGAGCGAATCACCGCTCGCCGCAACGTCCGAAGCGACCGCGACCGATGCGACCGCTACCGGCGCGGCGCCCGCCGACGAATTCCAGGACGTGCTCGACCGCGTCCGCGAGGAAGTCGGCTTTCCGGGAGTCGTTGCGCGCGTGGTCACCCCGGAATACGAGTGGACCGGTTCGTCCGGCACGATCGGTGCGGATCGATCGGAGGAACCCGGCCCGGACGACCACACCCGCATCGGCAGCATCACGAAGACGATGACGATCACCGCTCTACTGCAACTGGCGGAGGACGACCGCCTGTCGCTGGAGGATCCGATCGGCCGCTATGTGCCGGGCCTGCCGAACGGCGACGTCGCCACCCTGGGTCAGCTGGCCTCGATGGTGAGCGGCATCCCCAGCTACACCTTCGACGAGGAATTCCAGCAGCAACTCTTCGACGATACGGAGGCACCGTGGACCCCGGACGAACTCCTCGACTACGTACGCGGTGACGCACCGAACTTCGCTCCCGGGGAGCGGTTCGAGTACTCCAACACCAACACGATCGCGCTCGGGCTGGTCGTCGAGCAGGTTTCCGGGCAGAGCCTGCACGAGTACTTCCGGGCGAACATCTTCGAGCCCCTGGGCATGGCCGACACCGTCATGCCCACCGACGCGGCCATCGCGTCACCGCACCTGTACGGGATCACCGAACAGGGACAGCCGGACGGGCAGACGGCCGATGCGACCGGTTGGAACCCGTCGTGGGGATGGTCGGCCGGCGCGGTGATCTCCACCGTCGACGACCTCGAACTGTGGGGCACGGCCCTCGGGACGGGCGAGGGCATCCTCTCCCCCGAGATGCAGCAGCTCCGTCTCGACTCGTTCCTGTTCGACGTCCCCGGTGCGACCGACACGCGCGCCTACGGCCTCGGGCTCGGTATCGAGAACGGCTGGCTCGGCCACACGGGCGAACTCCCCGGTTTCAACACCTACGTGGGATATCTGCCCGAGCGCCGGGCCGTGGTCGTCGCCGCCGTGAACAGCGACATCCCGACGGCCGACGGGGAGGAACCGGTGACCCCCGTGGCAAACCAGCTGAAGGAGATCGTCGGCTGATCGCTTGTGATCCAGAAACGTCGAACGGCGCCCACCCGGAGGGTGGACGCCGTTCGAGCGTCAGTGAGGACTAGCTCACTTGATGATCCCGTAGGCGGTGCCTACTTGATGATCTTCGTGACGCGACCGGCGCCGACGGTGCGGCCACCCTCGCGGATCGCGAAGCGGAGGCCCTCGTCCATGGCGACCGGCTGGATCAGCTTGACGGACATCTCGGTGTTGTCACCGGGCATGACCATCTCGGTGCCCTCGGGGAGGGTCACAACGCCCGTCACGTCCGTGGTACGGAAGTAGAACTGCGGGCGGTAGTTGTTGAAGAACGGCGTGTGGCGGCCGCCCTCCTCCTTGTTGAGGATGTAGGCCTGGCCCTCGAACTCCGTGTGGGGAGTCGTGGTGCCCGGCTTGACGACGACCTGGCCACGCTCGACGTCCTCGCGCTTGATGCCGCGGACGAGGAGACCGACGTTGTCGCCGGCCTGGCCCTGGTCGAGCAGCTTGCGGAACATCTCGATGCCGGTGACCGTGGTCTTGGTCGAATCGGGGCGGATGCCGACGATCTCGACCTCTTCGTTGACGTTGATCACGCCACGCTCGATACGGCCGGTGACGACGGTGCCACGACCCGTGATGGTGAAGACGTCCTCGACGGGCATGAGGAACGGCTTGTCGGTCTCACGGACCGGGTCCGGGATGGAGTCGTCGACGGCCTGCATGAGGTCCTCGACCGACTTGACCCACTTCGGGTCGCCCTCGAGAGCCTTGAGAGCGGAGATCGGGACGACCGGAGCGTTCTCGTCGAACTCCTGCGAAGCGAGGAGCTCGCGCACCTCCATCTCGACGAGCTCGAGGATTTCCTCGTCGTCGACCATGTCGGCCTTGTTCAGGGCGACGAGGATGTAGGGAACGCCGACCTGGCGAGCGAGCAGCACGTGCTCACGCGTCTGGGGCATCGGGCCGTCGGTGGCCGCCACGACCAGGATCGCGCCGTCCATCTGGGCGGCACCGGTGATCATGTTCTTGATGTAGTCCGCGTGACCCGGGGCGTCGACGTGCGCGTAGTGGCGCTTGTCGGTCTGGTACTCGACGTGGGAGATGTTGATCGTGATACCACGAGCCTTCTCCTCAGGTGCCTTGTCGATCTGATCGAAAGCGAAGCTCTCGTTCAGGTCGGGGAACTTGTCGGCAAGCACCTTGGTGATCGCAGCCGTGGTGGTGGTCTTGCCGTGGTCGACGTGACCGATGGTGCCGATGTTCACGTGCGGCTTGGTCCGCTCGAACTTCGCCTTCGCCACTGGATGTCCTCCTGGACTGTTGTTGCTTGCTGTATGCAGCAGTGCGGTTTGTATTACTTGGTCGTGCAGGTGACCGAGGGATAACCCGGAGGCTACTCGCCGGTCGCCTTGGCGATGATTTCCTTCGCGACGTTCGAGGGAACCTCTGCGTAGGAATCGAACACCATGGAGAAGTTCGCACGACCCTGGGTCTTCGACCGCAGATCGCCGATGTAACCGAACATCTCCGAGAGCGGAACCAGCGCCTTCACGACACGGGCACCACTGCGTTCCTCCATGGCCTGGATCTGGCCACGGCGGGAGTTCAGGTCGCCGATCACTTCACCCATGTAGTCCTCGGGCGTGGTGACCTCGACCGCCATGAGGGGCTCGAGGATCACCGGGGCGGCCTTGCGGGCCGCTTCCTTCAGCGCCTGCGAACCGGCGATCTTGAACGCCATTTCGGACGAGTCGACGTCGTGGTACGCACCGTCGATGAGGGTGACCTTCAGGTTCACCAGCGGGTAGCCGGCGAGCACGCCGTACTGCATGGCGTCCTGGGCACCCGCGTCGACCGACGGGATGTACTCGCGCGGGATGCGACCGCCGGTGACCTTGTTCTCGAACTCGTAGGTCGCGCCGTCCTCGCCGACGAACGGCGAGAGGCCGATGATGACCTTTGCGAACTGGCCCGAGCCACCGGTCTGCTTCTTGTGCGTGAACTCGAGCTTCTCGACCGGCTTGGTGATCGTCTCGCGGTACGCGACCTGCGGCTTGCCGACGTTGGCCTCGACCTTGAACTCGCGACGCATGCGGTCGACGAGGATGTCGAGGTGGAGCTCGCCCATGCCGCCGATGACGGTCTGGCCGGTCTCGTCGTCGAGTTCGACGGAGAAGGTCGGGTCCTCTTCGGCGAGCTTCTGGATGGCCGTCGACAGCTTCTCCTGGTCGGCCTTCGACTTCGGCTCGATGGAGACCTGGATGACCGGGTCCGGGAAGGTCATGGACTCGAGCACGATCGGGGCGTCCTGCGCGCACAGGGTGTCGCCGGTCGTGGTGTCCTTCAGGCCGATCATCGCGTAGATGTGGCCGGCCACGGCCTCGTCGACCGGGTTCTCCTTGTTGGCGTGCATCTGGAACAGCTTGCCGATGCGCTCCTTCTTGCCCTTGGTCGAGTTGAGCACCTGGGTGCCCGAGTCGATCCGGCCGGAGTACACGCGGACGAAGGTCAGCTTGCCGAAGAAGGGGTGCGCGGCGATCTTGAAAGCGAGCGCGGAGAACGGCTCGTCCTTCGAGGGCTTACGACGCATCTCCTCTTCTTCGTTACCGACCTGGTGGCCGATGACGTCGCCGATGTCGAGCGGGTTCGGGAGGTAGTCGATGACCGCGTCGAGCATGGGCTGGATGCCCTTGTTCTTGAAGGCAGAGCCGCACAGCACCGGGTACAGCTCGGAGGCGACCGTCATCTTGCGGATGGCAGCCTTGATCTCGGCGACGGTGAGCTCCTCGCCGCCGAAGTACTTCTCCATGAGCTCTTCGTCGGACTCGGCGACCGTCTCGAGCAGCTTCTCGCGGTACTCGGCAGCCTTGTCGGCGAGATCGGCCGGGATCTCCTCGATGGTCGGCTCGGCACCGATCTCGGTGACGCCGCGCCAGGTGATGGCCTTCATCTCGACGAGGTCGACGACGCCGTCGAAGGCATCCTCGGCACCGATCGGGAGCTGGAGGACGAGCGGCTTCGCGCCCAGACGATCGATGATCGTCTGCACGGTGAAGTAGAAGTCCGCGCCCATCTTGTCCATCTTGTTGACGAAGCAGATGCGCGGAACGTCGTACTTGGCAGCCTGGCGCCAGACCTGCTCGGACTGGGGCTCGACGCCCTCCTTGCCGTCGAACACGGCGACTGCGCCGTCGAGGACGCGCAGCGACCGCTCGACCTCGACCGTGAAGTCGACGTGGCCGGGGGTGTCGATGATGTTGATCTGGTTCTTGTTCCAGAAGCAGGTCACAGCAGCGGAGGTGATGGTGATACCACGCTCCTTCTCCTGCTCCATCCAGTCGGTGGTCGAGGCACCGTCGTGCGTCTCACCGATCTTGTAGTTGACACCGGTGTAGAAGAGGATGCGCTCGGTGGTGGTGGTCTTGCCGGCATCGATGTGCGCCATGATGCCGATGTTGCGGACCTTGTTCAGGTCGGTCAGCACTTCCTGTGCCACAGGTAACCCCGCTCGTAGCTCGTGTCGGTCCTTGGGTGCGGACCACATGTTCTTGTGTTGTCAGCCGGCCTTTACGGGACCGACACAGTTGTGCGAGCAGCCGACCGGGAGGTCCGTGATGACGGCATCTCCCGGTCGGCGACGACTCACCAGCGGTAGTGCGCGAACGCCTTGTTGGCTTCAGCCATCTTGTGCGTGTCCTCGCGGCGCTTCACGGAGGCGCCGAGGCCGTTGCTCGCGTCGAGGAGCTCGTTGGCGAGCCGCTCGACCATGGTCTTCTCGCGACGCTGACGCGAGAACGTCACCAGCCAGCGCAGCGCGAGCGTGGTGGAACGACCGGGGCGAACCTCGACCGGCACCTGGTAGGTGGCACCACCGACGCGACGGCTGCGGACCTCGAGGGCGGGCTTGACGTTGTCGAGCGCGCGCTTGAGGGTGACGACCGGATCGGTACCGGTCTTCTCGCGAGCCTGCTCGAGCGCCTGGTAGACGATGCGCTCGGCGGTGGACTTCTTGCCGTCCAGCAGGATCTTGTTGACCAGCTGGGTGACCAGCGGCGAACCGTAGACCGGATCGGCGATCAGCGGGCGCTTGGGAGCGGGACCCTTACGTGGCATCAGCCCTTCTCCTTCTTCGCTCCGTAGCGGCTGCGGGCCTGCTTGCGGTTCTTGACACCCTGGGTGTCGAGCGAGCCGCGGATGATCTTGTAGCGCACACCCGGGAGGTCCTTCACACGACCGCCACGCACGAGCACCATCGAGTGCTCCTGGAGGTTGTGGCCCTCACCGGGGATGTAGGCGGTGACCTCGACCTGGGAGGTCAGGCGCACACGGGCGACCTTACGGAGAGCCGAGTTCGGCTTCTTCGGGGTGGTGGTGTACACGCGAGTGCACACACCGCGACGCTGGGGGCTGCCCTTGAGCGCCGCGCTCTTGACCTTGGCGGCCTTGTCGCGGCGGCCCTTGCGGACCAGCTGATTGATGGTTGGCATTAACCGGCTTTCTTCGTTGTCTGAAGCTGCTCACTTCGAGCAACCTCGGCTGTTCTGAAATTAGGGATCCATCGGTTGGGGCAAGAAAGCTGCTGCCCCGCACTCGCCCCTCGCGTGCACACGAGGTCGGGTGTGTCGCGTACCCCCACACAGGCAGCCGGGGGCTCGTTCCTGCAGATATCTACAGACCACGCGCACGGCACTACCTCGCATAGGCACACAGACCGGCCCGGGCATGCCGGACACGACCCACAACGATACCCGGCGTGCGCGCATGAGGTCAAAGTGAGGAGCGCGCACCCTCCCGAGGATCCGCACACACCGTCAACTGCTGAGGTTCAGTGTGAGCCGGGCCAACGTAGCAGCAGCTTCACACGGGTCCGCTCCCCCGGAGGTGTACTGCACCCACCAGCCGAAGATGCCGGTCGTCGACGCCCCGGAACTGACCCCGCACGACAGCGGATCGCCGGGTCGGCGCATCTGCAGTGCCCGCCGGCCCTCGATGGTCGTGTTCTCGATCTCGTAGCCGAGCCCCTCGGCGGCGGCGCGTTCGTGGTCGAGGGAACCGGTCTCGAACCAGTTGAAGGTGACCTTCACTACTCCAGTGGGCCCCTCGCCGTCCCAGCGGCAGATCGCACCGAAGAACCCGCGATAGACGTAGTCCGCGCCCACGGCCTCGGCGATCTTCTCGTCGGCGACCGCATCGCACTCGGTGAGCAGCCGGGTGAACTCGGCGCCCGTGCCGCCGCCGATCCCCTCCGGGACGGCCCGCCCCTCGATGGTGCGGGTACATCCGGTGAGCAGAGCACCCGTCGTGAGGACGGTCGCGAGTGCGGCACCCCAGCGGCGGGCGTTCACTTCTGCACCCTTTCCACACTCGTGGTGGCCAGTCCGCGAGCGACGACGCAGGCGTCGGCCACGGGCGTGAGGTTCGAGTACGAGACCGACCAGTGGACGAAGTCGCCGCCGAACTCCACGCCGATCTCGCACAGCGTCGTCTGCCCCAGCTCGTTCTGATAGGACCCCATGAAACCCGACCGTCCCCCGATCTCGACGTCGGCGGCGGGCCGGCCGATGAGATCGGAGCCGGCGCGTTCGCGGCCGATGGGACTTCCCCGGTACCACGAGAAGCTCACGCTGGGGCCGCCGACGTAGATCTCCCACTCGCAGCCCACCGAGTTGCGCGTCACCGTCGTGAAACTGCCGAGACCGAAAGCCGCCGCCACCTCGTCGTCGGACATCGCGCCGCACTCGTCGAACAGCGGGCCGGGGTCGGTGACAGACGCGGTCGGCGAGGTCTCGACCTGTCCGGCGTCGTCGGAGTTCCCGCACGCCGCCGCACCGAGACCCATGAGACCGACCGTCGCCACGGCAGCCGCCGTCCTTCCGATGCGCGGGAGAGGCATGGCGGGAAGACTACCGAGCCGGGCCCACCTGTGTGCGACGACTCGAGGACTCCCGGAGCACCTCGTCGAGCTGCGCGGCCCAGTGACGGACGATCTCCCGCCGGCGGGCCGAGTCGTCCGTCAGCACGTCGGCCAGGCCGAGGCCGCGCGCGAGATCCAGGGTCGCCTGCACCGTCCGGTGCACGACCGGGTCGGTGTCGTCGGCACCGAGCTGCTCGACGGCCACCGCGTGCGAGACACGGCCGAACTTCTCCTCGAGCGGCAGGAGCATCTCGCGCAGAGCCGGATCGGCCGCCGCGGCCGTCCACACCTGCAGGGCGGCCTTGAACATGTTGCCGGTGCATTGGTCGACGATGCGCTCGACCACCGCCTCCGTGCGGCCGACGCCCTCGGGCACGTCGAACGGTTCGGTGCGGACCCGCTCGATGCGACTGTCGAACATGAACTCGAGCGATGCGGTGATGAGATCCTCCCGGGTCGGGAAGTGATGCTGGGCGGCCCCGCGCGACACTCCTGCCCGCTCGGCGACCACACTCACCGTGGTTGCGGCCCAACCGGATTCGACGAGGCAGTCGATCGTCGCCTCGAGCAGTCGCCGCCGCGTGGCGCGGCTGCGGTCCTGCTTCGGTTCTCGCGCCATCGGGACTCCTGTTCCTGCCTGTCCTGTCACGACCCCGTGGTCACGACCGTTCCGTCACGACTGATCTTCCGCCGAACGGGTATTCGTGCGACCCCGAGACCGTACGCAAAGGTCATCATCCGTACACTCGTATAACAGGTCGGGGGGAAAGGGGAGCACCACGTGGCGACCACCGTCAGGCGCGAGGACTACTTCGACGCCGCGCTGGCCATCCTGGCCACCAACGACCATGCCGGACTCAAGCAGGCACGGTTGTGCAGTCACCTCGAGGTGACGACCGGCTCGTTCTACAACTATTTCGAGAGCTGGGCGCAGTTCAAGACCGAATTCCTCCAGCACTGGCTCGAGAGCCAGACGCTCCAGCTCGCCGCCGCGGCGCGCCTCGAGGGTTCGATGACCCGGCGGCTCCGGTTGCTCGTCGAATTCGCGTGCAGCCTCCCCCACTCCGCCGAGTCCGCCATCCGCGGTTGGTCGCACAGCGACTCCGGCGTCCACGAGGTGCAGAGCGAGGTCGACGACCTGCGGTACGCGGTGGTGGCCGAAGCGGTGGCCCAGTACCTCGGTTCGAGGGACCAGGCCGAGCGGTTCGCGCGGCTGGCCCTGTACACGCTCGTGGGCTACCAGCAGACCGTGCCGCTGCAGGACGTGAGCTCGTTGCGGTGGTCCCTCGCCTATCTGCTGGGGACGCTGCTCCCAGCGGAGGAGGCGACCGGTCTCTTCCCGCCGGATTCCTTCCCGCCGAACATCGGAACCTCCGGGTTCGCGGTGTCGAACCCCGAAACCTCGAACCCGGAAGCATCCGACTCGGAAGCGTCGGCCTAGTACGACTTCGGCAGGCCCAGCGAGTGCTGGGCCACGAAGTTGAGGATCATCTCCCGGCTGACCGGCGCCACGCGTGCGATGCGCGCGGCGCCGAGCATCGCCGCGAGGCCGTACTCCCGAGTGAGGCCGGCACCGCCGTGGGTCTGGATCGCCTGGTCCAGCGAGGCGATCGCAGCCTCACCCGCGGCGTACTTGGCCATGTTCGCGGCCTCGGCGGCCCCGAAGTCGTCGCCGCTGTCGTAGAGGACGGCGGCCTTCTGCATCATGAGCTTGGCGAGTTCGAGCTCGATCCGGCGCTGCGCCAGCGGGTGCGCGATGCCCTGGTGCGCACCGATGGGCTGCTTCCAGACGGTCCGCTCGTTGGCGTAGCGCACCGCGGCGTCGAGGGCGTACCGGCCCATACCCACTGCCATCGCCGCGCCCATGATCCGTTCGGGGTTCAGTCCGGCGAACAGCTGCATGAGCGCGGCCTCCGGCTCACCGACGAGTGCGTCGGCGGGAAGTCGGACGTCGTCGAAGAACAGGGAGAACTGGTAGTCCGGCTCGAGGATGTCCATCTCCATGGGCGTCTTCGTGAAGCCCGGGGCATCGGTCGGCACGATGAACAGGGCCGGACGGAGCTTGCCGGTCTTCGCGTCCTCGGTGCGGGAGACGACGAGCACGGCGTCGGCCTGGTCGACACCGGAGATGTAGACCTTGCTGCCGGAGAGGATCCAGTCGTCACCGTCGCGGCGCGCGATCGTGGTGATGTTGTGCGAGTTGGATCCGGCGTCGGCCTCGGTGATGCCGAAGGCCATGATGCAAGAGCCGTCGGCGAGGCCGGGCAGCCATTCCTGCTTCTGAGCGTCGGTGCCGTACTTGGAGATGATGGTGCCGCAGATCGCCGGTGAAACCACGACGAGCAGCAGCCCGGCGCCCTTCGCGGAGAGCTCCTCCTGCACCAGCGCGAGTTCGTAGATGCCGGCGCCGCCGCCTCCGTACTGCTCCGGAAGGTTCACGCCGAGGAAGCCGAGCTTGGCCGCCTCCGCCCACAATTCGGTGAGCGGCTCGTGCGCGCGCGACTTGGGAAGTACGTAGTCGACGTAGTTGTAGCGCTCGGCCAGAGCCGCCACCGCAGCGCGTAGTTCCTTCTGTTCTTCGGTCTCGATGATGCTCACGGGGATGCCTTCCGGGTCGGGTGAGAGGACGCGCGGCCGTGGACGGTCGCATGAGGGAACAGGTGGGTCAGGCGCCGTAACCCAGCCGCTTGGCGGCGAGTTCGGTGAGGATCTCTGTGGTGCCACCACCGATGCCGAGGATGCGCATGTCGCGGTACTGCCGTTCGACCTCCGATTCGGCCATGTACCCGAGGCCGCCGAACAACTGAACCGCCTGGTCGGCGACCCATTCGCCGGCCTCGACCGCGGTGTTCTTCGCGAAACACACCTCGGCGATCAGGTCGGTCTCTCCCGCCACGGCGCGCTCGGTGACGTGCCGCGTGTAGACGCGCGCGACGTCGACGCGACGCGCCATCTCGGACAGGGTGCGCTGCACGGCCTGGCGGGTGATCAGCGGCCGGCCGAAGGTCTCGCGGTCGCGGCACCACGCGACGGTCAGGTCCAGGCACCGCTGCGCACCCGAATAGGCCTGGGCGGCGAGGGCGATCCGCTCGGAGACGAAACCCTGTGCGATCTGCCAGAATCCGGTGTTCTCCGCGCCGACGAGGTTGGTGACCGGTACGCGGACGTCGGCGAAGGACAACTCGGCGGTGTCCGACGCGCGCCATCCCATCTTGTCGAGCTTGCGGGAGACGGTGAAACCCGTTGTGCCCTTCTCGATCACGAGCAACGAGACTCCCCCGGCGCCGGGACCTCCGGTGCGGACGGCGGTGACCACGAAGTCGGCGCGGCATCCCGAGGTGATGTAGGTCTTCGCGCCGTTGACGACGTAGTGGTCGCCGTCGCGCACCGCGGTGGTGGTCAGATGACCGACGTCCGATCCGCCGCCCGGTTCGGTGATCGCGAGGGACCCGACGAGTTCGCCTGCGAGAGTGGGCCGTACCCACTTGTCGATCTGATCGGGATCGCCGGCCGCGATGAGGTGCGGCAGGGCGATGCCGCACGTGAACAGTGATGCGAACGCGCCGCCCGAGGCCCCCGCCTCGTGGAACGCCTCGCACACGGTGAGCGTGTCGGCGCCGTCGCCACCGGAACCGCCGACCTCCTCGGGGAATCCGGCGCCGAGCAGGCCGATCTTCGCGGCCTCGACGTGCAGTTCGCGGGGCAGTTCGCCGGCGCGCTCCCAGTCGTCGAGGTGGGGCAGGATCTCACGCTTCACGAAACCGGTGACGGTCTCGCGGAGGGCGAGACGCTCGGGGGTGGTCCACATGCTCACGGTGTCTCCGATGGTGTTTTCGGTCGAGGATGGTGTTTCGGTCGAAGATGTTTCGGCCGGAGGTGTCTCGACTGTGGGGCGGGCGGTCTCAGGTGGCGGACGAGCCGGGCTCGCGCCCGGCGCCGGGGGCACCGGCGAAGGCCTGCGCGAGGCCGAGCCATTCCTCCGCGTCCGGGCCGTCGGCGACGAGGGCGGTGTCGTCGCGGTGGATGCGCTGGGTGACGAGCAGGCAGAAGTCCAGGGCCGGGCCGGTGACCGACTGCGCGGCGTCCTCCGGACCCCATTCCCAGCTGTCCCCGTCGGGGGCGGTAAGCACGACGCGGAACGGCTCGGCCGGGGGCTTCCGGTCGCGGATGACGTACGCGAAGTCGCGCGTCCGCACCCCCAGGTGCGCGACGTTCTTCAGGCGCGCGGTGGGCGTGCGGGTGACACCGAGGGCGTCGGCGACGTCACCCCCGTGCGCCCAGGTCTCCATGAGCCGCGCGGTCGCCATCGACGCCGGCGACATCGGCGGTCCGAACCACAGGATCTTCGTACCCCGCGGGAGTTCGGCGAGCGCGTCGGCGAGTTCGCGGCGGGTGTCGCGCCAGTCGGCGAGCAACTCCGCGGGCGGCCGCCCCGCCTGTTCCTCGGCACCGATGTCGACGAATCCCAGCGGGTCGCCGAATGCCGCTTCGACCATCTTCACGAAGGCGTCCGGGTCGCGCACGGCGGTGAGCGCCGCCCGGTCGGTCCACAACAGGTGACCGATCTGGTGAGCGATGGTCCAGCCCTCCGCCGGGGTGGGCAGTGCCCAACTCTCGTCGGGCAGGGTCGCGACGAGAGCGTCGAGATCGTCGCCCTCCGCGCGGAGATCGTCGAGCACGATGTACAGATCGGACATGCGGCAAGCGTCACACGCCACAGCCCCAAAATCAAGCACGTGTGATTGTTTTTTGCGGCAGGCGTCGTTCGTGCTCGTCGGACAGACTGACGAGATGGTCGACGATTCCCGCACGCACACCGTCGGCCCTGTCGTCGCGGTCCTCACCGCGGTGCTGTCGATGCAGTTCGGGGCGGCCTTCGCCGCGACCCTGTTCGACCGGGCTGGTGCTCTCGGCACGGTGACCCTGCGCCTGCTGTTCGCCGCCGTGATCCTCTGCGCGTTCACCCGGCCCCGGCCGTGGACGTGGACACCGGAACAGTGGCGGGCGGTGGTGACACTGGGCGCGAGTCTCGCGCTGATGAACACGGCGTTCTACGGAGCGTTGACGCGACTGCCGCTCGCCGCGACCGTCACCATCGAGTTCCTCGGCCCTCTCGGGCTGGCCGCGATCCTGTCCCGACGTATGCGCGACGCCCTGTGGGTGGTGCTCGCGCTGGGCGGGGTGGTCCTGCTCGGCGTCGGCGACGGTGCCGGGCTGTCCACCGGTCCCGATCCGCTCGGAGTCGCCTTCGCGCTGGTCGCCGCATCGGGGTGGGCCTGGTACATCGTGGCGGGCTCACGTGTGGCGACGACCCTGCCCGGATCGGCGGGGCTGGCCGGGGCGACGACGATCGCGGCCGTCGTCGTCCTGCCGTTCGGCGCGGCGACGGCCGGCACCGAGCTCCTCCGGCCCGGCCTCGTGCTCGCAGGACTCGCCGTGGCGCTGCTGTCGTCGGCGATCCCGTACACCCTCGAGATCCGTGCCCTGCGCGACCTGCCGAAGAAGGTGTTCGCGATCCTCATCGCGCTCGAACCCGCCGCCGCAGCGCTCGCCGGCGCTCTGGTGCTGGGGCAGGTCGTCGAACCTCTCGCCCTCGCGGGTATCGCACTCGTGGTGGTCGCGGGGGCTGGTGCGTTGCAGCACTCGCGCGCGTGATCCGGCGCCGGATGTAAGCCAGGTCAGCGGGTACGGGTGATCAGTCGGACCAACTCCCCCGCCGGACCGGACAACACCCGCGGCGGCCTCCAGACCGCGCGGAGCACACGCTGCAGGTCGAGTCCGTCCACCGCGACCGCGACGAGCCGGCCGGAGTCCAGATACTCCTCCACCGCCAGGGTGCTCAGCACCGCCGGGCCCGTGCCCCCGAGCACACTCGTGCGGACCGCGGCTCCGCTCCCGAGTTCGAGCAGCGGTGCGGCCCGGTCGTACTCCTGCAACGCGAGGTCGAGGGTGCGGCGGGTACCGGACCCCTCCTCGCGGACGACCAGTGGTGTCGCCGCGAATTCGGCCACGGTGAGCGGGCGCCGCCGCCGTGCCCACGGATGCTGCGGCGGGACGACCACGACCAGGCGGTCGCGTGCCACCGCGACACTGTGCAGTCCCTCCGGAACCGTCGGCCCCTCGACGAACCCGACGTCGCATCCGCCCTCGGCGACGACGTCACACACCCGCATCGAGTTGTGGACCTGCAACTGGATCTGGACGTCGTCGCGGAGCGTGCGGAAGGCGCCGAGCCACCGCGGGATGAGGTGTTCGGCGACCGTCATCGACGCCGCGACCACCAGTTCGGGTTGCTGTTCGACGCGCAGTGCTGCAGCGGCGTCGAGGAGGCGTTCCGCGTCGGCCAGGACCTCCCGCGCCCAGTGCGCGACCACCGTGCCCTCCGGGGTGAGCACCGAACCCGTGCGGCCCCGCCGCACGAGGACCGCGCCGAGTTGCCGTTCGAGTCGGCGCAGCATGCGGGTCGCGTTGGGTTGGGCGAGACCGGCCGCGCGGGCCGCGGCGCCGAGCCCGCCCCGGTCGTCGACCCCGACGAGCAGTTCCAGAGCGACGAGATCCGGCCAGCTGGTCATGCACGAACGATATGCCGCACTCGCCACTCATATCCATTCGATATGAGCTCATGTCCGATCGACGGCTGGTGCGGACACCGCTGCGGCGGAAGAGTCGAGGCATGCTCACCGTCCACGCGCCCGTGTCCCGGCCCACCGTCGTCCCGGGTCTCCTCGTGGCCGCGGCGGGCGCGGTCGTCGCACTGGGAGCGGCGCACCTGATCCCCGGGACGAGCCCGTTGCTCGTCGCGATCGTCCTGGGTGTGGTCGTGGCGAATATCGGGCTGCCCGCACCGGTGGTCGGCCTTCTGGAGCCGGGCCTGGGTACGGCGTCGAAGCGTCTCCTCCGAGTGGGCGTCGCTCTTCTCGGCGTGCAGCTCGCGGTCTCCGATCTCGTCGACCTCGGGTGGGGCACAGCGGTCGTCGCGGCGACCGTCGTCGTCGCGGGTATCGGCGGGTCGCTCGCCTTCGGCCGGTGGCTCGGGGTGGGCTGGACCCAGCGCCTGCTCATCGCGTGCGGTTTCTCGATCTGCGGAGCCGCGGCCGCGGCGGCGGTCGACGGTGTGATCGATTCGCGCAAACGCGAACTCGTCACCACCGTCGCATTGGTGGTCGTCTTCGGCACCGCGATGATCCCGCTCGTTCCGCTCGCCGCCGGGATGCTCGGGCTGACTCCCGGGACCGCCGGTCTGTGGGCGGGTGCGGCGATCCACGAGGTCGCCCAGGTGGTCGCGACCGGCACCGCCCTCGAGGCCACCGCCGGTGGGGTGCTCGCCGCGGCGGTGACGGTCAAGCTCGCACGGGTGGCACTGCTGGCCCCGGTCGTGGCGGTCGTCGGGGTCGTCGCTCGGCGGCGCGGTGAGGACCGCCGCGACGAGCGCACTCCCCCGATCGTGCCGGTCTTCCTGCTGGGTTTCCTCGCGTGCGTCGCACTGCGCTCGACCGGACTGCTCGATCCGATCGTGGTGGAGGCTGCGGGGACGGTGCAGCGCACGCTGCTGACCGTCGCGATGTTCGCCCTGGGCGCGGGGGTGCGCCGGGAAGTGCTCCGCGGCGTCGGATGGCGTCCGATCGCGCTCGCGGCAGCGGCGACCGTCTGGGTCGCGGCGATAGCCCTGATCGGCGTGTTGTCACTCAGCGGGCGGTGACGATCAGGACGGCCGACGAGATCGCGAGCACCACGACCGTGGCGGAGACCGCGACGTTGCGCCACCAGAAATAGGGCGCGCGACCCGCGACCAGACCGCGCACTCGCGCGCGGTGACCGATCCGGGAGGCGAGCAGCACCGCCAGCACGGGCACGAGGCAGATCAGGCCGATCGACGCGACCACGGCACCCGGGCCCGGCACGAACCGCATGAATCCGAGCACCACCGCACCGAGCACCGAGGCGGTGCGCAGCCACGCCAGACTCGTCCGTTCGGGCTGCAGACCGACGTCGCCGTGCCGCAGATCGTCCCGGCTCACGGTGCGGCTCGTCTCACCGGGCGATCGCGACGGCGAGCACGACCCCCGAGACCCCGAGGGCCACGGCGAGCAGATAGGCCACCCACGGCACCGGGAGTGCCCGTCCGGTGCGCATCGCGTGCTCGACGCGGTGCCAGCGGATCAGCGCGAACACCGTGAGCACGGCGGCGAATCCGAGCAACGCGCACGCCAGCACCGTGCGGAGCCCCTCCGACACGATGCCGCCCGCGAAGGTCTCCAGCGCGACCGCCGCGGCGATGACGCCGAGCGCGGTCCGCACCCACGCGAGGAAGGTGCGCTCGTTGGCCAGCGTGAAACGAGGGTCCGGGTCCGTACCGTCACGCAGCGCCTTCGGGCGCCAACCGTGCAGCGCCTTCGGGCGCCGGCCTCCGCTGGTCTCCACGGAGCGGACTCTATCCCCGGACCGATCAGCCCACGACGAGATCGGACCCGCGGGCCGCCACGGGACGGGTCTTCAGCGGCCGCTTCGCCGGTCCTTCGACCGGCGCGCCGTCGAGGTCGTACCGGCTGCCGTGGCACGGGCAGATGATGCGATCGTCCTCGACACCGCTGAGATTGCAGCCCTGATGGGTGCAGATCGCGATGAACGCGCGGAAGTCGCCCTCTGCGGGCTGGGTGACGACGAGCCTCTTCGATTCGAGCATGACGCCCCCGCCGACCGGCACGTCCGCGACGGCGGCGACGACCTCCGCATCGGGTCCGGGAGGCGCCGTCGTGGTCGGTGCGGGCACCGCCGATCGCGCCTCGCCGGTGTCGCCGGACGATCCGCAGGCTGTAAGGGCCGCGCCGGCCGCCACCACACCGGCGCCGCCGATGAGGGTGCGGCGCGTGAGCGCCGTGCGGTCGAGGTTGTCGCTGCTCATGCACATGTCCGTTCGGGTCGGGATTCGGTTCTCCCGAGCCTATCGACGAACGTCCGGGCGGGCCGCGACCTGCGTCACCCGCGGCTGTGTCAACGACGCAACGAGGCGAGCAGCGGAAGACGGCGTCGGCGACGACCGAGTTCGACGAGGCTCTCGCGGTCGGTGATCTTGACGCGCGGCCGACCCTGGGCTCGTCCGGTCTGCCGCTCGGCGGCGTCGATGGTCTTCCAGCCGTCCAGGTCCACCCGATCGGGCCTGCGCTGTGCGAGCAACCGGTTCAGCGCACGACGGTCGCCGCGGGGAGCGGCGAGTGCACCGGAGTCGAAGTCGGCCAGCAGCGCGGCGACGGTCTCCTTCGCGCATCCCTTGTTGGTGCCGATGACGCCGCTCGGGCCGCGCTTGGCCCACCCGGTGACGTAGACGCCGGCGTCCACACGACCGCCGGTGTTGGGAACGACCCCGCGGACGTCGTCGAAGGGCACACCCGGCAGGGGAACGCCGCGATAGCCGATCGACCGGAGTACGAGCGTGGCGGGCAGGTCCTCGAAACGGCCGGTGGGTCGGGCGGAGAGACGACCACTGTCGTCGACGAGTTCGGTGCGTTCGATCCGCACGCCGGTCACGTGGTCGTCGCCGAGCAGTTCGCTCGGCGCGGCGAGGTACCGGAAGACGATGCGGCGGTGCCCGGGACGGACGGGCCGGCCGGCGTACTCGCTGGCGAGACGGACGCGCAGCGCGGTCGCCGCGTCCTCCTCCACGGCCCGGGCGCTCACCGGATCGAGTTCGAGGTCGGCGTCGTCGACGACGACGTCGACTCCGGTGAGGTCGCCGAGGGCGAGGAACTCCGGATTGCTGTACGCGGCCTGGGCCGGGCCGCGCCGGCCGAGCAGGACGACCTCGCGGATGTTGCTCTTCCGCAACGCCGTCAGGGCGTGGTCGGCGATGTCGGTGCGCGCGAGTTCGTCGACGTCCATGGTGAGTATCCGCGCGACGTCGAGGGCGACGTTGCCGTTGCCGACGATGACGGCGCGTTCCCCGGACAGATCGAAAGTGCGGTCGGCGTAGTCGGGGTGGCCGTTGTACCAGGCGACGAACTCGGTGGCGGCGTGGCTGCCGGGCAGGTCCTCACCGGCGACCCCGAGGCGGCGGTCGGACGACGCACCGGTCGCGTAGATCACGGCGTGGTGGTGCTCGAGCAGTTCGGCGTGGGTGATGTCGCGACCGACCTCGGTGGCAAGGTGCAGGGCGAACTCCTCGCGCCGGAACGACCATTCGAACGATTCCGTGACCGCCTTGGTCCCCGGATGATCGGGGGCGACACCGGCGCGCACGAGGCCGAAGGGAGTCGGGAGCCGGTCGAACATCTCGACCTCGACTTCGGAACGTTCGAGCAGTTCCTGGGCGGCGTAGCAGGCCGCGGGGCCGGCGCCGACGATCGCGACCCGCAGCGTTCCACGATCGCGCGGAGGCGCCGGGGTGGGCACGAGGGGCTTCCACCCCTCCGGCGCCGGGTGGTCCTCGTACCAGGCCGCGTTGATCTCGGCGAACCGCATCTGGGAGGGATCGAGCTTGTCGTCGGGCAGGATCGCCTCGACCGGGCACGCGTCGGCGCAGGCGCCGCAGTCGATGCAGGTCTTCGGATCGATGTGCAGCATCTCGGCGGTGGCGAACTCGGGCTCGTCCGGCGAGGGGTGGATGCAGTTCACGGGGCAGACTGCGACGCAGCTCGCGTCGTTGCAGCAGGTCTGGGTGATCACATAGGCCATGGGAAGGGTCCTCGGCAGCCGGGCGGAGCGTCCGCGAATTTCATGTAACGATCCGTAACAGTTAATTCGACTGTAGCGGCTGTCGCCGTGGGTTCGCAAGAGAACCTGCGACCGCCCACCGAAACTGCGAGAATCGCACGATCGGACATCCGACCCGGGGGGACACATGGCCACGTCGACGCCGAGCACCGATCTGCCTCGGACGCGACCGCTCACGGAACTGCCCGAGCAGGCGAACCCCTTCTCCACCGAGCGCACCGTCCGCACCGGCGACGTCGACACCGGTAAGCGACTGCGGCTCGACGGCATCGCCCGCTATCTCCAGGACATCGGCACCGACAACCTCGCCGCCGTCGGCGCGTCCGAGACCGACCCGCTCTGGATCGTCCGGCGCACGATCGTCGACGTGCACCGCCCCGCCGAGTACGGCCGCACGCTCCGGCTGCGACGTTGGTGCGACGCCCTGTCGACGCGGTGGGCGAACGTGCGGGTCCGCTTCGACGACCCCGGCGACGCCCCGGACGGCCCGCTGATCGAGACCGCGGCGTTCTGGATCGACATCGGTCCCACCACCGGCGCCCCCACCCGGATCAGCGACGGCCTGTTCGAGCACATGGCCCGCTACGCGCACGACACACGCCTGAAGTGGACGGCGTGGCTGCCCGCTCGCGCACCCGACGAGGTCGACGACGAACGCGTCTTCCCCCTACGCGCCACCGACCTCGACCCGTTCGGGCACGTCAACAACGCCGTCTACTGGCACGGCCTCGAGGAGCTCCTGCCCCTCCGGCCGGACATCCCGGACGCGCCGTACCGGGCGGTGATCGAACACCTGCGCCCCGTCGCCGCCGGCGAGACCCTCACACTGCGGACGACCCTGCGGGAGGACGGACTGACGGTCTGGTTCACGGTCGAGGATCACACTCGCGCGGTCGCGTGGATCGGCCGGAAACCGGACGCTCTACGGTGGACCCCATGACCCGTACCCTGATCTTGCTGCGCCACGGCAAGTCCGCGTACCCGGACGACGTGGACGATCACGAGCGTCCCCTCTCCCCCCGCGGACGCCGCGAGGCCGGACTCGCCGGTCGCTGGATCCGGGCGAACCTGCCCGAAGTGGACGCCGTTCTGTGCTCCACCGCGACCCGGACGCGCAAGACACTCGCCGAAGCAGCCGTGGAGGCTCCCGTCGAGTACCGCGACAGCCTGTACCACGCCGATCCGGAATCCCTGGTCGCCGAGATCCGGAGAACGGCCGACGACGTGCACACCCTGCTCGTCATCGGGCACGAGCCGACCCTCTCCGCGACCGTCCTCGGGCTCATCACGGATCACAGCACCGACGCTGCCCATCAGGTGGCCGAGAAGTTCCCCACCTCCGCGATCGCGGTCCTCACGGTGAGCGGATCCTGGTCCGAACTGTCGCGAGGCACCGCCGAACTCGTGGACTTCCACATCCCGCGCTGACCCGCGTCCCGAGCGACCCACCCCGAGCGGAACTGCCACGGGACGCTCGCACGCACGCCGTGACGGCATCACCGTCGAGAACAAATGACGAAGGTCCCGCCCCCGAAGAGAAGAGGGCGGGACCTTCGTCGTCTACTACGGCAGCGAACTACCGGTAGTCGTTGGAGTAACCGTAGTCATCCAGCGGCACTGCAGCGCCGGTGTTCTGGCCGAAGCCGTCCGGCGAGTAGTACTGGTCGTCGTACGCCGGGATGGCGTACGCGGCCGCACGGGCCTCCTCGGTCGGCTGGACCTCGATGTTCCGGTACTTGTTGATACCGGTACCGGCGGGGATCAGCTTACCGATGATCACGTTCTCCTTGAGACCGATCAGCTTGTCCGAGCGGCAGTTGATCGCCGCGTCGGTGAGCACGCGAGTGGTCTCCTGGAAGGACGCCGCCGACAGCCACGAGTCGGTGGCCAGCGACGCCTTCGTGATACCCATGAGGACCGGACGGCCGGCAGCCGGCTCGCCACCCTCCTGAACCACACGACGGTTCGCAGCCTCGAACTCGCTGCGCTCGACGAGCGAACCGGGCAGGAACTCCGTCGAGCCCGAGTCGATGATCGTCACGCGACGCAGCATCTGACGCACGATGACCTCGATGTGCTTGTCGTGGATCGACACGCCCTGGCTCCGGTAGACCTCCTGGACCTCGTGGACCAGGTGGACCTGAACCTGACGCGGGCCCATCACGCGCAGCACCTCGTGCGGATCGGCAGAGCCCTCGAGGAGCTGCTGACCGACCTCCACGTGATCGCCGTCCGCGAGCACGCCCTCGGTGCCGTCGGCCTTGCGGATGACGTGCAGACGCTGACGCTTGGACAGCTTGTCGTACACGACCTCCTCGCCACCGTCGTCGGGGATGATCGTGATCTTGTAGAAACGATCGTCGTCCTCGAGACGGATGCGACCGGAGACGTCGGCGATCGGGGCCTTGCCCTTGGGGACGCGAGCCTCGAACAGCTCCTGGACGCGGGGCAGACCACCGGTGATGTCCTCACCGACGCCACCCTGGTGGAAGGTACGCATCGTCAGCTGCGTACCGGGCTCACCGATCGACTGGGCGGCGACGATACCGACGGCCTCGCCGATGTCGACGAGCTTGCCCGTCGCCATCGAACGGCCGTAGCAGGTCGCGCACACGCCGGTGCCGGTGTCGCAGGTCAGGACCGAGCGGACCTTGACCTTCTGGATACCGGCCTCGAGCAGCGCCTCGATCGCCGGGTCGCCGAGGTCGGAACCACGCTCGACGACGACGTTGCCGTTCGCGTCGACCGCGTCCGTCGCCAGCGTGCGAGCGTAGGTGCTGGTCTCGATGTGAGCGTCGCGCACGAGCTCACCGGTCGGCTGACCGGTCGCGTCGCGTGCGAGCTCGGCGATGGTCATCTCGATGCCGCGCGGCGTGCCGCAGTCGACCTCGCGGACGATGACGTCCTGCGAGACGTCGACCAGACGACGGGTCAGGTAGCCCGAGTCGGCGGTACGGAGAGCGGTGTCGGCCAGACCCTTACGCGCGCCGTGCGTGTTGATGAAGTACTCGGCGACGGTCAGGCCCTCACGGAAGGAGGACTTGATCGGGCGCGGGATGAACTCGCCCTTCGGGTTCGTCACCAGACCCTTCATGCCCGCCAGCGAACGGATCTGGGTCATGTTGCCCGCAGCACCGGACTTGACGATCGTGGGGATCGGGTTGTCGTCCGGGTAGTGCGCCTCCATGACCTGACCGACCTCTTCGGTCGCTTCCTGCCACAGCTTGACGAGCGAGTCGCGACGCTCGTCCTCCGAGAGCTTGCCTCGGTCGTACTGCCGCTGGATGGCGTCGGCCTGGGTCTCGTACCGCTCGAGGATGTCCTTCTTCTCCGGCGGAACGAGCACGTCCGCCATCGAGATGGTGACACCCGAACGCGTGGCCCAGTAGAAGCCGGCGTCCTTGAGCTTGTCGACGGTCTGCGCGACAACGATCATCGGGTACCGCTCGGCCAGGTCGTTGATGATCGCGGCCTGGCGCTTCTTCGGCATGATGTCGTTGACGAACGCGTAGTTCGTCGGCAGCAGCTCGTTGAACAGCACGCGACCGAGGGTGGTCTGCGTGGTCCACGGCTCACCGAACTTCCAACCCTCCGGGAACAGCTTGTTCTCGACGTCGCGCGGCGGACGCAGCTGGGTCAGGCGCACCTTGATCGGAGCCTGGACCGACAGCACGCCACGGTCGACGGCCATCTGGGCCTCGGCCGGCGACGAGTAGACGCCCTGCTCGGGCTCGTCGGCGGTCGCGGCCGTGTAGGCGCCGGGGGCGTCCTCGACCAGACGGGTCAGGTGGAACAGACCCGTCACCATGTCCAGACGCGGCATGGCGAGCGGGCGGCCCGATGCCGGCGACAGGATGTTGTTCGACGACAGCATCAGGATGCGGGCCTCGGCCTGCGCCTCCGCGGACAGCGGGAGGTGCACGGCCATCTGGTCGCCGTCGAAGTCGGCGTTGAAGGCCTCACACACGAGGGGGTGCAGCTGAATGGCCTTGCCCTCGACGAGCTGCGGCTCGAACGCCTGGATACCGAGGCGGTGCAGCGTGGGAGCACGGTTCAGCAGAACCGGGTGCTCGTTGATGACCTCTTCGAGGACGTCCCACACCTGCGGGCGCTGACGCTCGACCATGCGCTTGGCGGACTTGATGTTCTGCGCGTGGTTGAGGTCGACGAGACGCTTCATCACGAACGGCTTGAACAGCTCGAGCGCCATCAGCTTCGGCAGACCGCACTGGTGCAGCTTGAGCTGCGGACCGACGACGATGACCGAACGGCCCGAGTAGTCGACGCGCTTACCGAGCAGGTTCTGACGGAAGCGGCCCTGCTTGCCCTTGAGCAGATCGGACAGCGACTTGAGCGGCCGGTTACCGGGACCGGTGACCGGCCGGCCACGACGGCCGTTGTCGAACAGGGCGTCGACCGACTCCTGCAGCATCCGCTTCTCGTTGTTGACGATGATCTCGGGGGCACCGAGGTCGATCAGTCGCTTGAGGCGGTTGTTGCGGTTGATGACGCGGCGGTACAGGTCGTTGAGGTCGGAGGTCGCGAAGCGGCCACCGTCGAGCTGCACCATCGGACGCAGTTCCGGCGGGATCACCGGCACGGCGTCGAGAACCATGCCCATGGGCGAGTTGCCGGACTGCTGGAACGCCGCCACGACCTTCAGGCGCTTGAGAGCACGGAGCTTCTTCTGGCCCTTGCCGCTGCGGATGGTCTCGCGCAGCGACTCGGCCTCGGCATCGATGTCGAAGTTCTCGATGAGCTTCTGGATCGCCTCGGCACCCATGGCACCGGTGAAGTACTCGCCGTAGCGGTCCTGGAGCTCGCGGTAGATCATCTCGTCGACGATCAGGTCCTTCGGCTTCAGCTTCGTGAAGGTCGTCCAGATCTCGTCGAGGCGGTCGAGCTCGCGCTGCGCACGGTCGCGGAGCTGACGCATCTCGCGCTCGCCGCCGTCCTTGACCTTGCGGCGGACGTCGGACTTGGCGCCCTCGGCCTCGAGTTCGGCGAGGTCGGCTTCGAGCTTCTGTGCACGGGCCTCGAGGTCGGCGTCGCGCTGGTCGGCGACCGACTTCTTCTCGACCTCCATCTCGGCTTCGAGAGTGGAGAGCTCGTTGTGGCGCAGCTCGTCGTCGACCGACGTGATGACGTACGCGGCGAAGTAGATGATCTTCTCGAGATCCTTCGGCGCGAGGTCGAGCAGGTAGCCGAGGCGGCTCGGCACACCCTTGAAGTACCAGATGTGCGTCACCGGAGCGGCGAGCTCGATGTGGCCCATACGCTCACGGCGGACCTTGGCGCGGGTCACCTCGACGCCGCAGCGCTCGCAGATGATGCCCTTGAAGCGGACACGCTTGTACTTGCCGCAGTAGCACTCCCAGTCCCGGGTGGGACCGAAGATCTTCTCGCAGAACAAGCCGTCCTTCTCGGGCTTGAGCGTGCGGTAGTTGATGGTCTCGGGCTTCTTGACCTCGCCGTACGACCAGTTACGGATGTCCTCGGCGGTGGCCAGGCCGATCCGGAGTTCATCGAAGAAGTTGACGTCGAGCACGTAACTTCCTTTCCCCTGTGCGGGTTGTATTGCTGCTAGTTGTCGCTATCGCTGCCGGGGCCCGACGCGGTACGCGCCCAGTGGTGTCGGGGTGCGTACCGCGTCGGCTCGGCTCCTAGTTCGCGAGGTCGTCGACCGTGGCCGACTCGTTGCGGGAAAGGTTGATGCCCAGGTTGGCGGCCGCCCGCTCGAGGTCCTCGTCGTCGCCGTCGGCCATCGCGATGGCCGCGCCGTCGCTGGAGAGGACCTCCACGTTCAGGCACAGCGACTGGAGTTCCTTGAGGAGCACCTTGAACGACTCGGGGATACCCGGCTCGGGGATGTTCTCGCCCTTGACGATCGCCTCGTAGACCTTGACGCGACCGACCACGTCGTCGGACTTGATCGTGAGCAGCTCCTGGAGGGTGTAGGCGGCGCCGTAGGCCTGCATGGCCCAGCACTCCATCTCACCGAAGCGCTGACCACCGAACTGTGCCTTACCACCGAGCGGCTGCTGCGTGATCATCGAGTACGGACCGGTCGAACGCGCGTGAATCTTGTCGTCGACCAGGTGGTGCAGCTTGATGATGTACATGTAGCCGACCGACACCGGGTACGGGAACGGCTCGCCGGAGCGACCGTCGAACAGCGTCGCCTTGCCGTCGGGGCCGACCATGACCTCGCCGTCGCGGTTCGGCAGCGTCGAGGACAGCAGACCCGTCAGCTCCTCCTCGCGGGCACCGTCGAACACCGGCGTGGCGATGTTGGTGTCGGGCTCGGCGGCGAGCATCTCATCGGAGAGGTTCTGCGCCCACTCGGGACGGCTGCCGTCGTCGGCCACCTGGATCTGCCAGCCGGCCTTGCCGATCCAGCCCAGGTGCGTCTCGAGGACCTGGCCGATGTTCATACGACGCGGAACACCGTGGGTGTTCAGGATGATGTCGACCGGGGTGCCGTCGGGCAGGAACGGCATGTCCTCCTGCGGGAGGATCTTGCCGATGACGCCCTTGTTGCCGTGGCGGCCGGCGAGCTTGTCGCCGTCCTGGATCTTGCGCTTCTGCGCCACATACACGCGGACGAGCTCGTTGACACCCGGAGGCAGATCGTCGTCGTCCTCGCGCGAGAACACGCGAACACCGATGACCTTGCCGTTCTCGCCGTGGGGCACCTTCAGCGAGGTGTCGCGGACCTCGCGCGCCTTCTCACCGAAGATCGCGCGGAGCAGGCGCTCCTCGGGGGTCAGCTCGGTCTCGCCCTTCGGCGTGACCTTGCCGACGAGGATGTCGCCGTCGCGGACCTCGGCGCCGATGCGGACGATGCCACGCTCGTCGAGGTCGGCGAGGACCTCGTCGGAGACGTTCGGGATGTCGCGGGTGATCTCCTCGGCACCGAGCTTGGTGTCGCGAGCGTCGATCTCGTGCTCCTCGATGTGGATCGAGGTGAGCACGTCCTCCTCCACGAGGCGCTGCGACAGGATGATCGCGTCCTCGTAGTTGTGGCCTTCCCACGGCATGATCGCCACGAGCAGGTTCTTGCCGAGCGCCATCTCACCGTTCTCGGTGCAGGGGCCGTCGGCGAGGACCTGGCCGGACTCGACGCGCTGTCCTTCGTCCACGATCGGACGCTGGTTCGAGCAGGTGCCCTGGTTCGAACGGTCGAACTTGCGCAGACGGTAGGTCTTGCGGGTTCCATCGTCGGCCATGACGGTGATGAAGTCGGCGGAGACCTCTTCGATCACGCCGCTCTTCTCGGTGACGATGACGTCGCCGGCGTCGACGGCGGCACGCAGCTCCATGCCGGTACCGACGATCGGCGACTCGCTGCGCACCAGCGGCACGGCCTGACGCTGCATGTTCGCGCCCATGAGGGCACGGTTGGCGTCGTCGTGCTCGAGGAACGGGATCATGGCGGTCGCGACCGACACCATCTGGCGCGGCGAGACGTCCATGTACTCGACCTGGTCGGCGGAGACGTACTCGATCTCCGCGCCCTTCTTACGGACGAGCACACGCTCGTCCGAGAAGCGGTTGTCGGAACCGATCGGCGAGTTGGCCTGCGCGATGAGGTAGCGGTCCTCCTCGTCGGCGGTGAGGTACTCGACCTCATCGGTGACGACACCGTCGACGACCTTGCGGTAGGGCGTCTCGATGAAGCCGAACGGGTTGACCCGCGCGTACACCGACAGCGAGCCGATCAGGCCGATGTTCGGACCTTCCGGGGTCTCGATCGGGCACATGCGGCCGTAGTGGGACGGGTGGACATCGCGGACCTCGAGGCCGGCGCGCTCACGCGACAGACCGCCGGGGCCCAGCGCCGACAGGCGACGCTTGTGGGTCAGGCCCGAGAGCGGGTTGTTCTGGTCCATGAACTGCGACAGCTGGGAGGTTCCGAAGAACTCCTTGATCGCGGCCACGACCGGACGGATATTGATCAGGGTCTGCGGCGTGATCGCCTCGACGTCCTGGGTGGTCATGCGCTCACGGACCACGCGCTCCATGCGGGACAGGCCCACGCGGATCTGGTTCTGGATGAGCTCGCCGACCGTGCGCAGACGACGGTTGCCGAAGTGGTCGATGTCGTCGACCTCGACGGGAACCTCGACGCCGCCGGGGACGGTCATCTTGTTCTCGCCCGCGTGCAGGCGCACGAGGTACTCGATCGTGGCGACGATGTCTTCCTCGGTGAGGGTGGACGCCTCGATCGGCTGGCCCGTGTTCAGGCCGAGCTTCTTGTTGATCTTGTAACGGCCCACGCGCGCCAGGTCGTAGCGCTTGTCCTTGAAGAAGAGGTTCTCCAGCAGGGTCTGCGCGCTCTCCTTGGTCGGCGGCTCGCCCGGACGGAGCTTGCGGTAGATGTCGAGGAGCGCCTCGTCGGTGCCCGCCGTGTTGTCCTTCTCGAGCGTCGACATCATGATCTCGGAGAACCCGAAACGCTCGACGATCTGCTCGGTGGACCAGCCCAGCGCCTTGAGCAGCACGGTGACCGGCTGACGACGCTTGCGGTCGATACGCACGCCGACGGTGTCGCGCTTGTCGACGTCGAACTCGAGCCAGGCACCGCGGCCCGGGATGACCTTGACGCTGTGCAGGTCCTTCTCGGTGCTCTTGTCGACGTTCTTGTCGAAGTACACACCGGGCGAACGCACGAGCTGCGACACCACGACACGCTCGGTGCCGTTGATGACGAAGGTGCCCTTGTCGGTCATCATCGGGAAATCACCCATGAAGACCGTCTGGCTCTTGATCTCACCGGTGTTGTTGTTGATGAACTCGGCGGTGACGAACAGCGGAGCCGCGTACGTCATGTCCTTGTCCTTGCACTCCTCGACGGAGGCCTTGACCTCGTCGAAGCGCGGATCGGAGAAGGACAGGGACATCGAACCCGAGAAGTCCTCGATGGGCGAGAGCTCGTCGAGGATTTCTTCCAGGCCACCGACGACGTGACCGTCGCCGCGCTCGGCAGCCTTCGCGCGCCAGCGCTCCGAGCCGATCAACCATTCGAACGAATCGGTCTGTAGATCGAGGAGCCCGGGAACTTCGAGGGGTTCGCGAATCTTCGCGAACGACACCCTCGTCGGGGCTCCGGGGATTCCGGCTACTGCCTTGGTCTGGCTAGAGACTGCCAAGATGCGTCCTTCCAGCACCTCACGCGGGCCGCTCCAACCGGTGCGACCGCCGCTGTACCTGCTTCTTCATGTGGGGCGTTTTCGCTGGTCGCAACCCGAACGAGAACCCCACCGACGCACCGAAACGGTCTCGCTCGAAAGAGCGAATTCCGACTCGACGATCAGAAGGTGAACAGGAGGCAGCCAGCGCAAAGAACTAACCTACACCTGAGTAGGCGAAATGTCCACAGGGGTGCCTCAAAGAAACCTGGCAAACGACCTCGAGCGGCTCACGAGGAAGCCTTCAGTCGAACAGGCGTACCGATAGAGTGACCGCTCGCGTCGCCTGCGTCAAGACTGCGCGTCCGGAACGATCCGCGCGTCGCGGCCGCGGACGCCCCCGGTGAGGGGGCGATCCGCAGCCGTCGTCACCGGTCGCGGATCTCCGAGACCAGCCATCGTCCGTCCGACTTCTCCATCCTCACCAGCAGCGGTGCGGCCGCACTTCCCTGGGCGATCCCGTCGCCGGTGGCGCTGACGTTGATGTAGGCGGCGACCTCGGCGCGGGTGTCGTCGATCATCGTCACGCCGATGTGCTCGACCATCACCTCGGTGACCGTGCGGGTGTCGATCGCGGCCTTCTTGGTGACGTCCGCGGTCGAGTCGAACTCCTCGAGCCGCTCCGGGGTCAGCAACTCCCGGATCCGGCCGAAGTCCTCGTCGATGGTGCGGTAGTCGTAGCCGTGCATGGTCTCGATCGCGACCTTCGCGGCCTCGGTGACCTCGCGTGTCTCCGCGGTGTCGACCCACGCGACGTTCGAGATCTCGGCGCCGGGGCGGAAGGCTGCGACCGCGGCGATCACCGCGAGCACCACCGCCACCGCACCGACGACGATCACCGGACGCCACCCACCGGAGGCACGCGACCTGCCGGCGTCAGCGGCGGGNGCTCGGCCGGAGACTCCGTCGGGTGCTCTGCGGGAGTTCCGTCGCCGGCCGCCGGGGCCGGCTTCTCCTGCTTCTCGTCCTGCTTGTCGAGCGTCACCTCGGAGGGTCGTGACTGCTCGGCAGAAGTTTCCTCGGCAGAGTTTTGCTCTGCCCGGGTCGGGCGTTCGTCCTCTGCCCGGGTCGGGCGTTCGTCCTCTGCCCGGGTCGGGCGTTCGTCCCCTGCCCGGGTCGGGCGTTCGTCCCCTGCCCGGGTCGGGCGTTCGTCCTCTGCAGGGGTCGCCCGAGGCGGTCGGGACGTGCCGGCGACCTTCGGCCGACGGCGCGGGGGCCCACTGGGGCCGGTCTTCCGTCGCTGCGGGGGCACTACACGTTCTCCTTCGTCGACTTGCCGAACATCACGGGCCCGCCTCGCCCTCGGGCGCGGGCGCCCCGGAGCCCTCGGGCGCGGGCGCCCCGGAACCCTCGGGCGCGGGCGCCCCGNCCGGTGCGGGCTGCGCGCCGGGATCGGGAGCCGGAGCACCGGGGACCGGTCCCGACTCCATCTCGACGGAGGCGAGCGGTTCGATGGTCTCGGCCTTCCACACGTCACCGTCCTTGCGCAGCGACACGAGCACCGGGACCTTGTTGGTCACGAAGTACTCGGGAGTCTGGGTGCGCACGGCCAGGACGACGAGCGCCTTGCCCAGGTCGTCGTCGGTGTTGAGTTCGGTGAGCGTTCCGAACAGCACCTCGGCCGACATGCTGGTGCCGGTCTCCGCGACCCGGGTCCGGATGTCCTCTTCGGTCGCCGCGAGATCGTTGCGCAGGGCGTCGCCGGTGATCGACGACCGCATGTTCTCGATCGACAGGTCGACGTCGTTCGCGTCGACGCTGTTCAGGTTGACGGCCGCCTGCATGGCTCCCGAGAGCGCGGCGTCGCGCGCCTCGGCAGCCGAACGGTCCACCAGGAGCGCGCGCCCCCAGCCGTAGCCGAACCACACCGCCGCCGCGAGGGCGACGACGGCGAGCACCGAGACGACGGCGAGGGCCGCCCTGCGTGCCCCGCCCGGCCCCCGCCCGTCCGCGGACGAGTTGCCGTCGGCGGAGGGGGGCGGGGTGGGCGGAGCGTCGGAGGAAATTGGTGCACTCACTCCACAAACCTACTAACTGCTCACTTCGGGGTGACTCCGAGCAACGGCGCGAGCTGCGTCGCGATCGGATTCAGGTTGAGCTTGTCGGGGTCCTTCTTCGGCTTGGAATCCCAGGGCTGGATCGTGTTCGGATCGGCGAAGACGATGCGGTTCGCGCTGCGCACGCCGGTGACACTGCCCTGCGGCACCTCGCACGAGGCGTTCGTGTTGAACGGGAAGTCCTGCTGGGTCTCGTCGAAGTTCGGATCCTGCGCGCGCATCTGCGCGAGGATCTCCTGCGTCCCCTCGTACCCGATGGTGCACGAAGGCGGATTGTTGGTCTCGAGCACGATGCCCTGACGCACCGCGCCGTCGCCCGGAGCGACCGTACTCGCACTGCCCGCGACGGCGGGAAGGAAGGCCAGCAGCGGCTGCAGAGCGATCGACTGCGGGGCTGCCGCTTCCGCCACCGCCGCGAGGTTGGCGAGGTCGGTGGTCAGGCCCGGGCCGGAGCTCTCGATCAGCTGGGAGAGCTGGTCGCTCGCGTCGGTGCCGGTGTCGATCAGGCGCCGCAGGTCGGGGTCGCTGTCGCGGAGCTGCGCGGTCACCAGATCCAGATCCGAGCTGAACTGCTGGATCGCCGACGACTGGGCGGACTGCGTGTCGAGCACCGTGAGGCTGTCGCGGATGAGCGTAACGGTCTGCGGCAGGTATTCGGTGCCCTTCTCGCTGAGACCGGCGAGCGCGTCGACGAGCACCTGCAGGTCGTCGCCGCGGCCGTCGAAGGCCGCGCCGAGCTCGGTGACGACGGTGCGCAGCGGCTCGAGCGGAACCGAGTACACGAGGTCGTTCGTGCTCAACAGCAGGTCTTCGACCGGCGTGGGCAGATCGTCCTCGGTGCCCTCGATGACGGAGCCCTGTTCGAGATAGGGGCCCTCGTCGTTCGGCGGCTGCAGATCGACGTACTGCTCACCGATCGCCGACCGGTTCGCCACGACGGGACGCGCCGACGCCGGGATCTGCGGTCCGCCGTTGTCGAGGCGCAGTTCGACGTTGATTCCGTCGTCCGTGAGGCTGAGCGCCCCGACTCGACCGACGGGCACCCCACGGTAGGTGACCTCGGCGTTCGGGAAGATGCCACCGCCGGTGGGGAACCGCGCGTCGACGGTGTACTGGCCGAAGCCCATGAGGTTGTCGAGCCGCACGTACCGGGCACCGACGAACACGATGCCGAGCAGGGCGATGACCACGAACAGCGCGAGCTGCACTTTCACCAGGCGCGATCTCACTGCCCACCCCCGAGTCCGAGCTGATTCAGCAAACCTTCCAGCGGCCCCGGCGGCGGGGCCTCGTCACCGTCGGTGCCGGTGCCGGTGCCGGTATCGGTATCGGTGTCCGTACCGGCCTCGGTGACCCCCGGGATCTCGATGCCGTCGGGCAGCGACACCCCTTCGGGCAGGGTCACACCGGGCAGACGCGGAGTAGGAAGCACCGGCAGCAACGACACGGTGGGCCAGCCCGGGGCAGGTCCGTTCCCGTCGTAGTACGGGTTGGACGGGTCGACGAGCGGCTTCGGATTGCCGAACTTCGGCTGGCGGTAGACCGGGTCGCCCTGGCCCACACCGAGCGCGGCCAGCGCATCGCCGATCTGCAGGTCGACGAGGAGGAAGAGGTTCACCGAGTTGCCCAGCGCGACCTTCTCGACACCGTCCGGGAACGGCACCGTGGGCACGAAGGAGAGCGCCTCGACGAGATCGTCGCCCGACGCCGCGAGTGCCTGGAGGGTCGGGCGCAGCGCCAGGAGATCGGCGATCAGATCCTCCTTGGACTGATCGAGGACGTCGACACCTGCGGTGCCGAGCCGGTCGAGCTGGCCGAGCAGCTGGGTCAGCTGCGGCCGCTGTTGCTCGAGCACCTCGGTCGCGACCGGCAGTTCGTCGAGCACGGCGGCGATCTTGTCGTTCTGCTCCGCGACCCGCACCGTGAGCTCGTCGAGTCCGTCGAGCGCCCGGGTGATGTCGTCGCGTTGCTGTTCGAGACCGGTGATCAGGGTCTCGGCCTGCTCGATGAGGCTGCGCGTGGTTCCCTCGCGGCCGTCGAAGGCCGTCGACAATTCGTTGACGATCGGCGCGAGCTGGCCGACACCGCCACCGTTGAGCAGCAGCGACAGCGCGCCGAGCACCGGTTCGAGTTCGGTGGCGTGCCGGGTGCGGTCGAGCGGGATCACGTCGCCGTCGGCGAGCCGGCCCGTCGGGGGCTCGTCCTCCGGAGGCGTGAGCTGCACGAACTTCTCACCGAGCAGACTCGACTGTTCGACGCTCGCGAGCGCGTTCGCCGGCAGGTCGACGCTCGAGTCGAGCACGATGCCGACGTCGGCGGTCCACCCGAAATCGGATGCGACCGAGATCGATTCGACGCGCCCGACCGGCACACCGTCG
This sequence comes from Rhodococcus sp. Chr-9, assembly GCF_000801125.1. NCBI lineage: Bacteria > Bacillati > Actinomycetota > Actinomycetes > Mycobacteriales > Nocardiaceae > Rhodococcus > Rhodococcus sp. Chr-9. The sequence continues at coordinate 70,879 of NZ_JTIZ01000089.1, forward strand.
ACCTTCACGCTCGACTGCGGAACCAGGTCGAGCACGTCGTCGAACTGGATGGACAGACGGATCGGATCGCTACCCACGTCGGCGCCGCCGGGCAACGGGACGTCGGACAGACCTCCGCACCCCGTGACCGTCACCGCGACCACGCACGCGGCCGCTCCGAAGACACCTGTGCGGCCCATCCTCTTCGCGCCGCTCACCGATCTCCTCCCCGGAGGTCGAGCCGAGGCGAGACCACGCCGGGCACCGTGCCCGGGGTGACCTGCCGCTGGATGTTCTCACCGCTCAGGACACCGAACGGCAGGATCAGATCCGGGGACCGCTGGTCCTCGGTGATCTGCGTGGCGACGTCGCGGCACCGGTCGATCAGCGGCTGCATCTGCCGGCCGAGCTGCTCGAAACGCGCGTCGCCGGGCACGAGATTGCCGAGATCGATGAGCTTGCACACCGCTCCCGCAGGGTCCTGCAGGTCGGGCAGCACGAGCCGCGATGCGAGCACACCTGCTTCGGCGTCGTACGAGTTGACGAGGTTGCTCACCGCGAGCGGGAGCAGCGTCAGCGAATTCACGAGTTCCTGCCGGCGGTTAGCCAGGGTCTCCGTGATCGGCACGAGTGCGTCGACGTTGTCCTTCACGGCCGCCTGGTTGTCGCGCACGAACGTCGCGACGTCGCCGAGCGTGACCGACAGCGTGTTCAGCGCCTCACCGAGGTTCTGCCGCTCCCCCGCCAGGAATCCCGACAGGTCCGAGAGCTGCGCATTGAACTGGCGCACCTGCTCGTCGTTGGCCGCGAGAGCACTGACGAACACCTGCAGGTTCTCGATCGTGCCGTAGAGGTCGTCGCGCGACTGGTCGAGCGTGCGCGCGGCGGCCGACAGGTTCTCGATGCTCTGCCCGAGGGCCTCACCGTTGCCGGCGAGGTTCTCCGCACCGACTTCGACGAAGTCGGTCAGCGCGCCCTCGCGGTTCGCGCCGTCGGGACCGAGCGCGCGGGAGAGCTCGTCGATGCTCGCGTAGAGCTCGTCGACCTCCACAGGGGTGGCGGTGCGCTCGCGGTCGATCACCGCACCGCTGCTCATCGTGTCGCCACCGGTGTAGGCAGGGGTGAGCTGTACGTAACGGTCGGCGACGACCGACGGGGTGATCTGCACGGCGCGGGCGTCGGCCGGGATGTCGACGCCGCGGTTCACCCGCAGACCGACCTTCACGAGGTCGCCCTGCGGTTCGACGGAGGTCACCTTCCCCACCTCGACGCCGAGCACCCGCACGTCGGAGCCCTCGTAGATGCCGACGGCATTGTCGAAGTAAGCGGTGATCTCGGTGGTGCCCAGTCGGGCGAACAGCCACCAGCCCGCTCCGGCCAGGGCCACTGCGACCGCCACGACGGCCGCGATCAGCGCGATGCGCCCGCGATTGCTGCGGGACTCGCCGTTCTCGGCGTGTGCCATCAGTTGCCCCCTTCCAGGCGGCGACCGGGCTCGCGGTAACCGGGGATCTCCGGCAGGCCCGGCGGGGTCAGGTTCACGACGACCTGGTCGAACCACCGGCCGTTGCCGACGACGTTGGTGTAGACACGCACGAACGGCTCGTACAGCTCCATGGCCCGATCGAGGTTGTCGTTGTTTTCCTGGAGGACGTCGACGACGCCGCGCAACTGCTGCAGGGCGGGACCGATGGTCTCGCGGTTCTCCTCGACGAGCCCGGAGAGCTCGGCCGACAACCGCTTGGTGCCATCGAGCAACTGGGAGATCGCCTCCTGCCGATTGTTCAGTTCCGCGACGAGCAGCGCACCGTCGGAGAGCAACCGGTTGAACTCGGCGTTGCGGTCGGCGAGCACCTTCGAGACATTGCCGGTCGCGTCGAGGAGCTTCTTCAGCTCCTGGTCACGACTCGCGACGGTCTCGGACAGGCGGCTGATGCCGTCGAGCGAGGCCCGGATGTCGTCGGGTGTCTCCGAGAACGCCTCCGACAGGGTCTGGAAGCCGGTCGCGAGCTGCTCGGAATCGATCTCGCCGAGGGTCGTGGCCGCCGACGAGAACGCTTCGATCACGTCGTACGGCGCGACCGTCCGGTCGAGCGGGATCCGGTCGTCCGGGTCGAGCACCTCCGTACCCCGCGGCTCGAGTGCCAGATACTTCTGTCCGAGGATCGTCTTGATCTGGATGGAGGCCGCCGTGTCGTTCCCGACCCATGCGTCCTGGACCTTGAACGAGACGATCACGCGGTCGCCCTCGAGGTCGACTCCGGTGACCTTGCCGACCTTCACGCCGGCGATACGCACCTCGTTGGTGGGTTTGAGACCCGCGGCCTCGCTGAACTCGGCCTCGTAGGTCGCGCCCGCCCCGATAATGGGCAGTTCGTCGAGGAAAAAGGCGGACAGTGTCCCCAGCAGCACCACGACGATGCCCAGGGCACCGGCGGCGGCCGGACTGCGACGTTTGCTCATCGTCCCTGCAACTCCTGCATCCCCTCTTGCGAGCAACGCTTCGCCGCATTCGTGTAGATGGGTTGGTTCACGGTGGGCAGCCCCGTCGGCAGATTCAGATACGGGACCGAACCGGGACCTGCGATGATGTCGATTCCGCACAGGTAGAACTGGAACCACGAACCGGAGCTGGCCACGCGCCCGAGCTTGTCGAGCTTGACCGGCAACGTCTCGAGGACGCGGTCGACCTCGTCGCGGTTCGCGTTGAGATTCGAAGTGACCTGTTCGAGCGCCGTGATCGACTGTGCGATCGACGGGCGGGTGGGCTCGAGGACGTCGGAGACCGCGTCGGTCAGCCCCGCCATCGACGCCACGGCCGAACCGACGGTCGCCCGGTCGGCCGACAACCCGCTGACGAGTGCCTGCGTGTTGACCAGCAGCGAATCGAGCTGCTCGTCGCGCTGGTCGATCGTGGCCAGGACGGTGTTGAGGTTGTCGATCACCGCACCGATCACGCGGTCCTTGTCGGCGATGGTGTTGGTCAGCGACGCGGTGCTGCGCACCAGATCGTCGATCGTTCCGGCCTCACCCTGGAAGACCTGGATGATCTGGAACGAGAGCTTGTTGACGTCGTCGGCGCTCAGCGTCTGGAACAACGGCCGGAAGCCGTCGAAGAGCGTCGTGAGGTTCACCGCCGGCTTCGTACGCTCGATCGGGATCGTATCGCCGCCCGTGATCTTCTCGCCCTGCGCGCCCTCACCCTGACCGAGCGCGATGTAACGCTGGCCGACGAGATTGCGGAACCGGATGGTCGCGGTGGCACCGGCCGGGAGCCAGTCGCGCTCCTCGAGCGAGAAGGTGACCCGCGCCTGCCGTTCGTCGAAGACCGAGATCTCCTCGACCTGCCCCACGCGGACACCCGCGATGCGGATGTCGTCGCCCTTGTTGAGTGAGGTGACGTCGGAAAAGATCGCGTGGAACTTCGTTCCTCCCCCACCGCCGACATTGGCGATGGTCGCGGCGAGGACACCGGTCGCGAGGACGGTGACCACGGCGAACACGATGAGTTTGATCAGGGGTGCTGCGAGACCTCTCACTGGAAGCTCACCTCCGTACCGCGGATCGCCGGAGCGCCGAGCCGGGTGGTCCAGGACGGGACCTCCTCGGGGTCGACACCGGTGGCCTGTCCGTAGATGACGTCGAGCGTGTCCTGTTCCAGACGCGAGCCGGCGTACGAGACGGGAGTCGCGCCGCCGTCCGAGGTGCCGATGATCTCACCGACGTCGTCGGGGACGCCGGATCGTGCCGGGGCAGGGAAGAAATCGATGGTCTCGGGGCCGGGATTACGCGACGGCACCTGGTACGAACCGTCGTTGATCGAACCGCCCGGATACTGCGGGAAGTTGCGGCCGGGCGCGGTCACGTCGTCGTAGCAGGCCGGTCCGCGATCGTCGAGCAGACGCGGTTCGTCCTGGTTCGGCAGGTAGCGGCCCTTCGGGTTCGTGAACTGGATGTTCGCGCGCACACCCGGGAACGGATCGTCGGCCGCGAGCAGATCGACGGCGGCCGGCTTCGCGTCGGCGAATCCCTCGAAGGTGCACGGGAAGGACGGCGAGTAACGGGCGAGCAGCTGCAGCGCCTCCTTCGAATCGGCGGACAGCGTGATGATCGAGTTCGAGTTCTGCTCGATGAAATCGGCCGTCTGCGACGACGCTCCCGTCGCGCTCGCAAGCAGCGTGCGGATCTGGTTCTGCTGTTCGACGACCGTGCCACCCGTCGTGCGCAGGTTGTTCAGCGCCTCGACGAGATCCGGTGCGGCCTCGGAGTAGGTCTGCGAGAAATCGGCGAGTCCGCGCAGATCCTCCTGCAGTGTGGGCAGTTCGCCGTTCACCTCGCGGAAGATCTGTTCGAGGTCGTCGACCGTCTGTCCCAGCTTCTCGCCGCGTCCGCTCAGTCCCTGGGCCAGGGCGCCGAGCGTGTTGGCGAGGTCCTGCGGCGGGACGGCCTCGAGGAGCGGGAGCAGCCCGTCGAGCACGTCGCCGAGTTCGACGGTGCGCTCGCTCGTGTCCTGCACCAGCACATCGCCGTTCGTGACGGGACGCCCCGGATCGTCGGGGATGATCAGCGAGACGTAGCGCTCACCGAAGAGGGTCTTCGGCAGCAGCTGTGCGGTGGCGTTGACCGGGATCAGTTCGGCCTTGTCGGGGTCGAGCGCAAGATGCGCGGTGACGTCGCCGCCTTCCGCGCTCGTTCCGCGGACCTCGCCGACGAGCACACCGCGTGCCTTGACGTCGGCGTTGAGCGGCAGGGCGTTGCCGATGCTGTCGGTGCGGAGGTCGACCTTCACGACCTTCGTGAACGTCTTGTTGTACATCGCGATCGTGACGTACAGGAACAGCGCCAGCACCACGAAGAAGATCAATCCCAGGGTGCGGCGACGCAAGGGCGAAGTGGTCGTGTCGCTCATCCGGCCACCCTCACCGTGGTCGTCGTGCCCCAGATCGCGAGGCTGAGGAAGAAGTCGAGGATCGCGATCGTCACGATCGCGGTACGTACCGCGCGGCCCACGGCCACCCCGACGCCGGCGGGACCGCCGCTGGCGTGGAAACCGTAGTAGCAGTGGATGAGGATGACCACGAACGCGAAGACCAGCACTTTCGCGAACGAATACAACACATCCTCCGGTGGGAGGAACAGATAGAAGTAGTGGTCGTACGATCCGCTCGACTGGCCGTTGAACAGCGTGCTGATCGTGCGGGTCGCGAGATAGGCCGCGAGGAGACCGATGATGTACAGCGGGATCACGGCGACGAAGCCGGCGATCATCCGGGAGGTCACCAGGAACGGCAGCGACGGCACGGCCATCACCTCGAGGGCGTCGATCTCCTCGCTGATCCTCATGGCACCGAGCTGTGCCGTGAAGCCGCAGCCCACGGTCGCCGACAACGCGAGCGCCGCGACGATCGGGGCCAGTTCACGGGTGTTGACGTAGGCCGAGAGGAAGCCGGTGAGCACCGACGAGCCGAGCTGCTCGAGCGCGGCGTAACCCTGCAGACCCACGACGACGCCGGTGAAGCCGGACATCATCGCGATGACGCCGATGGTGCCACCGATCACGGCGAGTGCACCGCTGCCGAAGGTGACCTCGGCGAGCAACCGCAGGACTTCCTTGCGGTAGTGGGTGAGGGTTCGCGGGGTCCACGCGACGGCGCGCGCGTAGAAGGACATCTGGTCCCCCGCGCGGTCGAGCACGTTCAGCGGTGCGCGCACCGCTCGGCGACCCCGGAGAAGAACGAGATCTCCGCGGCCTCTGGAGACTGTCATCTGGTCAGGATCCCTTCGCAGGAACGATCTGCAGGTACACCATCGTCAGGATCAGGTTCGCGAAGAAGAGCAGCAGGAACGTGATGACGACAGTCTGGTTCACGGCCTCCCCCACGCCCTTCGGGCCTGCACCGGGGTGCAGCCCCTTGTAGGACGCAACGACGCCGGCGATCAACCCGAAGATCGCAGCCTTGAGTTCGGCGACGTAGAGGTCGGGTAGCTGCGCCAGGGCGGAGAAGGAGGCGAGGTAGGCGCCGGGGGTACCGCCCTGCAGCACCACGTTGAAGAAGTAGCCGCCGGCGATGCCGATCACGGAGACGAGACCGTTGAGCAGGAGCGCGACGAGCACCATCGCCAGTACTCGCGGGACGACGAGGCGCTGGATGGGATTGATGCCCAGCACCTCCATCGCGTCGATCTCCTCGCGGATCGTCCGCGATCCGAGGTCGGCGGTGACCGCGGAGCCGGCGGCACCGGCGATCAGCAGAGCCGTCACGATCGGACTGCCCTGCTGGATGACCGCCAGGACGCTCGCGGCACCGGTGAACGATTCGGCGCCGAGCTGCTTGATCAGCGAGCCGGTCTGCAGCGACACGACGGCGCCGAACGGGATCGCGACGAGCGCCGTCGGAAGAATCGTGACACTGGCGATGAACCACGCCTGTTCGATGAACTCCCGGAACTGGAACGGTCGGCGGAAGGTGTTCCGCACGACGTCGACGAACAGTTCGACGATGTTGCCGGCCTGGGTGAGTGCGCCGTGAACCGGCCGCACGAGCGAGCTGCCCGCCCCCATCTACTCTCCTACTTCTCCAACCTGCGGCTGTACCACTGCTGACGCTGTACCACTGCTGCGGCTGGTGCTACTGCTGGGCCTGCTGCTCGTATCTCTCTCCGGCATAGGCGGGAATGATCTGGGTGTCGTCGTCGGCATAGCCCCGGGCTGTGTGGGGCGCGCCGTTGTGATCGAGCGACTCGAGGATGGCGCTCTGGGCGGCCGGGGGCAGGTTGTGCAGGATCGACCGCACCCGCTCCTGCCGACGCGCCACCGCCTGCCGCTCCGGCATCCCCGGAGTCGCCTGCATCTGCGGCACGATCCCCTCGACGTCGTCCACACCACCGGCATGATGACCCGCCTCGACGAGCGCCTGCTCGTGCGCCATCGTCGCCTCGTCCTTCTCCTCCGACATCCCGATCGGACCGATCATCGTGCCGTTGAGGAACTGCTTGACCACCGGCTCATCCGAAGTCAGCAACACCTCACGCGGACCGAACATCACCAACTGCCGACGGAACAACATCCCGATGTTGTCCGGCACCGTGCGCGCCAGATTGATGTTGTGCGACACGATCAGGATCGTCGCATCGATCTCCGCATTGATATCGATCAACGTCTGCGAAATATAGGTCGTGCGCACCGGATCGAGACCCGAATCCGGCTCGTCCACCAGAATGATCTCCGGATCCAACACCAACGCCCGCGCCAGACCGGCGCGCTTCCGCATCCCCCCGGAGATCTCCCCGGGCAACTTGTCCTCGGCGCCGAGCAGACCGACGAGCTCGAGCTTGCTCATCACGATCTGCCGGATCTCCGACTCGGACTTGCGGGTGTGCTCACGCAACGGGAAGGCGACATTGTCGTAGAGGTTCATCGACCCGAACAACGCACCGTCCTGGAACAGCACCCCGAACAACTTGCGGATCTCGTAGAGCTCCTTCGAGGAGCACTGCAGGATGTCGGTGCCGTCGATGACGATCGAGCCCTCCTCCGGGCGCAGCAGACCGATCAACGACTTGAGGAACACCGACTTACCGGTACCCGACGGCCCGAGCAACGCGGACACCTCACCGGCCGGCAACGTCAACGTCACGTCCTGCCAGATACGTTGCGAGCCGAAGGACTTGGTCAGTCCCTCGACGGAAACCTCGACTCCCACGATCACCTCCACTGTCCGATACCGTCGCCCCCGTGTGGGTTGGGCCACTCTATCGCATGGATAGTGGTACCTGTGACACGCGATCCTACTCATGAGTAAGGACGTTGGACAAGGGGGTACGCGTATCTCGACTTACGCCGTGACCTGCATGAACACGGCGTAGATGTCGATTTCTGCCGATAACGGACATATCACTCGGCATTCATGCCCGAAATGCAGAAGGGCCGTTTCCGCGAAATGAATTCGCGGAAACGGCCCTGTGCGGAACCGTTCCGGAGAGCGTCGGAACGCTCGACGGAAAGTTCGGAAACCGTCTTACTTGACGGTGACCTTGGCGCCGGCCTCTTCGAGCTTGGCCTTGGCAGCGTCGGCAGCATCCTTGGCGACCTTCTCGAGGATCGGCTTCGGAGCACCCTCGACGAGGTCCTTGGCTTCCTTCAGGCCCAGGCCGGAGACGATCTCGCGAACGACCTTGATGACCTGGATCTTCTTGTCGCCAGCACCCTCGAGGATGACGTCGAACTCGTCCTGCTCGGACTCGGCCTCGGCAGCAGCGGCCGGAGCACCGGCGGCAGCGACGGCAACCGGAGCAGCAGCGGTGACCTCGAAGGTCTCCTCGAATGCCTTGACGAACTCCGAGAGCTCGAGCAGGGTCAGTTCCTTGAACGCGTCGAGCAGCTCTTCGGTGGTGAGCTTCGCCATGGTGGCGGTCCTTCCTGATAAGTCCCATGTCGCTGATCCGCGACCGGATGGGATGGTGCGTGCCGGAGCACGCGTGGATGTATCTTTCGCGGTGATGCAGATTCGCAGTGATGCGGATCAGCGTCAGGCGGCTTCTTCGCCCGCCTTCTTCTCCTGCAGAGCGGCCGCGAGGCGGGCCACCTGCGAAGCGGGGGCGTTGAACAGGCCTGCGGCCTTTGCCAAGTTGCCCTTCATCGCGCCGGCGAGCTTGGCCAACAGCACCTCGCGGGACTCGAGGTCCGCGATCTGGTTGACCTGCTCCACGGACAGCGCAGCGCCGTCCATGTAGCCGCCCTTGATGACGAGAGCCTTGTTGTCCTTCGCGAAGTTCTTCAGAGCCTTCGCAGCATCCACCGCTTCGCCCTTGACGAACGCGATGGCGGTCGGACCGACGAACAGATCGTCGAGACCCTCGACGCCCGCCTCAGCGGCGGCACGCTTGACCAGGGTGTTCTTGGCGACGGAGTAGGTGGCACCCTCTCCGAGAGCGCGACGCAGCTCGGTCAGACTTCCCACCGACAGACCACGATATTCCGTGATCACGGCAGCGGTGGAGGTCTTGAACTGCTCGGTGATCTCCGCAACTGCGGAAACCTTCTCGGGCTTTGCCATACTTCGCCTCCTCTCAGTAACAGTCGTTTTCCCGGTGTCCCGAGTGGGACGCCCCACCGGACGACCGCCGGGACCGGAAAACGACGAACGCCCCGGCGCAGGGCACACGGGGCATACAAGGAGGAGGAACTCGAATGCACCCGGAAGGCACATCGCGGTTCGTATCTCCCCTAACCTCGTCCTCCTGCGTGGGCCGCCGGACAACTCCGGACCTTCAACCGATCCGCACGCGGATTCGGTGACCAACGGTCTTGGGTAGAACATGATCGGGGTGAAGATCGGCACACACCGAACTACCCCACCACTGTAGCGGACGATGTGCACGAGATGCAAAACGGCCGGCACAGCGATGCTGTACCGGCCGCTTCAGGACGCACATCCACTGCGTGCAGTGCGAATTACTCCGCGGTCTCGAGGAGGTTGCGGGTGCGCTGCGGATCCACCGGGATGCCCGGGCCGGTGGTCGTAGCGATCGTGACCTTCTTGATGTAGCGGCCCTTCGCGCTGGACGGCTTGGCGCGGAGCACCTCGTCCAGAGCAGCAGCGTAGTTCTCGACCAGCTTGGTCTCGTCGAACGAGGCCTTGCCGATCACGAAGTGCAGGTTGGCGTTCTTGTCGACGCGGAAGCTGATCTTGCCACCCTTGATGTCGGTGACGGCCTTCGCGACGTCCGGGGTGACCGTGCCCGTCTTCGGGTTCGGCATCAGACCACGGGGACCGAGGACGCGGGCGATACGACCGACCTTCGCCATCTGGTCGGGGGTCGCGATCGCGGCGTCGAAGTCCAGCCAGCCGCCCTGGATGCGCTCGATCAGATCCTCGGCGCCCACGACGTCGGCACCTGCGGCCTCGGCCTCGGCAGCCTTCTCGCCCACCGCGAAGACGATGACGCGAGCGGTCTTACCCGTGCCGTGCGGCAGGTTGACCGTGCCGCGCACCATCTGGTCCGCCTTGCGGGGATCCACACCGAGTCGCATGGCGACCTCGACGGTGGCGTCGAAGTTCTTCGAGCTGGTCTCCTTCGCGAGCTTCGCAGCTGCGAGGGGGCTGTACAGGTTGTCCGAGTCGATCTTCTCGGCCGCGGCGAGGTATGCCTTGCTGCGCTTTGCCATGTTCTTTCCTAACTTCTCACCGGCAGGTGAATGGTTCGGGCGTGGTAGCGGGCCTGGCCGGCCCTCCCACGAGTGCTATGCAAGCCCGGGGACGGAGCCCCGGAACAGCGAGGGGCTCAGCCCTCGACCGTGATGCCCATCGACCGAGCGGTGCCGGCGATGATCCTCGCGGCAGCCTCGATGTCGTTGGCGTTCAGGTCTTCCTGCTTGGTCTTGGCGATCTCGCGCACCTGATCCATGGTCACCTTGGCGACCTTGGTCTTGTGCGGCTCGCCGGAGCCCTTCTGCACGCCTGCGGCCTTGAGCAGGAGCTTCGCGGCCGGCGGAGTCTTCAGCTTGAAGTCGAACGAACGGTCCTCGTAGACCGTGATCTCGACCGGCACGACGTTGCCACGCTGCGACTCGGTCGCCGCGTTGTACGCCTTGCAGAACTCCATGATGTTGACGCCGTGCTGACCCAGCGCGGGGCCGACCGGCGGAGCCGGGTTGGCCTGGCCGGCCTGGATCTGGAGCTTGATGAGCCCGGCGATCTTCTTCTTCTTGGGGGGCATCTCTATTCCTAGTTTCGTGCTCGGTGTGGTTCTTGCGTACTGCTACTGCAAGCTTGTGCGCGCCGGATGCCGGCGCCGTCGGATCCTGGGGATCGTCAGATCTTCGACACCTGGTTGAACGACAACTCCACGGGAGTCTCACGGCCGAAGATCGACACCAGGACCTTGAGCTTCTGCTGCTCGGCGTTGACCTCACTGATGGAGGCGGGCAGCGTCGCGAACGGGCCGTCCATCACGGTGACCGACTCGCCGACCTCGAAGTCCACCTCGATGGCGGGCTTCGCAGCGGCGGCGGGAGCCTGCTCGCCTGCGGTCGAAGCACCGGCCGCCGGCTTCTTCTTCGCCTGCTGCGGGAGGAGGAACTTCACGACCTCCTTGATCGTCAGCGGCGACGGACGCGACGTGGCTCCGACGAAGCCGGTCACGCCGGGGGTGTTCCGGACGGCGCCCCACGACTCGTCGTTGAGTTCCATCCGGACGAGGATGTAGCCGGGCAGGACCTTGCGGTTGACCTGCTTGCGCTGACCGTTCTTGATCTCGGTGACCTCTTCGGTCGGCACCTCGACCTGGAAGATGTACTCGGTGAGGTCGAGGTTCTGGACGCGGGTCTCGAGGTTGGTCTTGACCTTGTTCTCGTAGCCGGCGTAGGAGTGCACGACGTACCAGTCGCCGGGCTCGCGCCGCAGTTGCTTCTCGAGGGCCTCGGCCGGGTCGACCTCGTCCTCTTCGGCGGCGGCGTCGTCGGTGCCCTCCGCTGCGTCGGAGACCTCGACATCGGTCTCGGCATCGGTGCCGGACTCGACAGCAGCGTCGGACTCGGAGACCTCGGTGTCCGCATCCGCCGACTCGGCCGTCACGTCGTCAACCAAGGCCTCGTCCGAAACGTGCTCCTCGGCCGAAGCCTCGTACGAGTCGTTCTCGGGGGTGCTCACCGGGCACTTTCCTCTCGTCGATCACATTTTTCGTCTCGCGCGGACAGGCGCTAACCGAACAACCAGCTGACGCCCTGTACGAACGCCAGATCCAATCCGAAGATGAACGCCGTCATGACGGTCACGAACGCAAGGACCACGAGCGTGTAGGTGGTCAACTGCTTGCGGTTGGGCCAGATCACCTTGCGGAGCTCGGCGATGACCTCACGGAAGAAGCGCACGAGTCGCTTGAAGATGTTCTCGGACTTCGCGGCGGGACGATCGCTCACGGCCGTGGCCGAACGCGACGTCTTCTTCATGGACACCGCACTCGTCGTGGATGCCGAGGGATCGGCTGCACCACGACGGGTGGCCCGCTTGCCGGTCGGCCGAGCAGCCGCGGAAGAACCGTCGGGGGTCGCGCCGGTAGCCGTTCCAGCGTCGCCGGGAATGTTCCCTGCGGTGCCGCTGTGGCGCTGACCGCGCTCCTCGCTCACATCGTTCCTCTCGGTCGCTGGCAGTCCGGGGGCAGGGGCGACAGGACTTGAACCTGCAACCTGCGGTTTTGGAGACCGCTGCTCTGCCAATTGAGCTACGCCCCTCTGGTCGGACATCCACACTCGTACGAAGCGAGTGTCCGGAACCGACCCATCTGCGACCACATGACACGCGCGCTACCCCGTCGGGCCGTTACGGCCTTCGTAGAGCAGCGCGCTGCTATGCGATCCCAGAAGCCTAAGTGTACTGCATTGCCCCGGGACAAACCCAATCCGCTCGGCCGTCAGGCCAAACGGACCGTTGCCGTGGCGCGACCGAAGATCTTACGACCGTCGGACTTCGCCACGATAGCGACCACTGCTGTCTTGCTCTCCGCGTCCACCGACTTGATCTTGCCGGTGAACTCGATCTCGGCGGCCTTGACGGCCTCCACATATACCGGACTGGTGAACCGAATATTGTATTCGGTCACCGCGCCGGGGTCTCCCAGCCACTCCGTGACGAAGCCGGCCGCGATGCCCATCGAGAGCATGCCGTGCCCGACGACGTCGCGCAAGCCGGCCAGTTCGGCCACCTTGTCGCTCCAGTGGATCGGGTTGGGATCACCCGACACACCTGCATAGTTGACCAGATTTCCGCGCGTGAGCGTGACGACCTTCGATGGAAGCTCGTCCCCTACCGCGACATCCGCGAAGCTACGGAGTGTCACTGTGCATCACCACATCCTTGACCGCGTGCGCGATGTTGTCGTCGACCTCGCCACCGGAACGGGCGACGAGCGTCGTCCAGGAGGTGAGCACGAGATTGTCGTACTGATCCGTGATCACGTTCTTGGTGGTGATGATGTCGCTGCCGGCAGCTTGCCGGAAATCGTCGAGGTAGACGTCGCAGAACAGCCTGTCGCCGGCCTGGATCGGGCGGTGGTAGACCATCCGCTGGTCGGTCTGCATGATCTGGCTCAGGTCGTAGCCGGTGACGACCTCTTCGAACAGCTTGCGCTGCGCGATCATGCCGACGATCGAGACGAAGGTCAGCGGCGCGATCACTCCGTCATATCCCAGCCCCCGGGCTGCGTCGTCGTCGTGATGGGCCGGATGCGAATCGCGCACGGCACGGGCGTACTCGCGGATCTTCTCGCGACCGACCTCGTAGTAGTCGCCCACCCGGTAGTGGTGACCGACCATGGACTTGGCGTGCGCGGCGGCATCGAACGGGATCCCGGCCTGTTCGGTCGCGTCCACCGATTCCTGGTTCTCGAGTATGTTCGTCATACGCAAAACCTCCGCAATTCCGACGACGCCAACTGGCACGGTCGGTATTGCGGAGACCTTATGCGTCGACGTCGTTGCGACCGGCTACTTGGACTCGCGGTGCGACTGGTGCGTACCGCAGTTCGGGCAGAACTTCTTCAGCTCGAGCCGGTCGGGGTCGTTGCGACGGTTCTTCTTCGTGATGTAGTTGCGGTGCTTGCACACCTCGCAGGCCAAGGTGATCTTCGGCCGAACGTCAGTAGAGGAGGCCACGGGATGCCTTCTTTCGCGTCAATCCGATCAGTATCGATCAGGGTGGATCAATGAACTTTTGGTAGCGGTGACCGGACTTGAACCGGCGACGCAACGATTATGAGTCGTTTGCTCTACCAACTGAGCTACACCGCCTCGGTGCCGAGTGTCGCTACGAAGGCGGCACCTCAATCCAGCGAGCCCCCTGACGGAATCGAACCGTCGACCTTTTCCTTACCATGGAAACGCTCTGCCGACTGAGCTAAGGGGGCGTGGCCTCCGGAGCATCTCTGCTCGCTGCGGCCTCCAAAAGATTACACACACTCGGTCCTGGTGCAAAATCCGCTGGTAGAGGCGCATAAACGCCGCTCCTCTCCGAGCTCTGCCCACCCGCACCCACCCGTGCCCACACATACGCGCGCGGCGGGCCGGCGGGAGGCATCGGGCGCGAGGCGGAACGGCACCGCGTGCCGAGCCGCCCGGAACCTCGGGGAGAGCAGGACCCACACCCCGGAGCCCGCACCGAAGGGCCCCGGAATGCAGAACAGCCCCGGTTCCGAAGAACCGGGGCCGTTCCGGTGGCAGGTGTAGGATTCGAACCTACGTAGGCGTAAGCCGACGGATTTACAGTCCGCTCCCATTGGCCGCTCGGGCAACCTGCCGGGGTGCGATCGGGACCGCGTCCTCGATGCGTTTGGAAGAATACAACGCATACCCCCCCGAAACGCAAACCGAGTGGTCACAGCTCCGCGCGACCCGATAGCGTCGGGTGGACAGAACCCTTACAGACCGACCCCGAAGTGGAGTGAGACGTGGCTGATTCGTCGTTCGATGTGGTGAGCAAGGTCGACCGCCAGGAAGTGGACAACGCGCTGAACCAGGCGGCGAAGGAGATCGCCAACCGCTTCGATTTCCGGAACACCGGGGCGCACATCGAGTGGTCGGGCGACGAGGCCATCACGATCTCGGCCGAGACCGAGGACCGCGCGCTCGCCGCGCTCGAGGTCTTCAAGGAGAAGCTGATCCGCCGCGACCTGTCCCTCAAGTCCTTCGACGCCGGCGAGCCGACGCAGTCCGGCAAGGTCTACAAGATCACCGGCACGCTGGTGCAGGGCATCAGCCAGGAGAATGCCAAGAAGATCTCCAAGCTCATCCGTGACGAGGGCCCGAAGGGCGTCAAGGCGCAGATCCAGGGCGAGGAGCTGCGCGTGAGCAGCAAGAAGCGCGACGACCTGCAGGCCGTCATCTCGCTGCTCAAGAACGCCGACCTCGACATCGCCCTGCAGTTCGTCAACTACCGCTAGTACGTCGACCACTGCCGACGACGCCCTCTCCTACGACTCCGCCCGCGACCGTCGTCGCGGGCGGAGTCGTCTGGGATGTCGTCTGTGGGGTGCCGTCCGGTCAGCGGATCCCGGCCATGCGCTCGAGCCGTTCGATGCGGTCGGCCATCGGCGGGTGCGTCGAGAACAGCCGGCTCATCTTGTCGCCCGCCCGGAACGGGTTGGCGATCATCAGGTGCGACTGGGCCGCGAGTTTCGGTTCGGGTGGCAGCGGCGCGGCCTGCGTGCCGAGAGCGAGCTTGCGCAGCGCCGACGCGAGGGCCAGCGGGTCGCCGGTGAGCTCGGCACCGGACTGGTCGGCCTGGTACTCGCGCGACCTCGACACAGCGAGTTTGACGACCGACGCCGCGATGGGGCCGAGCAGGGAAACCAGCAGCAGCGCCAGTGGGTTCGCGCCACCCTCCCGGTTGCCGAAGGCCGAGGCGAAGAACGCGAAGTTCGCCAGGCCCGAGATGACGGCAGCCATCGCGCCGGCGACCGACGAGATGAGGATGTCGCGGTTGTAGACGTGGGCGAGTTCGTGGCCGAGCACCGCGCGCAGTTCCCGTTCGTTCAGGATCTCCAGGATGCCCGTCGTGCAGCACACGGCGGCGTTTCGCGGGTTACGACCCGTGGCGAACGCGTTGGGGGCGTTGGTGGGGCTGATGTAGAGCCTCGGCATGGGCTGGTGCGCCGCGGTCGCGAGTTCACGCACGATCCGGTACATCGCCGGTGCCTGCACCTCGGTGACCGGCTGGGCGTGCATCGCCCGCAGGGCGAGCTTGTCGCTGTTGAAGTACGCGTAGCCGTTCATGCCGACGGCGAGCACGATCGATATCAGCAGGATCGTCGAATTGCCGAACAACGCTCCGACGAACACGATCAGCGCGGACATTCCGATCAACAGACCGGCCGTCTTGAGACGGTTCGAGTATCCGTGCACGTCGCACCCCTTCCGCACCACGATTTCCCACTCATTCGTCCAACGAACGAGCGAACGGCGCGGTTCCCGCCCCGACCGGGGCGGGACGACACGACGGTCCGTCAGCCGACGCGGGCGACGGTGAAGTCCACGAGGCGACGCAGCGCCTCGTTCGCCGACCCCTGCGGCAGGGCATCGAGTTCGGCGTGAGCGCGGGCGGCGTAGGTCGCGAGAGTCGCCTTCGCCGCATCCATCCCCGGCGAGCGGACGAGCAGTTCGAGCGCCTCCGCGACGTGCGCTTCGTCCTCGATGGGACCGACGAGCAGTTCACGCAGACGATCCGCCTCCGGTCCGGTCTCCCGCAGCGCGTAGAGCACCGGCAGGGTGTACACACCCTCGCGGAGATCGGTTCCGGGGGTCTTGCCCGACTCCGTGGTGTCGGACGCGATGTCGATGATGTCGTCGACGATCTGGAAAGCGGTGCCGACGGCGTCGCCGAGCCGTTCGAGACGCTCTACATGTTCCGGATCAGCGCCCGAGAACGTACCGCCGAAGCGACCGCTGGCGGCGATCAGCGAACCGGTCTTCTCCCAGATCACCCGCAGGTAGTGCTCGACCGGGTCGTCGTTGGTACGCACACCGATGGTTTCGCGCATCTGACCGGTGACCAGCTCGGCGAACGTCTCCGCGATGATCTGCACGGCCGACGGACCCAGCGTCGACACCAACCGCGAGGCGTGCGCGAACAGATAGTCGCCGGCGAGGATCGCGACGCTGTTGCCCCAGCGCACGTTGGCGCTCGGGGCGCCGCGACGCATCGTCGCCTCGTCCATCACGTCGTCGTGATAGAGCGTCGCGAGGTGCACGAGCTCGACGACGGTCGCCGCCGTCACCACGGCGGGATCGGTGGGCTTCGGCCCGAGCTGCGCGGTGAGGATAGTGAACAGCGGCCGGAACCGCTTGCCACCCGCCTTAGCAAGGTGCAGTGCGGCCTCCGTCAGGAAGTCCTCACCGTCGGACAGTTCCTCGACCAGGAGTTTCTCGACGCTTACGAGGCCGTCCCCGACTGTCGCGGCGAGGACCGGATCGCCGAGTTCCACACCGGCCACGACGGTGCTCGGCGCCGCATCGGCCGAACCGGCGGTCCGAGCCGCCCCCTCAGTGCTCACGATGACGTACCCATCCTGTTCTGTCGCCTCGACTTCACCGTAGTGAACCTAGCCGTTCGTTCCCCGATCCACCTCGTCGAGGCGGCCGATCGCGGCCTGAGAAGATGGAGCGGTGGTGGCCGAACACTCCGCGCGAGATCCGCGGCAATCCCAGTCCTGCGTTCCCGACAGTACCGATGTTCTCGTCGTCGGTGCCGGTCCAGCCGGTTCCGCCGCCGCCGCGTGGGCTGCCCGCGCCGGTCGCGAGGTGTTGCTCGTCGATGCCGCGACCTTCCCTCGCGACAAGACCTGCGGTGACGGACTGACCCCGCGTGCCGTCGCCGAACTCGACGAACTCGGCCTCGGCGACTGGCTGCGCACCCGCACCGTCAACCGCGGTCTGCGTCTCGAGGGCTTCGGTGGCCGCTTCGAACTCCCCTGGCCCGACTCGTCGTTCCCGGTCGTGGGCAGCGCCGTGCCGCGCACCGAACTCGACGCCCGGATCCGGCAGGCCGCGCTCGACTCGGGTGCCCGCGCCGTGGACGGAACGAAGGCCGTTGACGTCGAACGCGACGGCGACCGGGTCTCGGCCGTGATCTTCCGCACCGCCGACGGACCGCGGACCGTCCGCTGCCGCACGGTGATCGTCGCCGACGGGGTGCGTTCTCCCCTCGGCAAGGTGCTCGGTCGTCGCTGGCACCGCGACACCACCTACGGCGTGGCCGCGCGGGCCTACGCCACCTCCCCGCGCAGCGACGATCCGTGGATCACCTCGCACCTCGAACTGCGCGACGACGCGGGGGCCGTCCAGCCGGGCTACGGCTGGGTGTTCCCGCTCGGCACCGGCGAGGTGAACCTGGGAGTGGGGACCCTCGCGACCGCCTCGCGACCGGCGAGTGGATCGCTGCGGCATCTCATCGACCTCTACGCGCGGCAGCGCCGCACGGAATGGGAACTCGGCGAGGTGACGCGTGTGGCGTCGGCGCTGCTGCCCATGGGCGGAGCCGTGTCGGGGGTCGCGGGCAGGAACTGGGCGCTGATCGGCGACGCCGCGGCGTGCGTCAATCCGCTCAACGGCGAGGGCATCGACTACGGACTCGAAGGCGGTCGGTTGCTCGCCGGGCTGCTCGACTCCGACGACCTCACCGACCTGTGGCCGGCGACGCTGCGCTCCCACTACGGCCGGGCGTTCTCCACCGCGCGTCGCCTCGCGAGCCTGCTCACGATCCCGAAGTTCCTGCCGGCGACCGGCCCGATCGCGATGCGGTCGCGGACGATGATGTCGGTCGCGGTGCGGGTGATGGGCAATCTCGTCACCGACGAGGACGCCGACTTCGTGGCCCGGGTGTGGCGGACGAGCGGTCATCTCTCGATGCGCTGGGACCGTCAGCCCCTCTTCGCCTGAGCGCCGATACAGCGCCGCGCGGTTACTTGCGTACCGCGCGGTGCCGATGCGCCCGGCTACTTGCGTACCGCGCGGTGCAGGGCGGTGATGCCCCCCGTGAGATTGCGCCACTTCACGTCGCTCCAGCCCGCGGCCTCGATGCGCCGGGCGAGCTGCTCTTGATCGGGCCAGGCCCGGATCGATTCGGCGAGGTAGACGTAGGCGTCGGGATTGCTGCTGACCGCCCGCGCGACCCGCGGCAGCGTCCGCATCAGGTACTCCATGTAGACGGTGCGTAGCGGTTCCCGCACGGGTGTGGAGAACTCGCACACCACGAGGCGTCCACCCGGCTTGACCACCCGGGCGATCTCGCGCAGTCCCTCGTCCGGGTCGGCGACGTTGCGCAGGCCGAAGGAGATGGTCGCGGCGTCGAAGACCGCGTCGGCGAACGGCAGTTTCATCGCGTCGCCTGCGACCATCGGGACGTTGCGGAACTCACCGGCGTGCAGCATGCCCTTGGAGAAGTCGGTGGCGACGACCCACGCGCCGGACCGTCCGAGTTCGACGGTGGAGACCCCGGTGCCGGCGGCCAGGTCGAGCACCCGCTCGCCGGGCTTCAGGTCGAGAGCCGCACGGGTCGCGCGACGCCACCCGCGGTCCTGCCCGAACGACAGGACGGTGTTGGTCAGGTCGTAGCGTGCAGCGACCCCGTCGAACATGGACGCGACCTCACGCGGGTCCTTGTCGAGCGACGCGCGTGATCCGTGAGTTGTTGCCACGGCCGAAACGTTACCCGCTCC
This sequence comes from Rhodococcus sp. Chr-9, assembly GCF_000801125.1. Taxonomy (NCBI): domain Bacteria; kingdom Bacillati; phylum Actinomycetota; class Actinomycetes; order Mycobacteriales; family Nocardiaceae; genus Rhodococcus; species Rhodococcus sp. Chr-9. The sequence goes on from NZ_JTIZ01000089.1 coordinate 90,064, forward strand.
CCTAGTGGACGCCGGCGCTCATGCGGCGCGGCGGAGCGCGTGCGCGGGAAGGCCCTGCACCCGCCGGTAATGGGCGAACAACTCGTCGCACAGCACGGGCCAGGTGCGGCCGAGCACTCCACTGCGTGCCGCACCACCGAACTCGTCCCGGACCCCAGGAGCGAGCAGCGCATCGACGGCTCGGGGCAGCAATTCGACGAAGCCGTCCACCGGCAAGCGGTAACCGTTGCGGCAGTGGGCGACGAGGTCGCGTGGTCCGCCCGCGTCCGGCACGATCGCCGGGACCCCGCTCGCCAGGGCTTCCTGCACGGCCTGGCAGAAGGTCTCGTGTTCGCCGGGATGGACGAAGACGTCGAGGCTCGCGTGGGCGCGGGCCAGTTCCTCGCCCCCCAGCTGCCCGGTGAACACGGCCGACGGCAGCTGACGTTCGAGCCGCGACCGTTCGGGACCGTCGCCGACGACGACGAGCTGCAGCCGCGGGTCGTGGGCGAGGATCGCGAGCCGCTCGACGTGCTTCTCGGGCGCGAGGCGTCCCACGAAACCGACGATCGGACGGCCGTCCGGCGACCAGCAGGAGCGCAGGTCCTCGTCCCGCCGGGACGGCGCGAAGCGGTCGGTGTCGACGCCCCGCGACCAGCGCCGCACGCGCGGGATGCCGTGGGCCACGAGGTCGTCCACGGCGGAGGTCGAGGGAGCGAGGGTGAGATCGCAGCCGCGGTGCAGGCGCCGAGTCCACCGCCAGGACGCACGCGCGGCGAGGCCGAGCCCGTAGCTGGAGGCGAATCCGGCCACGTCCGTCTGATAGATCGCGACCGTCGGAATGTCGAGGCGTCCCGCGGCGGCGAGACCGCCGGCACCGAGCACGAACGGGGACGCGAGGTGCACCACGTCCGGCGCGAAAGTGCGCAGCACCGGAAGGAGTTCCGGGCCGGGCACGCCCACCGGGAGGGAGCTGATCCTCGGTACGCGCACCGCCGGTACGCGGTGGACGGGTGTCCCGTGATGGTCGGACGGAGCGGGTGGCCTGCCTGCGACCGTGTCGGGTGCGACGACCAACGCGTCGTGTCCGGTGCGGTCGAGGTGCTCAAGGACGCGGAGCACCGAGTTGGTGACGCCGTTGACGTTCGGGAGGAAGGATTCCGCGACGATGGCTACTCGCACGCCGACAGCGTGGCGAGCCTGCGAGTCGAGCAGGTGCGAGCTCGGTGACCGATGGACGAAGTCGCGACGAACGTTTCGTTCGTCACACCTGCAGCTGTCGATCCTTCACGTCGGGAGCGACAGCGGGTGCGGCGGTCGCCCTCCGCCGCAGCCAGATCAGCACCGGCGTGGCGATCAACCATGTGACGACGATCACCGATCCGGTCGGGATCAGGGCGACACGGGCGTCGCGACCGGTCACACGAACGAGATCGGGATCACTCCGGGCGTACTCGACGGCGATCCGCTGCCCGGTGGTCAGCCCCGTCGGGTACAGAACGCCGAGCTCCGGATTGTGCGTCACACCGTCAGGAGTGACGAAACTCACGGCGGACCGCACGGAGCCGGCCGCGAGCACCTCCGCGACGGCCGTGCCCGTGTCGGAGCGGATGGTGAGGTCGTTGCGGAGGGCGCCGAGCAACAGGATCACCGCGAGGGCGGAAATCGCCGCCGCGACCATGAGAACCGCGCGCCGCGCGCGCTCGGGTCCGCTCACAGCTGCGCCCGCACCGCCGCGTGCAATTCGCGCAGCCCGGCCCGATCGGTGGTGACCTCGACCACACGGATGCCCGCGGGCGGCGCCGTGTCGTTCGAGAGGGCGAGCGCGAGTCCCTGCAGATCCACCAGCTCGTGCGGGACGCGGTAGGCCGCACACAGTGCCGCGAGGTCCATACCGTGCGGGGTGCCGAAGACACGCTCGAAAACACCCGCGTACTGCGGGTCGCCCTGTTCGAGCAGTTCGAAGATTCCGCCGCCGTCGTCGTTCGCGACGACGATGGTGAGGTTCTGCGGCCGCGGCTCCGACGGCCCGATGAGCAGGCCCGACGCGTCGTGCAGGAAGGTCAGGTCGCCGAGCAGCGCGACGGTCCGTCCCTGCTCGTAGGCGAGTGCGGCACCGACGGCGGTGGAGACCGTACCGTCGATCCCGGCGACACCCCGGTTGGACAGCACCTTCACGTCGGGTTTCGGGTAGCTCACGAGCGCCGCGTCGCGCACCGGGTTCGACGCCCCGAGCAGCAGCTGGTCGCAGGGCTTCAGCGAGTCCGTCACGACCGCCGCGACGTGCAGTCCGGTGGCCTTCGGATGCCCGTCGAGCTGGGCGCGCACGGCCTTGTCGGTGTGCGCCGACAGCTGGCGGCATCGTTCGAGCCACGCCTCGTCGGGTGTTCCCGACACCACGGCGCGGGTGCCTGTCGCGATGACGTTGCCCGACACGTCGGGCCAGCGCGGGCCGGTGGTCAGCGCGTACACGGTGACGGCGGGGTCGGCGAGCAGGTTCGACACCGGCCGGTGCAGCGTGGGCCGTCCGGTGATGATCGCCTGGCGCGGCTTCAGGTGCGGCAGCGCCATCGGATGCACCGGGATGCCGTGCAACGGTGCGGTGGGTTCGGCGACGGTCGGCAACCCGGACAATTCGGGGCGGTGGGCGGAACCGTGACCGGAGACGACGATCGTGTCGGGGGTCAGGTCGATCTCGAGCGGGACGTCGAGGGTGGCGTTCACCGTGGTGGTCCAGGCATCGCCGTCGGGGCGGCCCTCGGGCACCGGGCCCTTCGCGTCGAGCTCGGGCACGAGCGGTTCGCGCAGCGGGATGTCGAAGTGGACCGGGCCGGCGTTGCCCGATCGGGTTCCGCGGGCGGCGGCGAGAACCCGGGAGACAGCCGAACGCCACTGGCTGTTCTGCTCGATGCCTTCGGCGAGGCCGAGACTGATGGTGGCGCGCACCTGGCTGCCGAACAACCCGAGCTGTTCGACGGTCTGGTTCGCACCGGATCCGAGCAGTTCGTAGGGGCGATTGGCGCTGAGCACGACCAGCGGGACGCGGGCGTAGTTCGCCTCAAGCACGGCGGGCGCGAGGTTGGCCACGGCGGTACCGGAGGTCATGACGACCGGGACGGGACGCCCCGATGCGAGGGCCAGGCCGATCGCGAGGAATCCGGCGGTGCGCTCGTCGATACGCATGTGCAGGCGCAGACGTCCTGCGCTGTCGGCGGCCTGGAGCGCGAAGGCGAGCGGCGCGTTGCGCGAGCCCGGGCACAGCACGACGTCCCGAACACCGCCCCGGGCGAGTTCGTCGACGACAGCAGTGGCCTGGGCAGTGGACGGATTCACGGAGTCCAGGGTAATTGCGCCGGAAGTGTGGCCGGGTACAGGTGCGGTCAGAATGGAGGCCGTGCGCACAGTCTTCGATCCCGCCGAGTCGAGTCCCGGCCGCTTCTACCGCCTTCTCACCGCGACAATCGTGCCGAGACCGATCGCGTGGGTGTCCACCGAGGCCGAGGACGGTGTGTTCAATCTCGCTCCGTACAGCTTCTTCACGGTGGCGAGTACGGCCCCGCCGGTCGTGCAGTTCACCTCCGTGGGCCGGAAGGACAGTCTGCGGAACATCGAGCAGACGGGCGAGTTCGTGATCAATATCGCGACCGTGCCGTTGATGGAGAAGGTCAACGCCTCGTCGGCGGCGTTCCCGCACCACATCGACGAGTTCACCGAGGTGGGGTTGCACGCCGAGCCGAGCGAGCGGGTGCGGCCCCCGCGGGTCGCGGAGGCACCCGCCTCGATCGAGTGCCGGTTGCACCGTGTGATCGAGATCGGCGACTCGTTCGTCGTGATGGGCGACGTCCTCGCCGTGACGGTCGATCCGGAGGTGCTGGCGGAGGACGGTGCCCCCGACTTCGCCGCGCTCGGTGCGGTGAGCCGGTTGGGGCGGACCGAATGGGGACTGACGCCCGCGGTGCGGAGACTGCAGCGGCCCGGCACTCCCGGGTGACGGCACAGGTTAGGCTCCGCTGAACGATCGTCGGGATGCTGCACGTCGTCAGTGGTGGCATCCGAGCAACCTCGGAGGGCCGTATGGCGAAGAGCACCGGAACCGCACGGCGCAATCCCTATCTCAAGCCCGAGTCGCGGCGGATGGTGCGCGCGCAGGTACTCGCCGCCCAACGCATCAGCCCGACCTTCGTGCGCATCACCGTGGGCGGCGACGACGTCGACTCGATCGCACCGATGGGCTTCGACCACTGGTTCCGCATGTTCTTTCCCACCCCGGATCAGCAGGAGCTGACCCTTCCCGGCGCGACCGACGACCGTTGGTGGCCCGAATACCAGGAACTGCCCGAGGGGCGGCGTCCGGTGTTGCGGAACTACACGTTCCGCCGTGTGCGACCTGCGGGCACCGGGCTGTTCGGTCCGACCTCAGAGATCGAGATCGATTTCGCGTCGCACGGCGATCTGGGTCCGGCTTCGGCGTGGGCGGAGCGGGCACAGCCCGGCGACGAGATCGGCATCCTCGACGAGGGCATCAGCAACCTGCCCCTCGACGAAGCACGGTCGTGGCTGCTCGTCGGCGACGAGAGCGCGGTGCCCGCCGTGGTCGGCATCCTCGACTCGATTCTTGCCCTCGACCCGTTCGCGGCCGTGGAGGTCTTCGTCGAGGTTCCGCACCCGGGCGATCTCAGCGCCCAGAATCTGCCGACGGGCGAGAACGTGCGGGTGCATCCGGTGATCAGGACGGATGGCGAGGCGGTTCCGGGCAGTCTCGTCGTCGACGCGGTGCGGGAGTCGACGCCCTCGTCGGATTCGGCCCACGCGTTCGTCGCAGGCGAGTCGTCGCTCGCGACCGGCGTGCGCCGCCATCTCGTGCGCGAGTGCGGCTGGGACCGTGCGGCGGTGACCTTCATCGGCTACTGGAAGTACGGGGAGCCCGTCTACTGACGGACCCCTCGAACGACCCCCTCGAACGACGAACGTCGCGGTACCGAACGACGAACGTCGCGGTACCGACCGGCGAACCGGTTCGGGACCGCGACGTCCGGATGTCGCTGGTGTCGGCTCAGCCGGCGTGCTTCTGGATGAGATCACCCAGGCGCGGCAGGGCCTCGACGACGTGCTTCTTGGCCGAGGGGCGCAGCGAGTCGTAGACCTTCTTGACGCCGGACTTCGACGTGCCGGCGATGCGCTCGTCGGTCACGCCGAGGAGAGCGTCGGCGACGACCTCGCCGCGGGCGACCAGGAAGTCCGCGAACGAACCGTTGCCTGCGTACTCCACCCAGAACGGCTGGAGCTTCTCGACGAATTCGGGCAGCAGACCTTCGACGGCACCCGGCACGATGCCCGGGCCGACCTTCTTCACTGCTGCGTAGCCACCCTTGAGGGCGAGACCGGACGCACCCTTCTTGTCCGACACCTCAGCATCGATCAGGGCTTCGACGTCTGCCTTGACCGCCGGGAACTTGTCGGCGCCGAGGAGGGCATCGCCCAGAGCTGCAACCACTTTCACTGCCTCCGTAGATGTGACACTTGTGACCGTTGGGACGCGGGGAACGATATACGACGATTCCGTGCGGTCACAGTCCGCGTCCGGCGAGGTCGTCACAGTCCGCGTCCGGCGAGCACCGTACGGCACCGACGCACCCGCTCGCACCACCACTCGACTCGATCGGGATCGGCCCGCAGCGCGTCGAGCCGCTCGGGTTCGGGCTCGACCGCGACGACATCGAGCGCTCCGTCGGACATGTGCAGAGCCGGCGCGACGTCGGCTTCGAAGAAACCACCCGTGCCCAGCCCGCAGGCGTACGGGAGGTCGGGCAGGGCGGCTGCCGCCGCGAGACCGGTGGCGATTCCCACCGCGGAGTCGAGGGCGCTCGAGACGACCACCTCGACGCCGTGCCCGGCGAGTTCGTCGGCGAGCGCGACGAGGCGTCGGACCCCACCGAGCGGCGAGACCTTCACGACGGCGACGTCCGCTCCCCCGGCCCGCACGACCCGCAGGGGATCCTCGGCGCGGCGGATGCTCTCGTCCGCCGCGATGCGCACCCCGGGCAGTCGCCGGCGCACCTCGACGAGTTCGGGGACGGTCGCGCACGGCTGCTCGGCGTATTCGAGCGGACCGTCGGCGGTGAACGCCGTGAGGGCGCGGACGGCCTCGTCCACGCTCCAGCCGCCGTTCGCGTCGATCCGGACGTGGGGCACGTGTTCGCGCACGGCCCGGACGCGAGCGACATCCTGCGCGAGATCCTGGCCCGTTTCGGCGACCTTCACCTTCGCGGTGCGCGCGCCGGGGAACCGGGTGAGCACCTCGGGGACGCGCTCCGGGCCGATGGCGGGCACGGTCGCGTTGACCGCGATCCGGGAGCGGCGCGGAGCCGGATGGCCATGCCAGGCGGCTTCGATCGCCGACTGCAACCAGTGCGCCGCCTCGTCGTCGCCGTATTCGGGGAACGGTCCGAACTCGCCCCACCCGGCGGGTCCGCTCAGCAGCAGCACCTCGCGTTCGGTGATGCCGCGGAACCGGACGCGCATGGGCAGCGAGACGACGACTGCCCCGTCGAGCAACTCGTCCGCGGACGGGAGGGGCAGCGCGGACGGGAGGGGCAGGGAGGTCACGGCTGGCCCGGCAGCAACTGGACCATCAGCGCCTCGCAGTCGGCGAGGAGGTTGCCGTCGACATCGCGCAGTTCGGCCTTGCAGAAGGCCTTGCGACCGTCCACGCGGTCCACCCAGCCGTCGACGACGAGTTCGGTCTCGATCGGAGTGATCCTGCGGTAGTCGACGTGGAGATAGGCGGTGCGGGCGATCGGGCGGCCGTTGGCGTGGATGACCATGCCGAACAGGTCGTCGAACAGCAGTGGCAGCGTGCCGCCGTGCGCGGCCCCGTTGCCTCCGAGGTGGTAGCGGCGGAAGACGCCGCGCTCACGGACACCGTCCGGTCCGTACTTCTCGATCGTCCACGGCAGCAGCAGCGCGCTGCCGCGTCCGGGCAGGTCGACGTTGAATCCGGCGGGCGAGCGGCCCTCGGGCACGGCGTGCTCGGCGAGCAGGCCGACGAGTGCCTCGGTCTGCTCGATCGCGCGGTCGACGACCTCGTCCGGCGGGTTCGTGGAGACCATCAGATCCTGCAGACGCCGGAAGGTCTCGACGAGGCGACCGTAGTTCGGCCCCGCCTTCACCGGTTCGTAGACCGGGAATCCGCCGTGGTGTTCGTAGTCGTCGCGGGGATCGGTCTGCTCGGTCATGGTTGTGCACGTTATCGGGCGGCAGCGCACGTCGCCGAGATGTCCGGCCCTTTATGGTGACGAGGTGACCTTCGATCCAGAATTGTGGCGCCCGGTACCCGGGTTCGAGAACCTCACCGACATCACCTATCACCGACACGTCACGCAGGGCACGGTCCGCGTCGCGTTCGATCGTCCCGAGGTGCGCAACGCCTTCCGTCCGCACACCGTCGACGAGCTCTACCGCGTGCTCGATCATGCGCGGACCACCTCCGACGTGGGCGTCGTGCTGCTCACGGGCAACGGCCCGAGCCCGAAGGACGGCGGGTGGGCCTTCTGCTCCGGCGGCGACCAGCGGATCCGTGGCCGTAGCGGCTACCAGTACGCGAGCGGCGAGACCGCCGACACCGTCGACAAGGCCCGCGCGGGCCGGTTGCACATCCTCGAGGTCCAGCGGCTGATCCGGTTCATGCCGAAGGTCGTCATCGCTGTGGTCAACGGCTGGGCCGCCGGTGGCGGTCACAGCCTGCACGTCACGTGCGACCTGACGCTCGCCTCCCGTGAGCACGCCCGCTTCAAGCAGACCGATGCCGACGTGGGCAGCTTCGACGGGGGCTACGGCAGCGCCTACCTCGCCAAGATGGTCGGCCAGAAGTTCGCGCGGGAGATCTTCTTCCTCGGCGACACCTATACGGCCGAGGAGATGCACCACATGGGTGCGGTGAACAAGGTCGTCGACCACGACGAGCTCGAGAACGTCGCGCTGGAGTGGGCGCAGAAGATCAACGGCAAGTCGCCGCAGGCGCAGCGCATGCTCAAGTACGCCTTCAACCTGCAGGACGACGGCCTCGTCGGTCAGCAGTTGTTCGCGGGCGAGGCCACGCGTCTGGCCTACATGACCGACGAAGCGATCGAGGGTCGCGACGCTTTTCTCGAGAAGCGCGAGCCCGACTGGTCGCCCTACCCGCACTACTACTGATCCTGACGCGACGAACCGGACTTCGCCCCTGCTACAGCAGGTGCAAAGCCCGGTTCCCCGCGCAGGGAGGGGTCGTCCGACGGAAGGTCAGACGCAGTCGCGGCAGTAGGCCTGCTCGCCGGCGCCCGTCGCGCGACGGCTGTGGTGCTGGACGAGGAAGCAGCCCATGCAGGTGAACTCGTCCGACTGCTTCGGCAGGACCTGCACCGAGAGCTCCTCCGCCGACAGTGCCGAGAGGTCGGCGCCGGGCAGGTCGAGGGTCTCGAGGATCTCGCCCTCGTCGGTGTCGGCGGCCGCGGTGGGCTTGATGTCCAGCTCGTCCAGGGCAGTGCCACCGCCGCCCAGGATGTCGGTGGTGCGGGGAGCGTCGTAGTCGGTCGCCATGGCAGTTCTCCTCACTCGTTGTCGGCGGTGCCGCGCAGCCGCGGTAACGGCTGTGTCGGATCCGCTGTGGCAGGCCGGCGCTGTCATGGGCACCGTTGCCGTCAGTAATGTCCCATCGAAAGCTTCGTCAAACACATATGTTCAGTTACGTTCGAACCGTGTGCTCTCGGGCACACTGTGGGACATGACCGATCGCCAGAGTCCGCGAACCGCCCACACCCGCCCGGAAAGCGTCTCCGACGCCACTGTGAAAGCGACCGGCAAACTGTCCGAGGCCCTCGAGACCGTCGAGCAGGCGCGAGGCCATCTCTATGCCTTCCACCAGCTGATGGGCCGCGCCGATCTGCTCACCGGCGACGCCGAGGAGTTGTTCCGCGAGGCCGGGCACGACGAGATCGCCGAGCGGCTCGGCACCGAGATCATCGGACGCAACATCGCCGAGGGTCGCTGGACCTTCCAGCTCGTCGAGGAGTTCGACGACGGCTACTGGTCGGACTTCCGCACGTTCGAGAAGCAGGTGCGCGACGAACTCGTGGAGGGCCGGCGCCATCTGTTCGAGGCCGAGATGAAGGAATCGCGGCGCACGCACGGCCGCCGCCATCACGAGGCCTGCCCGGCCGAGGAGCAGTGACCGTGGAGATCCTCAGCAGCCGCACCATCCTCCGTCCGCGCGACCCCGAGGCCGCCCTCGAGTTCTACGGTTCGACGCTGGGACTGGCGATCGCCCGCGAGTATCCCGGCGGAACCGTCTTCTTCGCGGGGCAGTCGCTCATCGAGATCGCCGCGCACGGCCGATCCGACGACAGCGACGAAATGTTCCACGGCGCCCTGTGGCTCCAGGTGCGCGACGTCTACGACGCCGAGGCCGAACTGGCGCTGAAGGGCGTGCGCATCGTCCGGGGTGCGAAGCAGGAGCCGTGGGGACTGCGCGAGCTGTGGATCGCGGATCCCGAGGGGATCCCGATCGTCCTGGTGCAGATCCCCGAGGACCATCCCTTGCGGCGCGACCTCCGTTGACGAACGGAGGTACCCGGGCACGGCCGGAGGCAGTCGCGCGACGCCGGTGATCTTGCACACAAGCCGTGCGGTCTGCTCTGCACTCCGCTCATGGTCGGAGTCCGAAAGAACCGGTCGGGTGTGACGGCGAGACGCAGAATTCACATCCCCGTCGCTGTACATTCACCTGCCCGCTACCCCACAATCGACAGACGTGACCGCAGAGTTCGTCGTGCTCCTGGTGGTGGTCGTCACTGCCCTCGCTTTCGATTTCACCAACGGCTTCCACGACACCGGCAATGCCATGGCGACATCCATCGCCACCGGCGCCCTCAAACCCAAGACCGCGGTCACTTTGTCCGCGACTCTCAACCTCGTCGGCGCCTTCCTGTCCGTGGAAGTCGCCGCGACCGTCGCGAAGGGTGTCGTCGACCTCGACACCGTCGGCGGTACCGATCTGTTGCTCATCGTCTTCGCCGGTCTGGTCGGAGCGATCCTCTGGAACATCTCGACCTGGCTGTTCGGTCTGCCGTCCAGTTCGTCGCACGCCCTGTTCGGCGGTCTCGTCGGCGCTGCACTGGCGTCGATCGGTGTCCAGGGCGTCGTGTGGGACGGAGTCCTGGGCAAGGTCCTGCTTCCCGCCGTGCTCGCGCCCGTCATCGCGGCGCTGGTGTCCACGGTGGGCATCTGGTCGATGCACCGCCTGACCCGACCGGTCGCCACCGAGCACCGCGACCGCGGCTTCCGGCTGGGACAGATCGGCACGGCGTCCCTGATGTCCCTCGCGCACGGCACCAACGACGCGCAGAAGACGATGGGCGTGATCTTCCTGGCCCTCGTCGCCCACGGCACCATCACCGCCGACACCGAGATGCCGTTCTGGGTGAAGGTCGCCTGTGCCGTCGCGATCGCACTCGGCACCTATCTCGGTGGCTGGCGCATCATCCGCACGCTGGGCAAGGGCCTCGTCGAGATCGCCCCGCCGCAGGGCCTGGCCGCCGAGTCGTCGTCGGCCGCCATCATCCTCACCTCGAGCCATTTCGGTCTGCCGCTGTCGACCACGCACGTCGCCACGGGGTCGATCCTCGGAACGGGTCTGGGCACCAAGGGCGCCGAGGTGCGCTGGTCGGTGGCGCGACGGATGGTCGTCGCGTGGGTCATCACCCTGCCGTGCGCCGCGGTCGTCGGAGCGATCTGCTGGGCGCTCGCCCACCTCATCGGCGGCATGTCCGGCGTGCTCGTCGTGTTCGCAATCCTGTGCGCCCTGGCCCTGTTCATGTGGCTGCGCTCGCGCCGGCAGCCCGTCGACGCCTCCAACGTCACCGCCGACTGGGACGACAAGCTCGCCTCGGCGCCGGGTGCCTCCGAAACGGTCAGCAGGGAAGGACGCTTGTGAACCTGTTGACGCACACCCTCGATTCCCTCTGGCAGGTCGTTCTCGTGGGCCTGCTGCTCGGCGCCGGCCTGCCCTCCCTGTTCGCCCTGGGGGTCCGCGCGCTCGACACCGGTCGGGGCAGCGACGGCATACCGAACCCCGTGGCGCGGACCGCCGCGGTGCTGTGCTTCGCCGTGGTCGCCTGCGCGATCCTGGCGGGAATCCTCCTGCTGGCGTCCGATTTCCTCGCCGGAACGTTCGGCATCGACATCTTCTGATCGGAGTGACGGGTGGCTCTCCCGCCGTTTCTCGCTTCCATCGTCGAGTGGCTCCGCGCCGGTTACCCCGAAGGGGTACCGGAACAGGACTACGTACCCCTGTTCGCACTGCTCGCGCGGCGCCTGTCCGACGAGGAGGTCGCCCAGGTCGCCGACACCTTGGTCGAGGACGGTGACCTGTCGATCAACCGCATCGACATCGCGGTCCTGATCAGCAAGATCACCAACAACATGCCGTCGCCCGACGATGTGGACCGGGTCCGCCGCCAGCTCGAGGCAGGCGGATGGGACACGACACAATACGATCTGTGACCACACTCGAGCTCCTGCCCGTCCCTGCCGGGTCCGCCGTCCGCTCCGTGCTGCCCACCCTGCAGCGCATGCTCGACGGTGACGGACCGGCTCTGCTCCCCGTCCCCGCCGGGGACGAGCGGGAGACGCTCCGACTCACCGCCGCACTGAGCCCCGGTGAACCCGTCGCGGACGGCGTGGGACTGGTGGTCGCGACCTCCGGCACGACCGGGACCCCGAAGGGTGCCATGTTGTCCGCGCAGGCGCTGCGCGCGAGCGGCGACGCCACCCACGCCCGGCTGGGCGGGACGGGCTCGTGGCTCCTGGCCCTGCCCGCCCATCACATCGCGGGCATGCAGGTGCTGCTGCGCAGTCTGCTCTCCGGAACCGAACCCGTCGTCGTCGACGTGTCCGCCGGTTTCGATCCTGCGGATGTGCCGGCGGCGGTGGATGCCATGCCGGGCCCCCGCCGGTACAGCTCGATGGTTCCCACGCAGCTGATCAAGGCCCTCGACCATCCCGACGCCACCGCGGCGCTTGCCCGCCTCGACGCGATCCTGCTCGGTGGGGCCGCGACTCCCGTGCCAATCCTCGACCGCGCCCGCGCGGCCGGCATCACCGTCGTGCGCACTTACGGCATGAGCGAGACCTGCGGCGGCTGCGTCTACGACGGCGTGCCGCTCGACGGCGTGTACGTGCGCGTCGACGGGGACTCGCGGGTGTGGCTCGGCGGCGCCACGCTCGCCTCGGGCTACCGGAACCTGCCCGACCATCCTGCCTTCGCCGAACCCGGCTGGTTCCGCACCGACGACGCGGGCATGCTCGACGACGGGGTCCTGCGCATCCTGGGACGGCTCGACGAGGCCATCTCGACCGGTGGGCTCACCGTGGTCCCCCAGGTGGTCGAGGCCGTGCTCGTCGAGCACCCGGCCGTCCGGGAGGTCGCGGTGGTGGGTCTGCCCGACGCCCGGCTCGGTCAGCGCGTCGCGGCGGTCGTCGTGCCCGTCCCCGGCGCGACGCCGACGCTCGCCGAACTCCGCGACCACGTCGAGGCCACGCTCGATCCCACTGCTGCGCCGCGTGAGCTGCAGGTCGTCGACACGCTGCCGCTGCGTGGACCGGGCAAGGTCGATCGCCGCGCCCTCGTCTCGCGCTTCTCCTGACGGGGTGCGCACGACGCGGCAGGCAGGCCCGGGTGCGAAGATCGATCCATGGCAACGGCTGGTCAATGGCTCGAAGGCGCTCGTCCGCGCACCCTCCCCAACGCGATCGCACCCGTCCTGGCGGGCACGGGCGCTGCGGCGTGGCTCGGTGAGGCCGTGTGGTGGAAGGCGCTGCTGGCACTGGTCGTCGCGCTCGGACTGATCATCGGCGTGAACTTCGCCAACGACTACTCCGACGGCATCCGCGGCACCGACGACGAGCGGGTCGGCCCGATGCGGCTCGTGGGTTCGGGGGCGGCGAGCCCCGGCGCTGTCAAGCGCGCGGCGTTCGTGTGCTTCGGCATCGCGGCCGTCGCGGGACTCGCTCTCGCCGTCACGACCGCCTGGTGGCTCGTGCTCGTCGGCGCGGTCTGCATCGCCGGGGCCTGGTACTACACCGGCGGAAAGAACCCGTACGGCTACAGCGGCTTCGGTGAGATCGGCGTCTTCGTGTTCTTCGGGCTGGTCGCGGTGCTCGGCACCCAGTTCGTTCAGGCCGGTCGCGTCGACTGGGTGGGTCTGGCCTGCGCGGTCGCCGTCGGCTCGATCTCGACGGCCGTCCTGGTGACGAACAATCTCCGCGACATCGCCACCGACGCGGAGACCGGCAAGCGGACCCTGGCGGTCAAGCTGGGCGACCCGAGGACCCGCACGCTCCACCTGGTGCTGGTCGTCGTGCCGTTCGTGATGTCGCTCGTGCTGGTCGCGGCGACGCCGTGGGCGCTCGCCGGCTTCCTCGCCGCACCGTTCGCGGTCCGCGCGCACAAACCGGTGCGGGCCGGTGCCCTCGGTCTCGCGCTGATCCCGGCGCTCAGCGATTCGGGTGTCGCGATGCTCGTGTGGGCGGTAGCCACCGCGCCCGCGCTGGCCTTCGGCTGACCATGACGCGGGCGCGGCGGACCGGGTCGCGGGCGGACGGGATCAGTCGCGGTCCGGGACGACCAGGCCGAGGACGAAGTTGACGATCGCGATGATCACGCCGCCCCACAGCGCCGCCCAGAAACCGTCGATCGTGAGGCCGTACTCGGTGAATCCGCTCAGCCACGCGGTGAGCATGAGCATCAGCGCGTTGACGACGAGCAGGAAGAGCCCGAGGGTGAGGATCACCAGCGGCAGCGACAGCAGCTTCACCAGCGGCTTCACGAGTGCGTTGACGACGGTGAAAATGGCGGCCAGCACGACGAGCGAGATGACCTTGCGGGTCGTGTCGGAGGTGCCTGCGGGATCGGTGAAGTCGATCCCGTCGACCAGCTCGACCGCGAGCCACAGACCGACCGCGTTGATGATCAACCGCAGTATCAGAGAAATCATGGTGCCACTGTGGCACACCGAACTCGGTCTCGTAACGGGCAAATCGGGCCCATCCGGGATCGCCCCTCCCCCTCAGGGGCCTCTCAGCGACGGACGGTAGCGTCGGCCGGCGTGCGTTCACGTCTTCTCCCCCTGCTTCTCGCTGTAGCCGGTCTGCTCCTCGTGGGCACGGGTTCGGTCTTCGCCTGGCTCGACCGCCCCCAGACGACGGTCGCGACCGTCTCGGAAGAGCCGAGTCCCTCTGCGGACGGCGTCGACGAGGCGCGGAGCAATCTGCAGCGGGCCGGACTTCCGCTGTCGGTGCTCGACGGCGGGGTCGGTCAGCTGACGGAGGGCAGCACCCAGCTCGACGACGGTGCCCACCAGCTCTCCGACGGTCTCCGGCAGGCCCGTGACGGCGGGGAGCAGCTCGCCGACGGTCTCGGACAACTCGACGGCGGTGTCTACATGCTCGGCGACGGTGCCCGCCAGGTGAGCGGTGGCGTCGACGAGGTGGTCGACCGGCTCTCCGGTTTCGGGGAGATGCAGGGCGACGTCACCGCGCAACTCGCAGCTGTCGCCGACACGCTCGGTGCGTCTGCAGATCCGGTCTCGCAGGGCGCGGCCGGCCGACTGCGCGGGCTCGTCGAGACCCTCGACACGCAGGGCCTCGGACCGGACACCCTCGCCCAGCTCGGGCAGTTGCGCGACGGCGCACGGCAGCTCGCCTACGAACTCACCGATCCGAACGCGCAGTTCGTTGCGGGCATGGCGCAGGCCGCCGACGGCTCGCGACAGCTCCGCGACGGCCTCGTTCTCCTCGACGACGGTGGCCGAGCCCTGACGGACGGCACCGGACAGCTGGTCGACGGTGTGGGGCCGGTGGCCGACGTCGTCGGTGGCATCGCCGACAACGTCCGGTCGGCCACCGAAGCGCTGCCGCGCACCGCGCCGGCCGCTACGGACACGCAGGCTGCGGAGGTCACGGCGACATCGGATCGTCAGTGGTGGCCGTTCGCGACGATCGCGGTCGGCACGCTGCTGCTCGTCGCGGCGACGGTCGTCCCGCTCGTCGCCGGGCGTCCGCTCGCCGTCGCCCCCGCGCAGCCGACCCGGTAACCACCCGAAGGCTCGACGACCTCAGGCAGCGGCGTCGAGGTGGCCGCTCAGACGCTGACGGAGCTGCGCGCGCGGCACGTGCGCTTCCACGAGGGCGCCGGTCGCCGGATCGTCGCTGCGCAGCAGTCCGAGGAGGATGTGTTCGGGACGGATGACCCGTTCGCGGCGTGCGATGGCCTCCCGCAGCGCGAGTTCGAGCGACTTCTTCGCCGCCCGGTCGAACGGGATGTGACCGAGCCGGTTCGCGACGCCCCGCCGATCGGCGCTCTTCCCGTCGAGCACCCCCTTGCCGAAGGCCGCTTCGAGACGGCTCCGGACCTCGTCGAGATCGATCCCGATCGCTTCGAGCGCCGCGGCGTCCTCGTCACCGAGCGGGGCGTCGGCGGTGCGGGCGGCCCGGTCGGAGCGGAGCCCGTCGACCGTGAGACCTTCCTCTGCGAGCAGGACCCGCAGCGGTTCGTCCGCAGCGACAGCGGCCCCGATGAGCAGGTGCGACGCCTCGATCCGGGGATCGCACACCCGGATCGCCTCCTGTTGCGCTGCGACAACGGCGGACCTGGCACCGTCGGCGAATCGTTCGAACATGTCGATCACCTGCGCTTCCGATTGTGCTTCTGATGGACCGCCTGGCGGCTGACACCGAGCTCGTCGGCGATGGCCTGCCAGGACCAACCTCGCTCACGGGCATTCGTGACCTGGACCTCCTCGAGCCGTTCCAGCAGCCGGCGCAGGGCACGCACGGCGCGCAGGCCCACTGCGGGATCGGAGCTCGCGGCGGCAGCGGCGAGGGTGGTGGCTTCACTCATGTTGTCAATATAGGTTGACACCGAGGGCACGTCAACGACGATTGACAGAAACGGAATCTGCGCAGGTGGTGAAGGCTCTACCGGCACCAGCCGCCGGTGGTCGCGAACTTCTCCAGCACCGCGAGCGGCCCTGCGAGGTCCATCCCCTCGGCAGCGACCCACTCGTCGGAGAAATAAGTGTCGGCGTAGCGCTCGCCGCCATCGCACAGCAACGTCACGACGCTGCCCTCACGGCCCTCCGCGAGCATCTCGGCGATCAGGCCGAAGGCTCCCCAGAGGTTCGTGCCGGTCGAGCCGCCCACCCGACGTCCGAGCACGGTGCTCGCGTGCCGCATGGCGGCGATGGACGCCGCGTCGGGCACCCGCACCATCCGGTCGACGACCTCGGGCACGAAGGACGGCTCGACGCGCGGACGTCCGATCCCCTCGATACGCGAGGGCATGCCGGTCGTGTAGTCGGCCGATCCCGTCTCGAACCCGCCGAAGAACGCCGAGTTCTCCGGGTCGACGACCGCCAGCCGTGTCCGGTGACGGCGATAGCGGATGTAGCGGCCGAGGGTCGCGCTCGTGCCGCCGGTTCCGGCGCCGACGACGATCCACTCCGGCACGGGATGACGCTCGAGACGCATCTGCGAGTAGATACTCTCGGCGATGTTGTTGTTGCCCCGCCAGTCGGTGACCCGCTCGGCGTTCGTGAACTGGTCCATGAAGCAGCCCCCGAGCTCGTCGGCGAGCCGCTGAGCCTCGGTGTAGATCTCGGGCGGGCGGTCGATGTAGTGGCACCGGCCGCCCTGCGCCTCGATGAGCGCGACCTTCGCCGGTGAGGTGCGGCGCGGTACGACGGCGACGAAGTCGAGGCCGAGGAGTCGCGCGAAGTACGCCTCACTGACCGCGGTGGACCCGGACGACGCCTCGATGATCGGGGTCCCTTCACGGATCCAGCCGTTGCACAGGGCGTAGAGGAACAACGAGCGCGCGAGACGGTGCTTGAGGCTGCCCGTGATGTGCGTCGACTCGTCCTTCAAGTACAGGTCGATGCCCCAGTCCGCGGGGAGGGGGTAGCGGAGCAGGTGGGTGTCGGCGCTGCGCTGGGCGTCGGCCTCGATGAGCCGGACCGCGTTGTCGACCCAGTCCCGGGGTGCGCTGCGGTCGACGACCGCACCGGTCGCCGTCACCGCCCGTTCTCGCCGCGCATGCGCTTCTCGAGGTCCGCGCGTTCGGTGCGCCGACGCTCATCGACCGCGGCGATGCCCACGTTGACGCGGCGCCGAAGCGACGCGAAGAGCACGAGCGAGACGGGCAGGGCGATGAGCACGGCGAACAGGGCCGCGACGAGGAGGGGGATTTCCACCCCGAATGCCCGCGGAACGTAGAGAATGAGCAGAGTGAGCACGACCACGAGGGCGAGTCGGGCCACCGAGTACAACGCGACGTCCCGGATCAGAGACCCGGCCCCCGCCTGACCGTCGGCGGCCGTGGCGCCCTCACCGTGAGGGTGTGGAGTGCGCTGGGAGGGGGTATCCGAGGGTTCGTTCCGGCGTTCGTCGTTCACCACTCCAGGTTAACCGGCCGCCCGGACGACGAGCTCCGCGTCGATTTCCGTAAGTCGGACATCCGTCCGTTTTGTCTATTACTTCCGCTTTACCAACCGTAGACCGTTCGAGCAACCAGGGGTATCGGTGCCACCATGGGCTTGGACATCCCGATCGAACAACTCGATCGCGTCGAACAACACGATCACGACAACCGGGAGGACATTCGCAATGAGCGCACCCACTTTCAACGGCGCGAAGGAATCCCTGCTGACCCCGGGCCAGGTGGCGGCACTGTTCCATGTGGATCCCAAGACCGTCACCCGGTGGGCCCACGCCGGCCGATTGGGCTCGCTGCGGACCCCCGGTGGCCATCGCCGCTTCCGTGAGTCCGAGGTCCTGGCGCTTCTCCGCTCCCTCACGACCGAAGCGACACGCTGATCCGAGACAGCAGAATCCGCACCTCCGGCGTACACCTGCCGGATCCCGGCCGACCACCCGCGGAACCCACGTGCCGGACCGGGTTCCTCCCACCTAGAATGTGGACGAACCGGTCTGCGGTCGCCGCGGCCCGGAGGTGCACGGCGAGGGCACGTCCTCGTCCGGCACCACCACGGTCAGGAGGTGCAACGTGCTCTATCTGTTGGCACTCATCGGTGCGGTGACACTCGCCGTCCTGCTGTGGAAGGCGTACGGTCCCACATCTCGTCCGCCGTCCCGCGTGATGGGGCCTGACGACGATCCCGACTTCCTGTGGAAGGTCGATCGCGAGGTGCACCGCCGCCGGAGTGGCGACGGCACCGGCGAGTCCGATCAGGAGCGGGGCGACTGACCGTTCGCGTTACGCCGAGCGGTCTGTCACCGCGCGGCGAAACCGTCGGTGATATCCGCGGCGAGTCCGAGCAGGGCGCGCCGCGTACCCGACTGCAACCGGTCCAGGTCGATCTCCGCCCCTTCTTCGAGGTGGGGATCGAAAGGCAGGACGTGGACCGCGCGGCACCGCTGTTCGAAGTGTCGCACCACGAGGTCGAGGTCGACCTTGCCCGACCTCGGCCGCACCGCGTTGACGACGGCCACCGACCGCTCGACGAGTTCGCGATAGCCGTGCGCGTCGAGCCAGTCGAGCGTGGCCGACGCGCTGCGAGCGCCGTCCACCGAACCGGAACTGATGACGACCAGCGTGTCGGCGTTCTCGAGGATCGCGGTCATAGCGGAGTGCATGAGCCCGGTCCCGCAATCCGTGAGCACGACGCTGTAGAACCGCTCGAGAAGACCCAACGTCCGTTCGTAGTCGTCGGCGCTGAAGGCCTCCGAGACCGCCGGATCGGTGTCCGAGGCGAGCACCTCGAGACGATGCGTGTTCTGCGAGGTGTAGGCGCGCACGTCCGCATATGTCTCGAGCAGCGACTGATCGCGCAGCAGCGTGCGCACCGTGGCCGGCGTCTGTTCGGCCACCTTCTGACTCAACGTCCCGCGGTCCGGATTCGCATCGACCGCGACGATCCGATCGCCACGCAGCTCCGCGAAGGTCGAGCCGAGCGTGACCGTGGTGGTCGTCTTGCCCACCCCGCCCTTGAGACTCAGCAGGGCGATCCGATGGCAGCCGTGCAGCGGTGCACGCACCCGCTCGGCCGATTCCTCCTTGCGTTGCTGCCGGGAACTCTCCCCCACGTGCACGCGACCACCGGTCGCCCGGTAGACGACCCGCCGCCAGCCCTTCCGCGGCGGCGCGGCGACCGGACGTACAAGTAGCGACGAGTCCAGCGCCGTCGCGTCCAATGCGTGTCCGTCGAGCCCCGACGACCCGTTACCGGCCCCATTCACCGCGTTCTCCCCCCGTCGACTGTCACGGACGACGGCGCGACGATAGCAGCCTCAGTTGAGCCCGGCGTACGAGTGCAGGCCCGACACGACCATGTTGATGATGAACAGGTTGAACAGCACCGTGACGAAGCCGACGATGTTGATCCACGCTGCGCGGGTGTTCCGCCAGCCGGAGGTCGCACGCGCGTGCAGATAGGCGGCGTAGATGACCCACGAGATGAACGAGACCGTCTCCTTCGGGTCCCAGCCCCAGAAGCGTCCCCACGCCGCCTCGGCCCAGATTGCCCCGAGGATGATGCCGGCGCCGAACAGCGGGAAGCCGATGATCGTCGTGCGGTAGGCGAGCCGGTCGAGGGTCTGCGCGTCGGGCAGCCGCTCGGCGATCGCCGCGAACACACCGCTGCGCTCCTCGCCCTTCGGGAAGCGGATGCGCAGCAGGAACAGCACGCTCGCGACACCCGAGACGAGGAAGATGCCGCTGCCGACGCTGATGATCGTCACGTGGATCGGCAGCCAGAACGATCGGAGGGCCGGCACCACGGGAGCGGCGTCGGCATACAACACCGTCGCCGCGAGGAACATGAGGATCAATACGGGGACCACCAGGTACACCCACATGATCCGGTAGGCCGGCTTGCGGAGGACGATCAGCCCGAAGATCACCGCGGCGGTGCACGCCATCGAGACGAACTCGTACATGTTGCCGAGCGGGAACCGCTCGGTGGCCAGCCCACGCAGGACGATCGAGGCGAGCTGCAGGCCCGCGACCACGACGACGAGCGCGCGTCCCATGTTGCCGAGACGCTGCGACACGGTGCGCTTCGGCGTCTGGTCGATCCGTCCCGGCCCGGTCGCGCGCTCGGCGGGGGCCTGCTGCCTTCCGGCGGCCACGAGTTCGCGTTCCCGCTCCGCCACGACGTCGGCCCGGTGGGTCGCGTACTCGGCGATGAGCAGCAGCAGAGCCAGCACGAGCACCGCGAACGCCGATTCGAAGGCCCAGTCGCTGTACTGCGCGAGGGTGTCGTTCTCTGTCATCAGTTCTTCTTCTCCTGTGCCGCCGGGGCGGAGGGTGCATCGTCGCCGAGAAGGCGCTCGACCAGTCGGTCGAACTCGTCTCCCCATCCGGCCTGATCGGTTCGTGCGAGACCGCCGAGCTCTACTACGGTCCGTCGTTCGCCGTCGCTCACTGTACCGTCCGGGTACGCGCGTGCCCACACTCTGCGTCGTTTGACCAGCAGCGACACGAGCAGTCCGCCCATCATGAAGATCGCCGCGACCAGCACCCACTGCTGAGCCGGGTCGTGGGAGACCTGCAGGTTGACGAAGTCGGTGGCCTTGTCGAATCGCACCTCGGTGCCGTCGGCGAGCGTCACGCTCTCCCCCGGACGCAGGTTGACACGATCCTGCTTCACGAGGCGTCCCTGATTGATCAGTTCCTTGTTGAGCGAGAACAGCGACTGCGGGTTGCCGGTGTCGAGACCGGAGTCGCCCTTGTAGATGTCGATGGCGACAGCCGGGTCCGTCAGGGCGGGGAAGATCGATGTGAGCAGCGTGCCGTGGAAGGACGCCGTCGGCGCGAACAGTCCCTCGATCGCGATCTGGTTCTTCCGGCGCTCGTCGGCGTCGGGGTACATGCCACCGGGCGGGTCGAAGCGCATGGCGCCGCTGCTGAGGAAGGTCGTCGCGTCGTCGGGCGCCCACTGCATCGTTTCGGTGCGGGTCTCGCCGTTCGGCCAGGTGACCGTGAAGGTCGGGGCGTAACCGTGACCCTGTAGGTACACGCGGTCGCTGCCGACCCGCAGCGGATGGTTGACCTTTAATTGCGCGTCGCGCCAGGTGTTCGTGACGAGGTCGTCGCCGTACTGGTACTCGATGTCGGAGGTGAACATCTCGGCCTGGCCGTTGTCGAGATAGTCGGCGACGAAGGTGTTCACCCGCACGCACATGGGGTTCAGACCGGTGCCGTCGAGCGTGCTGCCGGCGCGGAACGAGTCGAAGGAGGCGGGCGAGGTGGTGCAGAACTCCTCACCGTTCGCGACGAGGATGCGCTGCCCCTCGTAACCGAAGAGCTTGCCGGCGGCGACGGCGACGAGCAGCCCGACGAGGGAGATGTGGAAGACCAGGTTGCCGGCCTCGCGCAGATAACCCTTCTCGGCGGACAGGGTCACCTCGCCGTCACGCCCGCGGGCACCGCCCTCGCGGCGCACGACCTTCCAACCGCGCAGCTCTTTCTGGATCCGGTCGAGGGCGTCGGCGGGGGCCTCGGCCACCATCGTCTGTGTGTGGTGCGGCAGGCGCTGCAGGTTGCGCGGCGCGGCGACCGGCGGGGTGCGCAGGGCGTGGAAGTGCTCGACGCAGCGCGGCAGGATGCAGCCGACCAGCGAGACGAACAGCAGCACGTAGACGGCGGTGAACCAGAAGCTTCCGAAGACGTCGAACAGCTCGAAGCGGTCCATGATCGGTCCGAGCGTCGGCCGGGCCGCGATGTACTCGTCGACCTTCTGGGTGTTGAGGCTGCGCTGCGGCAGGAGTGCGCCCGGGATCGCGGCGAGCGCGAGCAGGAACAGCAGGACCAGCGCGGTCCGCATCGACGTCAGGCCGCGCCAGGTGTTCCGCACGAAGGCCGTGGCACGTCCGAACGCGGCCTGTCGCGGCGGAGGCGACGGCTGCGGTGCGGGGGTCGGGGTGTGTGTCGCGGTCATACGGGCAGAGTCACTTCCGAGATGAACGAGTCACGGACCCAGGACACGAACAGGTCCCACGCACCGGTGACGAGAGCGATGCCGACGGCCATGAGCATCAGGCCACCGACGATTTGCACGGTCCGCGCGTGGGTGCGCAGCCAGCCCACCCCGCGCAGCGCCCGCGCCGAACCGAGCGCGAGCACGACGAACGGCAACCCGAGGCCGAGGCAGTAGGCGACGATCAGCGTCACCCCGCGTGCCGCGGTGGTGCCCTCGGTGCCCGCCGCGAGCGAGATGACGCCGGCGAGGGTGGGACCGAGGCACGGGGTCCACCCGAGCGCGAACACCGCGCCGAGCAGCGGGGCTCCCGCAAGGTTCGAGATGCGCCGGGGCGCCGGACGCGTGTCGCGCTGCAGGACTGGGATGAGACCGATGAAGACCAGACCCATCACGATGGTGACGACACCACCGATCCGCATGAGCAGTTCGCGGTTGACGGCGAGCGCGGAGATCGCCCCGAACACCGAGGCCGTCGCGAGGACGAACACCACGGTGAATCCGAGGACGAACAGCCCGGCGGCGCCGGCCACCCGGAGGCGGCCGTCGCTGCGGACGGTCGTGGTGCGGGCACCGGCCTGCTCGGCGGTGACGGCGGGGGCTTCGGCTCCCACCACTCCGGCGAGGTAGGACAGATAGCCGGGAACGAGCGGCACGACGCACGGCGATGCGAAGGAGACGAGACCGGCGAGCAGGCACGCGCCCATCGCCAGCAGCAGCGGACCCGACAGGGCCGCGTTCTGGAAGGTCTCCCCGACACCCGACGCAAGGATCACTGTTACTGCTCCGAATCCGGTTCCGCCGCGACCCGTTCGACGACCGGTTGCAGGTCCTCGGCGAGCAGTTCGGTCAGGTAGACCGCAGCCACGCGGTGCTCACGGTCGAGGACGACCGTCGTCGGCACGACCGAGGTCGGGTAGTTGCGGCCGAGGGCGAGCAGCGACCGCATCGGCGGGTCGTAGATCGACGGGTAGCCGATCCGCTGGTCGGTGACGAAGTCCTGGGCCTTGTCGCGCTGATTGTCGCGGACGTTGATGCCGAGGAACTGCACCCCGAGATCTTTGGTGGCCTCGTAGACCTCCTCGAGATCGTCGGCTTCGCTGCGGCACGGCGCGCACCACTGGCCCCACACGTTGAGCACGACGACCTGGCCCTCGTAGTCGTCGAGGGAGATGGTCTCGCCCTCGTTCATGAGGTCCTCGCCGGTGAGCTCACCGAGGGTGCCCCGGTCGGCCGGGGGGTCGTAGAAGATGCGGGTCTGCCCGCCGGGCGAGACGAAGTCGAACGTTCCCCCGGTGGCGACGGCGTCGTCCCCGGTGGCGCAGGAGGTGAGAAGGACGGCACCGCAGATCGCGGCGACCGTCGCCCGGAACACCTTTCTCATGCGCCGTGGACGTTCGGGTCGGAGGCGCCGGCCGGCTCGGAGTAGACCAGGTCGACGAGGGTGTCACCCTCGTAGACCAGGGAGGTCAGCGAGGCGAGGCTGCACTGGCGGCGACGCGGGTCGTGCCACAGTCGCTCGCCCTCGAGGAAGCGGCGCAGCGTCCACACCGGGAGTTGGTGGCTCACGCACACCGCTTCCCGCCCCACCGCGGCCACGCGGGCCGCGTGGACGGCGGCGAGCATGCGGTGGGCGATCTGCAGGTAGGGCTCGCCCCAGGAAGGGGTGAACGGATCGCGCAGCTTCCACCAGTGGCGCGGGCGGCTGAGCGCACCGTCGCCGACCGAGACCTTCAAGCCCTCGAAGTCGTTGGCCGCCTCGATGAGGTTCTCGTCGGTGCGGATCTGCAGTCCGTGCTTCTCCGCGATCGGGGCGGCGGTCTGCTGGGCCCGTTCGAGCGGGGACGCGACCACGTGTGCGATGTCGTGGTCGGCGAGCGACGCCGCGACCGCACGTGCCTGGGCCTCACCGGTCACCGACAGCTTGAAGCCGGACAGGCGGCCGTAGAGGATTCCGGAGGGGTTGTGGACCTCTCCGTGGCGGAGCACGTGCACGATCGTGCGGGTCTCGGACGGGGCGGCGTCGGTCACGTCGATGTTCCTCGAGGGGTGTGGGAGGGGCGGATCGGGCTGGGCAGGCAGGAGAGCGGTGCTACGGCGCGGTCGCCGCGGCGGCCGCGCGCGCGGCGTGCGGCAGCGCGTCGGCGACCCGCGAGAACGCGTCGTCGTCGAGCGCGGACGAGACGAACCACGTCTCGAAGGCACTCGGGGGTGCATAGACGCCGCGCTCGAGCAGCGCGTGGAAGAAGGCCGGGAAGCGCCAGGTCTGCGCGGCCTTGGCCTGCTCGTAGTTCGTCACCGGCTCATCGGTGAAGAAGACGCTCAGCAGCGTGCCGGCATTCTGGACGCGGTGCGGCACCCCTTCGGCGGCGAGTGCCTCCCCCAGCAGACGCCCGAGGGTCTCGGAGTTGCGGTCCAGGTTGGCGTAGACCTCGGCGTCGGCGGCACGCAGGCTCGCGAGACCGGCGGCCACGGCGACGGGATTACCGGACAGGGTGCCGGCCTGGTAGACCGGTCCGCTCGGGGCGAGATGGGCCATGACGTCGGCGCGGCCACCGAAGGCCGCGGCGGGCAGACCTCCGCTCATGACCTTGCCGAAGGTCATCAGGTCGCCGGAGACACCGTCCATGCCGTGCCAGCCGGTCGGGCTCGCGCGGAAGCCGGTCATCACCTCGTCCATGATCAGCAGCGCGCCGTGCTCACGGGTGAGCTCGCGCAGGCCCTCGTTGAAGCCGGACACCGGCGGGACGGTGCCCATGTTGCCGGCGGCGGCCTCGGTGATGACCGCGGCGATCTCACCGGGGTTCGCCTCGAAGGCGGCGCGCACGGCGGCGAGGTCGTTGTAGGGGACGACGATGGTGTCGCCCGCCTGGGCGCCCGTGACGCCGGGCGAGGTGGGCAGACCGAAGGTGGCGAGGCCGGAACCGGCGTCGGCGAGCAGCGCGTCGACGTGACCGTGATAACAACCCGCGAACTTCACGATCTTCGACCGTCCGGTGAATCCGCGCGCGAGACGGACGGCGCTCATCGTCGCCTCGGTGCCGGAGTTGACGAGCCGGACCTGCTCGACGGGTGCGATGCGGGCGACGATCTCCTCGGCGAGTTCGACCTCACCCTCGGTGGGGGCACCGAACGACAGACCCGCCGGCGCGGTGGATCGGACGGCCTCGACGACCGCCGGATGCGCGTGCCCGAGAATCATCGGGCCCCAAGAACACACCAGGTCGACGTAGGTTTTTCCGTCGACGTCGGTGAGCAGCGGACCCGATCCCGATGCGAAGAAAGGAGGATTGCCGCCGACCGATCCGAACGCGCGGACCGGAGAGTTGACGCCCCCCGGTGTCACCTTCGATGCCCGGTGGAAGAGTGCGGCGGATCGAGTGTCGTGGGTGGACGAAGCATCGGGGGTCGCAGTCACGACTTCCAGTGTCCGTAGTTTCGCGGGATTTGCCAAAAACAGTGGTCCTCAAACCTCATGTGTTTTTTCTCCCTTACCAGGAAAAAGGGACACCGTGAGTGACTTGTCGCACCTATCGTCTGAGGCATGCCGACGACAGCCGAACACCTGCGCATCGCACTCGACGGTGCGTGGCACGAAGCACGCGAACGCGCACGCAAGGATCTCGCGCACGAGAAGTTCGCACCGCACTACACCCCCGAGACCGACAAGGCGCGCGCCATCACGCTTGAGCAGATGCGCATCCTCGCCGAACACGGCTATGCCGCGGCGGGCTTCTCCGTCGAGTCCGGCGGCACGGGCGACGCGGGCGGCGCGGTCGCATCCATCGAGATGCTCGCGATGTCCGACCTGTCGCTGATGGTCAAGGCGGGCGTGCAGTGGGGCCTGTTCGGCGGTGCCATCGAGAACCTCGGCACCGAGCGGCACCACGAGAAGTACGTCAAGCAGCTCATCGACCTCGACGTGCTCGGCTGCTTCGCGATGACCGAGACGGGCCACGGCAGCGACGTGCAGTCGCTCGAGACCACGGCGACCTATGATCCGGACACCCAGGAGTTCGTGATCCACTCCCCCACCCCGTCGTCCCGCAAGGACTACATCGGTGGCGCGGCGCAACACGCCCGGTTCGCGGCCGTCTTCGCGCAGCTCGTCACGCAGGGTGAGACGCACGGTGTGCACTGTTTCGTCGTCCCGATCCGCGACGAGGACGGCAACGACCTGCCGGGTGTGACGACCTCCGACTGCGGTTACAAGGGCGGCCTGCCGGGTGTCGACAACGGCCGCATCGTCTTCGACCAGGTGCGCATCCCCCGGGAGAACCTGCTCAACAAGTACGCGGACGTCGAACCGGACGGCACCTACGCCTCCGACATCGACAACCCGAGCCGACGGTTCTTCACGATGCTCGGCACGCTGGTCCGCGGGCGCATCACCGTCGGCGGCTCGGCGGGTGCGGCGGCGCGGGTCGCGCTGAGCATCGCCACCCGCTACGCCGAGAAGCGTCGCCAGTTCGACGCCCCCGGGCGCGACGGCGAGGTGCCGATCATGGACTATCTCGTCCACCAGCGGCGCCTGCTCCCGCTGATCGCCCGCTCGTACGCGCTCGGCTTCGCCCAGAACGAGCTGCTCACGACGATGCACCGGCTGCAGTCGACGTCGTTGCAGGAACTCGACGCGCAGGAACAGCGCGAACTCGAGGGTCGCGCGGCCGGCCTCAAGGCCGCCAACACCTGGCACGCGTCGCGGGCGATACAGGAGTGCCGCGAGGCGTGCGGTGGTGCCGGCTACATGGCCGAGAACCGGCTGACGGCGCTGCGCGCGGACGTGGACGTGTTCACGACCTTCGAGGGCGACAACCACGTCCTGACCCAGCTGGTCGCGAAGGAACTGCTCACGGCCTACGCCGACGAGGTGCAGGGCATGAGCCCGGTGGAGTGGATGCGCTTCGCCGCGACCACCATCTCCGACATCGTCAAGAAGCGCACCGCGGCGCAGCAGATCATCCAGACAATCGTCGACACCCGCCAGGACAACGAGGAGGACGGCAGCCTCTTCGACCGCGGCACCCAGGTGACGATGTTCGAGGACCGTGAGCAGTACCTGCTGTCCACTGCGGCCCGGCGCCTGCAGGCCGCGATGAAGCGTGAGGACAACCCGTTCGACGCCTTCAACTTCGTGCAGGACCACGTTCTGCACGCCGCCCGCGCGCACATCGACCGGGTCGTGCTCGAGGCGTTCGTCGCCGCGATCGAGGACTGCAAGGACGAGACCGCCCGCGACCTGCTGTCGGAGCTGTGCGATCTCTACGCACTGACGATCATCGACGAGGACAAGGCGTGGTTCATGGAGCACCGCCTGCTGTCGGTCGAACGCGCCAAGGCCGTCACACGCGGGATCAACGAGCGGTGCCGCAGCCTGCGTCCGCACGCGTTGACGCTCGTGGACGGGTTGGGTGTGCCCGACTACCTGCTCGGCTCGGCCATGCTCGACCGTGAGGGAGCGGTCGTCCCACCTCAGGACGTCGCAGTCTGACCGGGTTCGCCGACGAGCTCGCCGAGCCGTGCTCGCAGCTCGTCGGCGTCCTTCGCCCACGCCCGCACGAACGTTCCTCCGATGAGCCGCAGTCCGACGGGCTTGCGGCCGCGCGGCACATCCGCCAGTTCGCCGAGGCTCCGGGCGGTCTCCCAGCGTTCCGGATCGCGCCGGTCGTCCGGTGGCGGCGGCAGCACCGCCTCGATCTCGGCGACCGGCAGTTCCTCGGTGCCCTGCCGCAGGACCGTGGAGGTGAGCTCGACGCTGACGTGCCGACGAGCAGCCACGACCATCACGTAGGAAAAGCCGGCGAGCACGATCGCGATGATCGGCAGCGCGACCCAGTGCACGACGGGGCCGGTGAACAGTTCGACGACGAGGGCCACGACGCAGACCAGCGGGCCGATGGCGACCGTGCGCCAGCGCGCTCCGGGTTCGTGGAACAGCGGCCCGGCCGGGTCGGTGCCCATCGGATCAGGGGTTGCCGGATCAGGGGTCGCCGGATCTGGGGCCGTCGGGTCGGTCAAGCGGCGAACGCGCCGGGGATCACCAGCAGCACGGTGGTCACCAGTCCGAGGAGGGCGATGAGAGCGATCAACACCAATTCGCGACGGCGCCCATAGGGCCGCGGTTCCACCTGCATGACGTCCTTTTCGCTCGACGGAAAGGGCCGTGCGGCCCACATGGTGAGCCCACCGTACTCTTCGGTCGCGCCGGACGAAACCGAGTGGTACGTCTATTCTTCCGGCAGTCGCAGGAAGAAGCGGTTGGCATCCCGCCGGTGCATCAGCACGATCGCTCCGACGGTCGCGACGGCTTGCAGAATGCCCACCACACCGAGTATCCAGCCCGCGCCGCCCTCCCCGACGCCCACACCGAAGACGGTGGGCAGGGTCGACAGCGACATGAACACCCCGAGCAGGGTCAGCAGCATCCGGGCCCAGTTCTTGGCCTTCAACAGCTGCCTGACTACCAGATACAGCAGTCCGACGATCACCAGGCCGATGCCGGCGGTCAGCGCGACCAGCAGCGGGACCGCCGACTCGAGTTGCTCCGTGGTGACGCCCTCGATGGCCTGCTCGGCGGCCATCGTGGTCATGAGGTCGAGCAGTTCCTCGCGTCGACTCAGCAGATCGGCGAGACTTGCCGCCAAACTCACGACGGCGAGAGCGAGTACCCCGCACCACAATTGGTGGGCCGTCGTGACGTCTCCGGGAACGGGACGATTCGCCGCGGGGCCGGGCCCGACAGGAGGTGCGGGGAAGCTCATGACAGGCGACCCGCGACCTCGGCGGCCCAGTAGGTGAGGACGACGTCCGCACCGGCCCGCCGGATGCCGACCAGCGATTCGAGGATCGCCGCATCGCGATCGATCCAGCCCTTCTGCGCGGCCGCGGTGATCATCGAGTACTCCCCCGAGATCTGGTAGGCGGCCACCGGGACGGGCGAGCGGTCGGCGACCTCGCGCAGCACGTCGAGATACGACATCGCCGGCTTGACCATCACCATGTCGGCGCCCTCGGCGAGGTCGAGGTCCACCTCGTGCAGCGACTCGCGACGGTTCGCCGGATCCTGCTGGTAGGTGCGGCGATCTCCCTCGAGGGACGAGCCGACGGCGTCGCGGAAGGGACCGTAGAACGCCGAGGCGTATTTCGCGGAGTAGGCGAGCTGACCGACCTCGGTGTGCCCGGCCTCGTCCAACGCGGACCGGATGAAACCGATCTGGCCGTCCATCATGCCGCTCGGGCCGAGCAGGTGCGCCCCGGCCTCGGCCTGCGCGACGGCCATCTCGGCGTAACGCTCGAGGGTCGCGTCGTTGTCGACGACGCCGGTGTCGGTGAGCACACCGCAGTGGCCGTGATCGGTGAACTCGTCGAGGCAGGTGTCGGCCATGATCACCGTGGAGTCGCCGAGTTCGCTGCGCAGCGACCGCAGCGCGCGGTTGAGCACACCGCCGGGATCGCTCGCCGCGGAACCACGGGCGTCCTTGTCCTCGGGGCTGGGCACACCGAAGAGCATCAGGCCGCCGACACCGGCGGACACGGCCGCGGCCGCGGCCTTGCGCAGCGAATCGGCGGTGTGCTGGTACACCCCGGGCATCGACGCGATCTCGCGCGGCTCGTCGAGGCCGTCGGCCACGAACATCGGGAGCACGAGGTGGCGGGGTTCGAGGGAGGTTTCTGCCACGAGCCGTCGGATGGCGGGTGTGCTGCGCAGCCGGCGGGGACGGATGTCGGGAAACATGGGGAGAACACCTTCCATACGGGTCGTGCGCGGCCCCGGTAGTGGCGACTACCGGGACCGCGNTCGGATCACCAGAGATCAGCGGCGGGCGCGGGACTTCTTCCGCGGCGGAGGCAGTGCGCCTTCCGCGCGGAGCCGGGCCGCGTGCTCGGCGAGCGCGTCGACCAGGGGCCCGATCTGCGCGGTCTCGGGCTGCACGTCCACCCGCAGGCCGAACTCGATCGCCGTCTCGGCCGTCTTCGGGCCGATACACGCGACGATCGTGCGGGCGTGCGGCTTGCCGGCGATACCCACGAGATTGCGGACCGTCGACGACGAGGTGAAGCACACCGCGTCGAAACCACCGGTCTTGATCATCTCGCGGGTCGCGGCCGGCGGCGGAGCGGCACGCACGGTGCGGTAGGCGGTGACGTCGTCGATCTCCCAGCCGCGCTCGCGCAGACCCTCGGCGAGGGTCTCGGTGGCGATGTCGGCGCGCGGCAGCAGCACCCGGTTGACCGGATCGAAGACGTCGTCGTACGGGGCGAACTCGGCGAGCAGGCCGAGGCTGGACTGTTCGCCGCTGGGCACGAGCTCGGGGATGATGCCGACCGAGCGCACCTTCGCAGCGGTGGCCTCACCGACGCACGCGATCTTGACGCCGGAGAACGCGCGCGCGTCGAGACCGAACGCCTCGAACTTCTCCCACACCGCACGCACCGCGTTGGTGGAAGTGAACACCACCCACTGGTAGCGACCGTCGACCAGGCCCTTGACCGCACGTTCCATCTGCGCGGGACTGCGCGGCGGCTCGACCGCGATGGTCGGCACCTCCATCGGGATCGCGCCGTGCGTGACGAGCCGCTCGCTCATCTCGCCGGCCTGATCCTTGGTGCGGGGCACGAGCACGGTCCAGCCGTACAGGGCGCGCGACTCCCACCACGACATCTTGTTGCGGTGCGAGACGACCTTGCCGACGGTGACGACGAGCGGTCCGACGAGCTCGGAACCCGCGTCGTTCAGGGTCGCGAGGGTGGCCTCGACGGTGCGCTGCTGACGGGTGGTGCCGCGCACGGTGATCGCGGCGGGGGTCTGCGGCGCCAGGCCGTGTTCGACCAGCGCGCTGGCGGTCTCGGCGAGGTGGCCGGAGGTCGCATGGAGGACGAGGGGGCCGGGGGCGGCGGCGAGCGCGGCCCAGTCGACCTCTCCGCGCACGTCGACCTCGGTGTGGCACGAGCCGAGCGCCATACCGGCGTAGCTCGGCACGGACGATCCGGCGGGCAGGCCCGGCAGGACCTCGAAGACCACCTGGGTGCGGGCGACGGCGTTGACCTCGGCGATCACCGAGTCGGTGGTGAGCGGGTCGCCCGCGACGAGGCGCACCACGTCGCGACCGGCCTTCGCCTCGGCGACGAGCGTCTTGGCGACCTCGGCGGGCTCGCCGAGCGCGGGACGGACCTCGGCGACGGGCTCACCGGTCTCCGGGTCGGTGCCGTGGTCGACACCGACGAGGGCCACGACACCCTTGTCTACATCGGGGTCGGTGAAGGCGATCGTGGCGCCCGCCAGCACGTCACGCGCGCGCACGGTGAGCAGCGCAGGATCGCCCGGGCCCGATCCCACGAACAGGATGCGCCCGGGGTTGTGCTTACGGACTCGGCTCATCGGTCATTCTCCAGTGCGGTCAAATCAGCGGTAAGGGCAAATCGGGTGACGGTGCCGGCTGTGTCAATCATCGGCAGGTCTCGTCTCGGGGAGGACCCCGTGCTCGACCATGAGCTCGCGCGCACCGAGGTCGAGCAGTTCGCGGGCGACACGGCGACCGAGTTCCTCGGCCTTCTCCGGCGCCCCCACCGCGCTCGCTCGCAGCACATCCGATCCGTCCATGGCGGCGGCGCATCCGCGCACCGACAGTTCCTCGATCACCCGGCCGTCGTCGTCGAGCGATTCGACGACCTCGGCGATCGCCCCCACCGGTGCGGTGCATCCGGCTTCGAGTTCGGCGAGCAGCGAGCGCTCCGCGACGACTGCGGCGCGGCTCGGCGCATGGTCGAGTCCGGCGAGCAGCTCGATCATCTCGGGATCGTCCGACCGGCACTCCACGGCGAGCGCACCCTGCGACGGCGCGGGCAGCATCTGTACCGGTTCGAGGGACTCGGTGACCCGGTCCAGGCGTCCGATCCGCGACAGTCCGGCACGCGCGATGACGATCGCGTCGAGTTCGCCGGAGTCGACCTTGCCGATGCGGGTGTCGATGTTGCCGCGCAGCGGTTCGATCTGCAGTCCCAGGCCGAGCGCAGCGAGTTGTGCCCGCCGGCGCGGCGCCGAGGTACCGACCTTGGAGCCGGGCGGCAGCTCGCCGAGGACGAGTCCGTCGCGGGCGACGAGCGCGTCGCGCGGGTCCTCCCGCTCGGGGACGGCCGCGACGACGAGGCGCGGATCCTGGAAGGTCGGCAGGTCCTTGTAGGAGTGCACGGCGACGTCGACCTCACCTGCGAGCAGCGCCTCGCGCAGCTCGGCGGTGAACACGCCGACGCCGATGCGCTGCACCGGGCCGGGCGTCACATCGCCCTTGGTGGTGATGATGACGAGCTCTGCCGGGCGACCGGCGGCAATCAGTGCGTCGCGCACGGTACCGGCCTGGGTCGTGGCGAGCACGCTGCCGCGGGTACCGATCCGCAGGGGACGATCCTGCCGAGCAACATCGTCGCGGGAAACCGATGCGGCTTCGGTGCTCATGCGGTGCCGTCCTTTCGTGAGGCCTGGAGTTCGGTGGTGACAGCGGGGTCGAGTGCGGCGGACAGATCCCCCGAGAGGGTGGGATCGGTCAGCGAGTTCAGATCCTTGGTGGGTGTCGCGACCGCCTCGACCGAGCCCGGGCGCAGCTCGAACAGCTCGCGCAGGGCCTCGGCGTACTGGTCGCCTCCCGGCGTCGACGCGAGCTGCTTGACGCGCACCGTCGGTGCGTGGAGGAGCTTGTCGACGACCCGGCGCACGGTGCGGGCGACCTCGCCGCGCTGGCCGTCGTCGAGATCGGGCAGTCGCGATTCGAGGCGCATCAGTTCGCCCTCGACCACTTCGGCGGCGCGCTGACGCAGTGCCGTCACGGTGGGGGTGACCTCGGCGAGTCGCTGCGCGGTGAGGTACTGCGACAGCTCGGCGGCGACGATCGTGCGGGCGGCCTCCGCGTCGGTCGCGGCGGCGCCGGCCGACGGGTCGCGCTGCAGCGACTCCATGTCGAAGACCTGCACACCGGGAAGACCGGCCACGGCGGTGTCGACGTCGCGCGGCAGACCGAGATCGCAGATCGCGAGGGGGCGTTCGCCGCGGCCGGGCTGCGCGAGTGCGCGGTGCGCGTCGGCGAGCGTGACGACGGCGCCCACGGCTCCGGTGCAGGTGACGGCGACGTCGGCGCGGCTCAGTGCGGTCGCGAGATCGTCGAATCCGACGACCTCGGCGTCGACACCGGCGGCCTGTGCGGTCTCGGCGAGTCGCTCGGCACGGTCGCGGGTGCGGTTGGCGACGACGATCGAGCCGACCTCGGCCCGGACGAGATGCGCGACGGCGAGACCACCCATGGCGCCGGCACCGATCACCGCGGCGGTGCGGCCCTTCAGGGCGCCTCCGAGGAAGTTCGAGGCCTTGTCGAGCGCGACCGACACGACGGATGCACCGGCGGCGTCGATGCCGGTCTCCGAGTGCACCCGCTTGCCGACGCGCAGCGCCTGCTGGGCGAGTTCGTGCAGGGTGCGGCCGGCGGCCTGCTGAGCGTCGGCGGCGGCGTAGGCGGTGCGGATCTGGCCGAGGATCTGCTGCTCCCCCACGACCATCGAGTCGAGCCCGCTGGCGACGGAGAACAGGTGTTCGGCAGCGGCCTCGCTGTAGCGGACGTAGGCGTGCTTGTGCAGTTCGGTGACGGGCAGACCCGAGTGCTCGGCGAGCAGTTCGCTGACCGCGGCGAGCGCGCCGTGGAAGGCGTCGACCACCGCGTAGATCTCCACCCGGTTGCAGGTGGAGACGATCATCGCTTCGGAGATCTTGTCCGACGCCAGCATCTTGTCGGTGAGCTTGGGGCGGTCGGTGTCCGTGACCGCCACCTTCTCGAGCACCGGGACCGGTGCGCTCCTATGCGATATCCCGACGAGGAGAACACTCACGGTGCGATCACCGATCCGTTTCTGGTCGCGGCCGAGCCCATCGGACCCGCCTTTCCTGTTGTGGTACGCCGAGCAGAGCTTCGGGTGGACACCCGCGGTATGCCGGCGGGGCGTACGTCGCCGGCAGCAGGACGAACGTCAGCGGTCGCGGCCCGGGGGGTCTCCCCGTTGCGGGTGCTGTTGAAGGACAGGACCTGCATCTCGACGGACAGATCGACGCGTCGGATCTCGACGTGGTCGGGGACATCGAGTTCGACGGGAGCGAAGCTCAGGATGCTGCGCACTCCTGCGAGCACGAGCCGATCGCACACCTGCTGTGCTGCCTCGTCGGGGGTGGCGACGACACCGATGGTCGCGCCGAGTTCATGGGCTCCGTTCTCGAGATCGTCGACGTGACGCACGACGAGATCGCCCACACGTGTGCCCACCACGTCGGGATCGGAATCGAAGAGTCCGGCCATCGTGAAACCGCGGCGGTCGAAGCCCGGATACCGGGCGAG
This sequence comes from Rhodococcus sp. Chr-9, assembly GCF_000801125.1. NCBI lineage: Bacteria > Bacillati > Actinomycetota > Actinomycetes > Mycobacteriales > Nocardiaceae > Rhodococcus > Rhodococcus sp. Chr-9. Next base: position 124,445 of record NZ_JTIZ01000089.1, read on the forward strand.
GGCGCGGCCGAGGCTGCCAACTCCGACGAGCACGACGCGATGGCCCCGGTCGAGTCCGAGAGCTGCTTCGATGCGGGACTGGAGGCGCAGGACGTCGTAGCCGACGCCGCGCACTCCGTTGGGTCCGAGGAAGGACAGATCCTTGCGCAGTTTGGCCGAACCGACCCCGGCGGCGGCCGCGAGTTCCTCACTGGAGACGATGAGAGTGCCCGCTTCGGCGAACGCACCGAGGACCCGGAGGTAGGTCGCGAGACGCGTCACAGTAGCCTGTGGGATATCGCGGACCGGAGGAGTGGGAGTGGCACCCTCGCCGGACTCGGCGGTGCCGCGAGCGTCCTCGCCCTGCGGTGGGTGCAACTGCGTCACGGTACGTGGCTCCTCGTCCGGCCGGTGGATACACGCCTGGCCTCACGGTGATCCGGGAATTCGTTCACACCACGGTAACCGCTTGTGAAGCCATGCACAAAGTTGCTCGAAGCACCCCGAATGTGCTTCCCACCTGCTGTACGACGAGGACCTGCCGACTCACCGAGCGAGATCTGCGCGCAGTCGCGGCTCGTCGACCTCCCAGTAGCTGTGCTCGCGTCCGTCGAGCAGAACGACGGGCAGACGGTCCCCGAATTCGGCCCTCAGATCGGGATCGGTTGCGGCAGCGACATCCACGTCGATGCAGGTGACCTCGACGCCGAGCTCCTCCGCGAGCGCCTCGAGCTGCTCGCGCGCAGGACCGCACGCACCGCACCCGGCGCGCACGAGAAGGGTCAGGTGATGACGGCTCGCGGAGCCGCTCGTTGCCGATGACGATTGCTCACTCATGCCTCCACTGTGCGGCACGACCTGTCGAGATGAACGTCACACCCCGTCACGGGGGCGACGGCCTCCCGGTGAGGGGCGGTGTCGCGGGCTAGGCTTGGCGCGGGTCGCCCGTGCATGCGGTCGCCATATGTGCGGCGCCCGGAAGTGCAGGGGTCACACGGGGCCCGCCCGTTTCGACAGCCCCGCCCGTTACGACACCGGAGGTGCGAGTGCCAGGACGTTCGTTTCCCTACGGATGGGGCATGGGTGAGACGTGGGCGAGCATCATCCGTCCCGGACGTCGGCTCTTCTCTCGCAAATTCGGACCCAGCGAGGAAGAGGTCCGCGCCAATCTCGCAGGTGAGGCGAGCGCCGATGCCGCCCTCGCGTTGCAGGAATCCCGCGTCGAACCCGAGCCCTCCCCCGATACCGCTCCCGTCCCGCGCGATCTGACCGCGGCGGCGTTCTTCGACGTCGACAACACGATGGTGCAGGGCGCGTCGATCATCCACTTCGCCCGCGGCCTCGTCGCCCGGAACTACTTCGACAAGTCCGACCTGTTCGAGTTCGCCTGGCAGCAGGTCAAGTTCCGCCTGACGGGCAAGGAGAACATGAACGACGTCGCGTCCGGTCGCGACAAGGCGCTGTCGTTCGTGCAGGGCCGCTCCACGGAGGAACTGCGCCGGCTCGGCGAGGAGATCTACGACGACATCATCGCCGACAAGATCTGGCCGGGCACCCGCGCGCTCGCGCAGATGCACCTGGACGCGGGCCAGCAGGTGTGGCTCGTGACCGCGACGCCGGTCGAACTGGCCGACGTCATCGCCGAACGCCTCGGCCTGACCGGTGCGCTCGGCACCGTCGCCGAGTCGAAGGACGGCGTCTTCACGGGCCGTCTCGTCGGCGACATCCTGCACGGTCTCGGCAAGGCGCACGCGGTGCGGGCCCTCGCGATCCGTGAGGGTCTGAATCTCAAGCGCTGCACGGCTTATTCGGACAGCCACAACGACGTGCCGATGCTCTCGGTGGTCGGCACGGCCGTCGCGATCAATCCCGATCCGGATCTACGGCAGGTCGCTCGCACACGCGGGTGGGAGATCCGCGACTTCCGGACGGCGCGCAAGGCCGCGAAGGTCGGGGTGCCGACGGCGCTCGGTCTCGGTGCCGCGGGTGGTGCTGTCGCGGTCCTCGTGGGTCGCCGCCGCGACCGAGCGGCTTGATTTTCGAGGTGCTCAGCCGAGGAAGACGTTCCGCCGGCGCGTGAGCAGTTTGTAGAGGGTCTGCTGGATCGTCTCGCGCACGTGGTCGGTGACCTCGAACAACACCATCGGATCCTCCGCCGAGGCCTCGTCGTACACGTCGGTGACGATCGGTGTGCCGAACTCGATGTACCACTTCGACGGCAGCGGCACGATCCCGAGCGGGCCGAGCGCCGGGAACAGCGGGGTGATCGGGAAGTAGGGCAGGCCGAGCAGGCGCGCGAGCGAGGTGAGGTCGGCGATGTTCGGGTAGATCTCCTCGGAGCCGACGATCGAGCACGGCACGATGGGCGCCTGGGTGCGCAGGGCCGCCGACACGAAACCGCCGCGGCCGAACCGCTGCAGTTTGTAACGCTCCTTGAACGGCTTGCCGAGTCCCTTGTACCCCTCGGGGAAGACCGCGACCACCTGGTCCTGCCGGAGGAGTCGTTCGGCGTCGGGATGGCACGCGAGGGTGTGGCCGGCCTTGCGCGTCACCGTCCCCACCACGGGCATACCGAAGGCGAGATCGGCGGCGAGCATCCGCAGGTGACGATCCGCGTGGTCGTGCACGGCGACGGAGGTCATCAGTGCGTCGACGGGGAGCGTGCCGGCGTGGTTGGCGACGACGAGTGCGCTGCCCTCGGCGGGGATGTTCTCGACGCCGCGGACCTCGACGCGGAACCACTTGTCGAACAGGGGTCGCAGCACCGGCAGGACGACGTTCTCGGTGAAGTGCGGGTCGAAGCCGAAGTCGTCGACTTCGTAGTCGCCGGTCATCCGGCGGCGCACGAACTCGGCGGTGGCGGTGACCTGTTGTGCGAGCGTGCCGCGCAGGTCGTCGAGGAATCGATCGGTGCGGTTCACCTGCTCGGGGGTGGGCGGTGGCCCCATCGACGGATGGGGTGTGCGTGTGACCCGTTCGCCGGGACGGCGGTTGCCGGCGTGCAACGGGATGACCTTCGCGACCTCCGTCATCGCGTCTCCCTCGTCTCTCCGAGCACGGAGAGCGCCATCGACTCGGCCTTGTCCACCCATTCGGTCTTCACGATGCGGGCGAGGGCGAGGCCCCGGGCGAAATCGTCGAGCGCTTCTCTCGTGGTCCAGCGTGGTTCGAATCCGAACTCGTTGCGCATGCGCGTGGTGTCGAGTCCGCATCCGAAATGGAAATAGTCGAGTTCTTCTTTGGTGAAGGAGTTCATCACGGAACCCATGAGTGCGTGCCCGACCGTGCGGAACAGCGCGTAGGGCATCGGCACGGTGACGCCACCGGCCCGGCGCACGGCCTGGGTCATCGTGACGATCCCCTCACCGGCGATGTTGTACGTCCCTGACGGTCCGGCGACGACCGCGTGTTCGAGCGCACCGAGCGCGTCCTCCTCGTGCAGCAACTGTAGTCGCGCGTCGCGGCCGAGCACGTTGGGGACGAGCGGGGAGGTGAGATAGCTCGACACCGAGCCGGGCAGCCGGTTCCCGACGGTGGGTGCGAACCGGAGGATGGTGGTCGCGATGTCGCTGCGCCGCCGGGCGACGCCGCGCAGATATCCCTCGACCTCTATCATGTCGCGGGCGAAGGCGCCCGTGGGCCGGCGGCGGGCGCTCATCTCCTCGGTGAACTTCGCGGGGTCCTTGGCACTCGATCCGTAGAGGACGGACGACGAGCGCAGCACGATCCTGCGCACCGAGGGTGCCTTCTGGCACACCGCGAACAGCTGCATCGCGCCGAGGACGTTCATGTCCTTCATCGCCGTGCGGCTCCCGGACTTCGGGGCCTTCGTGACGGCGGACGCGTGGACGACAGTGTCGACGTCCATGTTGCGGATGATCTTGCCGATGAGTGGGTTGCGGATGTCGGCGAGCACGAACTCGGCCCGCCCCATGCGCCGGAGCATGTCCTTCGACGGCGACTGGGTGTCGACGCCGATCACCCGCTCGATGTCGGGATTCTGGGCGAGCCTGGTGACGAGGAAACCACCCAGGAACCGACTTGCTCCGGTGACCAGCACGACTCGTGGACGTGCCACTTCGTGCCCCTGCGAAACCACTCGTGAAACCCCCTGCTGCCCCACACGCGTCATCGGTCACATTCGCCCCGACGCGGTATGCCGTCCCACAATACGGCCACTTCGCCGCCATCGCACGACTCGTGGGTGAACTTTCGTGTACCGGGATGCACAGACGAACGATGCCCGCCACCATGGAAGGTGACGGGCATCGGATAGGCGCAGGGCTTACTTGCCGAGTTTACGACGCTGCACTCGGGTGCGGCGGAGCAGCTTGCGGTGCTTCTTCTTCGACATGCGCTTACGGCGCTTCTTGATCACAGATCCCATGTGGGCATCCCTCACGTTCCTTGTAGCGTTCCTGCGCACGCCGGTGACGTACGCCTGATGTATGTCGACGCTGGGCCTCGTGGCGACGAGTAACAGCGCCTCACGACACCGGCTGGCCGGTACGACGACAAGCAATCCTACCGGGGCGGCCCACCCGGCGTGAAACCGAGGTCCGTCCCGGAACGCGACTTCCCTCGCGCACCGGATCCGTTCGTCGTACCGTCGTCCCCGACGATGCGCCGATCGTCCCTGTCCGACCTCTATCCGACGTCGAAGTACGACGTCTCGAGGTAGTCGTGGACGGCCTTCGCATGCACGCGGAACGAGCGTCCCACACGCACTGCGGGTAGTTCGCCACTGTGCACCAGCCTGTACACGGTCATCTTCGACACCCGCATGAGAGCTGCCACTTCGGCAACCGTCAGGAACTGGGTACCGGCGAGAACCGACTGTCCGTCTTGAGGTTGACCCTTCGACGGCGTGTTTCCTGAAACCATTACACACCTCCGGCACGCCCGCGCCGCCGGCTTCCCCTCCGGCGGAACAGACACGCACGTGCTGATTCGAGCTTAGCGTGACGAATGGTTCCTGTGCGACGATGCGGCTGGGGAATTTCCGGCGGGCGGCTGTTCGTCGCCACGCTACGCCCTACGGTGACGTCTGTCAGCGTTCCGCAGTGACACCTGTCAGTGCCTCGGGTGGATGCCCTGTCAGGCCGTCCCGGAGAGCCCCTCGCGGGCCGCAGGCGACGGCTGATCCGATGCCGCCCCGAGTTGCGCGGAACGGCGCTTCGCAGCGTCGAGCGCCTCGTAGAAGGCCGTACGCAGGCCTCCACGCTCGAGTTCGCGGATCGCGGCCGCCGTGGTGCCACCCGGCGAGGTGACCGCGGCGCGCAGGTCGGCAGCGTTGTCCCCCGAGCGCGTGAGCATCGCGGCCGAGCCGGTCATCGTCTGCACCACCAGATCGGTGGCCACCGCCCGCGTCAGGCCGAGCGAGACACCGGCGTCGATCATCGCCTCCGCGACGAGAAAGAAATATGCGGGCCCGGATCCGGAAACCGCGGTGACCGCGTCGATCTGCGCCTCCGGGACCACCGAGACCGTTCCCACGCTCGCGAGGATCTCGCGGACCGTGTCGAGATGCTGCTGCTTGACGTACCGACCGGCGGACAGCACGCTCGCGCCCTCCCCGACGAGCATCGGGGTGTTCGGCATCACGCGCACGACGGGGAAGCCGGCCGGGAGCTTGGTCTCGTAGCGGACCGTCGGGATGCCCGCGGCAAGCGACACCAGGATCTGCTCGTCGTCGTTCCCGGCGTCGACCGCCGCGAGGGCGGTGACGACGACGTCCACGTCGTTGGGCTTGACGGCCACGACCACCACGTCGGCGCCTTCCGCGGCGTCGGAGGTGCTGTCGGTGACCCGGATCGAGTAGGCCCGGGACAATTCCTCACGCCGTTCCTCGAACTTCTCGGCGACCACGAGATCCTTGGTCGCGAAGCCGTTCTTCAGCAGACCCGAGATCAGCGCCTCGCCGATCCTGCCGCCACCGATCACTGCGATTCTCGTCATGGGGACAGCCTGCCACGACCGTCCGGGCGGCCTACACCACGGTCACCGCCTGTCGGGACCTGCCGCGTTCGGGCCTATCAGCGCGGCATCATGGCCAGCTGACGCGATTGCACGACCACCTGGCCGGTCGAGTCGACGACGGTGTGGTCCTCCTCGAACCAGGTGCTGCCGAGCACGCTGCTCTCGGCGATGACCCGCAGCCATCCCGGAGCCGGAACCCGCCGCAGATAGGCGGTGAGTTGCACCGTCGGCGCCCAGCCGAAACGGCCGAGGTTCATCGCGACGGGAGCCGACACGTCGCCGCACATGAGCGCGAACAGCACCGAGGTGTCGACGTCGGCCTCGTCGCCCGGCGACGGCCGCGTCCACATCGACACGAGCGGTTCGCCCTGCTGCCCGTCGAGGAAACGCGCGGTGGCGGAGTCGATCCGGAGGCGGGAGGTGGCGGCGAACTTCACGATCTGCCCCATGGGGTGCTCGGGGGTGACGAGCACCGACTCGGCCGGCGGGTCGGCGGGCATGGTGGTCGCGCGGTGCGGCACCGTGTGGAAGGGCTCCTCGGTATCCGGCGTACCGAGGGTGACACTCGCCCGCACCGCCACACGCCCGGCCTGGGACAGTTCGATGTCCACAAGGGCGATCTGCTTGCCCTGCTTGCGTAGGACGGTGGTGAGTTCGACGTCGCCGGGGTCGGGCGCGGCGACGAACGAGGCACTCACGGCGAGGGGCTGGGTGAGCGGGTCGACGCCGGCGTCGAGCACCGACCTGCGCGCCGCGGACGCGCAGACCGCGAGCATGCATCCGCCGTGCACCTTGGGCCCGATGGTCCACACCGGATCGATGTGCGCCTGCCAGGCCGCCGTGCCATCCGGGTGCTCTCCCGGCACCCGGGTGACCGAGGTCAGGTCGAGGAAGGGCTGGTCGGTGAGGGTCACTGCTGCTCCTGGTCGTCGTTCGGGGCCGGATCGGCGCCGGTCGTGGGGGGTCCACCGGACCCGAACATGCGGGCGGCGAGATGCTGGTGGGCCAACCGGCGCATGGCCGTGAGAACCGGTTCGTACAGGGCGGTCCCGAGCACGGCCGCTTCCACGGTGGCTTCCCGGGAGTGCGTCGGCAGCAGTTCGAGGTCGAGTTCGGCGATGGCGCGGACGTGACGGCCGTAGGCGTCGATCCGGCGGTCGTCCATCCGCAGGCCGGCGGCTTCGAGTGCCGCGAGCGCGTGTTCGAGTTGCGCCACGGCCGCGAACCGTGGGTCGTAGATCTGGCCGAGGCGTTCGAGCAGGTGGCGGGCGCGGGGATAGCCGGGACCGGCCGAGTCCTCGACGTAGGGTGGCAGCGCGGCGATGGCGTGGCCGAGTTCGACGAAGAGGTCGTCGCGGGGATTGTCGACGAGATCCACGACGGTCTTGATCTTCTCGAGGGGCAGACCCTGCGCGGCGAGTGACCGGACCAGACCCATGCGCCTCACGTGCCGGTCGTCGTAGGTCGCCGAGGTGACGCTCGTCGCCACGCCCGGCATGAGCAGCCCCTCGCGCAGGTAGTACTTCACCGTCGGCAGCGGTATGCCGCAACGCTCGGCGAGTTCCGAGATACGCACCGATCACCTCCGCTCCTCGACACCGGATACTACAACTATCCAGTATTGGATAGTTGTAGTATCCAGTCACGGAGTACCGGCCGAGGAGGCCCTCATGCGTCCGCTCGTGACCATCGTTCTCGGGAGCACCGTGCTCACCGTCGCAGGCATCGCCTTCGGAGGCACCTTCCTGCTACGCGTCGCCGCGGGCGGCGTACCCACCAACGACCTGCAGAAGACGTTCTTCCGTGCCGGTCACGCCCACGCTGGAGTACTCGTCACCCTCGGGTTGCTCATCGCCGTTCTCACGCACGTCGTGGGCGCATCACCCGGTTGGTCGGCGGCCGGCGCCATCGCCGTGCTCGTCGCCGCGATCCTGATCCCGGCAGGCTTCTTCCTGTCGGTGCTCGGGCCCGATCCGACGCGGCCCGGCCGGATGTTCGCGGCGGTCCGGCTCGGCGCCGTCTCCCTCACCGCGGGCGTGCTGATCTCAGGCGTCGCCGTGCTCGCCGCCGGAATCGCTGCCCTCTGAGGCGGGGACGCGCGCGATGTCCGTGTGCCGGGGACTCTCGGGGCCGGCGGTGATCGCGCGCGTCGCCGAGCGATCCAGGTGCGTGCGCGCGAAGGCCAGCGAACGCGCCAGCATCCCGGCGCGCTCCGCACGCGTCCGTGCGCTCTGGGTGCTGATCTCGAGCACCACGTGCCCGCCGAAGTCGCTCGCGGCGAGCCGGCGGCACACGTCCGCACACGGCTGCGTGCCCGTTCCCGGGACGAGGTGTTCGTCGAGCGAGGAGCCCCGGCCGTCGGCGAGATGGAGGTGGGCGAGCCCCTCCCCCATCCGTTCCGCGAGCGCGAGGGCGTCGGCCCCCGCGGTCGCGGTGTGCGACAGGTCGAGCGTGTAGTGCGCGAAACCGGTGTCGGTGGGGTCGAGCGACGGGCTGTAGGCCGAGACCGCGCGGCCGGGACCGCGCCGGCGCAGACGTTCGGCGCCGCGATCACGACCGCCGAAGACGACGTCGGCCCTCATCGGGTACATGTTCTCGACCGCGAGCACCACGTGGCTGTCGGCCTCGAGCGCCGCGACCTGGTCGGAGAATCCCTCCGCATAGCGACGCTGCCACCGGAAGGGCGGATGGACCACGACGGTCTCCGCACCGAGGATCTCGGCGACACGCACCGAACGGTCGAGCTTGGCGGCGGGATCGGATCCCCACACGCGCTGCGAGATCAGCAGACACGGCACGTGCACGGCGAGCACCGGCACGCCGTACTCGCGGACCAGACGCTCCACCGAGGTGGGGTCCTGGCTCACCGGTTCGGCCCACACCATCAGCTCGACCCCGTCGAAACCGAGATCGGCCGCGAAGCGGAACGCCGCTTCGGTGTTCTCCGGATAGACCGAAGCGGTGGACAGCCCTACCCGGATTCCCTGCGCGGTCGGCATCGGCTCACCCGGGCAGCAGGAACAACAGCGGCCCGAAGGCCACGAATGCTCCCACCGCGAGCGCGATGAGCTGACTCGTGATGTCGTCGGTGCGCCGCAGGACACGCACCAGCGCGACCAGGCCCACGATCACCAGCAGCGCGAGCGCGAAGGCGACCCACGGCATGAGGTCCCACAACCGCTCGAAGCCCTTGAAGAGCAATCCGCCCGCGACGATCGCGGCGACGCTCTCGCCGATCAGTAACGCCCATTGCTTGAGGCCACTGCCCTGCTCCGCGTCGGCGGACTCGTCGTCCGCACTCTTCCGTGCCGAGTCGTCGGCGGCGTCGGACGTCGCCTTCCCACCCTTGCCGCGGGACTTCCGCGACCGCGACGATGCCACTCCCTCCGAAGCGTCGGGCGCGGCACCCGCAGCACCGATGGTGTCGGTCGAGTCGTCGGCGTCGGAACCGGTGCCCTGCAGGTCGCTGGCGGGGCCGGACAGTAGTCGCGGTTCGGCGACGTCGGCCTTGCGCACCGACACCGCCGGGACGCTCGCCTTCTCGGACTTCTTGTCCGCCTTCTTGTCGGCGACCGCTGCTCCTTCACCGGACTGCGAGCCGGGCGCTGCCGCTCCGAGATGCGCCCGCGCGCGCCGGGGAAGCGCCTCGGGACGGATGACCTCGGTCGGCGACTCGATCTTGGGCGGCGCCGCCTTGGACGCTGCCTTCGTCGATGCGGCCGTCTTCGACACCGTGTCCGTCTTCGACACCGTGTCCGTCTTCGGCACTTCATCCGCGGCTGCAGGCACCTTCGCCGCCGGGCCGGACGGCGCCTTCGCAGTGGGTGGTGTTTTCGCGGCAGGCGGCGTCTTCGTGACGGCAGGCGTGCTCGTTCCGGTCTTCACCGGCGGCGTCTTCGTCTCGACGGCAACCCGCGGGGTCACGGTGGTCTTCTCGATGTCGGACAGCGCGAAGGTCGCCGCCTTCGGCGTCTCCAACTTCGGGGTCTCGACCTTGCGTGGCGCCGGGACGGCCTTCGGCGGGGTCTCCGCCTCGACAGCAGCCGTCGAGGACGACGCATCCGCCTGCCCGGCAGCGCTTTCCGCATCGGTCGGGGTATTCCGCTCGACCTTGCTGTCTGCGCGGGTGATCGGGATCTCGCCCGTCAGTTCGGCGACGGAGATGCCGCCGCTCGCACCTCGTCGGCGTCGTCCCCCGGCCCGTGTTCCCACCTTCTGGCCGTTACGCGCCAACAGCTCGGCCACGGAGATCTGCCCCGTGTCGTTGCTGCGATTCTCGCTCATCCGGTTGCCACCACCAGTTCGCCACCCATATCCGTATCGAGCTTCCGAAGAATCAGGCCTTCGCGCAACGCCCACGGGCAGATCTGCAGCGTCTCCACTCCGAGGGCACGCATGCTCGCCTCCGCGACGAGGGCGCCGGCGACGAGTTGCTCGGACCGGTCCGAGCTGACGCCTTCGAGTTCTGCGCGGTCGGCCGTGGTCATCCGGGAGATGAATGCGATGAGCTGGCGCAGTCCGCTGGCCGTCAGGGTCCGTTGTACCCGCAGGCCGGCGGACGAGGGGGCCGCGCCGGTCAGGCGGGCGAGGGTCCGGAAGGTCTTGGAGGTGCCCACACACAGGTCGGGGTCGCCCGCGTTGCGTATGGCCTTCGCCGGCTCGGCGAGTTCGGCGTCGAGCCAGTCGCGCAGCGCCGAGATCCGGCGCTTGCCGGGCGGGTCCTCACGGAACCAGTCGCGGGTGAGCCGTCCCGCACCGAGCTGGAGCGAGTAGGCGATCTCGGGGTCCTCGTCGCCACCGAAGGTGAGCTCGAGCGAACCACCGCCGATGTCGAGGTCGAGGATGTTTCCGGCGCTCCAGCCGTACCAGCGGCGCACCGCGAGGAAGGTCAGCCGCGCCTCGTCCTCGCCGGAGAGCACGTCCAGCGACACCCCGGCCTCCCGGCGCACCCGCTCGAGGACGGCCTCGGAGTTGCCGGCGTCGCGCACCGCGGACGTCGCGAACGCCATGAGCTCGCCGCATCCCGAGGTGCGGGCGATGCTGGCGAATTCGGCGGCGGTCTCGACGAGCTGATCGGCGCCGTTGGAGGTGATGTCGCCGTTGTCGTCCATGTTCTCGGACAGCCGCAGCGTGGCCTTCGTCGAACTCATCGGCGTGGGGTGCCCACCACGATGGGCGTCCACCACCAACAGGTGAACGGTGTTGCTTCCGACGTCGAGTACCCCTAAGCGCACATCAATACGGTACTGGGTCTACCGTCGGGACCTGTGACAGCAGGTATGTCCCATGCCCCACACAAACTCGACCCGGCCCCGGAAGTCCCTCTCGACTTTCCTCGGGAATGGGTGGAGTTCACCGACCCCGACAACGACGAACACGTCATCGCCGCAGACATGACATGGCTGCTCTCGCGGTGGACCTGCGTGTTCGGCACTCCGGCGTGCCAGGGCATCATCGCCGAGCGACCCGACGACGGGTGCTGCTCGCACGGTGCGTTCCTGTCCGACGACGACGATCGCCAGAAGCTGGCGAAGGCAGTGAAACACCTCACGCCGGCCGATTGGCAGTTCATGGACAAGGGCCTGGGCAAGAAGGGCTACCTCGAAGAGGACGAGATCGACGACGAGCCCGCCCTGCGCACCCGCCGCTACAAGGGTGCGTGCATCTTCCTGAACCGTCCCGGATTCGAGGGCGGCCAGGGCTGTGCCCTCCACACCATGGCGTTGCGACGCGGCATCGAACCGCTCGAGATGAAGCCGGACGTGTGCTGGCAGCTCCCGATCCGCCGCACCCAGGACTGGGTCGAGCGTCCCGACGGCACCGAGATCCTGCGCACGGTCATCACCGAGTACGACCGACGCGGCTGGGGTGAGGGTGGGCACGACCTCGACTGGTACTGCTCGGGCTCTCCCGACGCGCACGTCGGCGAGCGTCCGGTCTGGCAGTCGTACGCCCCCGAGCTCACCGAACTCCTCGGTGCGGCGGCCTACGACGAGCTCGCGCGCCTGTGCCGGCGACGCCAGGGACTGGGTCTGATCGCGATCCATCCCGCGACGTCGGCAGCACAGGCGGGCTCCGATGCCGGCTCCGATCAGGCCTCGAGCTTGTAACCCAGACCGCGCACCGTCACGAGGTGACGCGGCTTGGCCGGATCCTCCTCGATCTTCGAGCGCAGACGCTTGACGTGGACGTCGAGGGTCTTGGTGTCGCCGACGTAGTCGGCGCCCCACACCCGGTCGATGAGCTGTCCGCGGGTGAGCACCCGCCCGGAGTTCCGCAGGAGATATTCGAGCAGGTCGAATTCCTTGAGCGGCATGGCAACCGGCTCACCGTTGACGTGTACGACGTGACGGTCGACGTCCATCCGCACGGGTCCGGCCTCGAGCAGTCCGTCGTCCGCCGCTACCTCGCTCTCGGTGTCGGCCCCGCGCCGCAGGACCGCACGGATCCGGGCGATGAGTTCACGCGCCGAGTACGGTTTGGTGACGTAGTCGTCGGCGCCGAGTTCGAGCCCGACGACCTTGTCGATCTCGCTGTCGCGAGCGGTGACCATGATGACCGGCACACCCGAGCGGGTCCGCAACTGCTTGCACACGTCGGTGCCGCTCATCCCGGGGAGCATCAGGTCGAGCAGGACGATGTCGGCGCCCTCCCGGTCGAACTCGGCGAGGGCCGAGGGGCCGTCGCCGGCGATGGTCGTCTCGAACCCCTCCTTCCGCAGCAGGAAGGCGAGCGGATCCGCCAACGATTCCTCGTCCTCGACGATCAGCACACGCGTCACGAGCTGGTCCTCCGTCTGTTTCTCGATATCCGTCCGCCCGGGAACCCGGGTGGGGTCTGCGTCACGATCCGACCACCTTCTCGGTGCGGTCGGCGGTGTGGTTCTCGTCGTCCTCGGCGTCCTCGACGTGGGCCGGGACGAGGAGGGTGAAGGTGGAGCCGGTACCGGGCTTGCTCCACAGGGTGATCTCGCCGTGATGGTTCGCAGCGACGTGCTTGACGATGGCCAGCCCGAGGCCGGTGCCTCCGGTGGCCCGCGACCGGGCCTTGTCGACGCGGAAGAAGCGCTCGAAGACCCGCTCCTGGTCCTCCTTGGCGATACCGATCCCCCGGTCGGTGACGGCCATAGCGACCTTGCCGTCGCGCAGCGACCTGCTGATGGTCACCGGTGAGCCGGCCGGGGAGTAGGCGATCGCGTTCTCGATGAGGTTGGTGAGGGCGCTGACGAGCAGCGTTCGGTCGCCGAGGATCTCGAGACCGCTCGGCCGGTCGGTGCTGATGGTGATCGAGGCGTTCTCGGCGGTCAGGCGCGTGCGGTCGAGAGCCTCGTCGACGACGTCGTCGACGTCCACGACCTCGAGATCGGGCAGTTTCTCGGCACCCTGGAGCTTCGAGAGGGCGATCAGTTCGGTCACCATGTTGCCGAGGCGCGTCGCCTCGCGTTGGACCCGTTCGCCGAAGTGGCGGACGGTCTCGGGATCGTCGACGGATTCGAGCAGCGCCTCCGCGAGCAACGCCATCGCGCCGACGGGGGTCTTCAGTTCGTGGCTGATGTTGGCCACGAAATCGCGCCGGGTGGCCTCCATGCGGACGTGCTCGGAGTCGTCGAAGGCGTAGAGCACGACGAAGCGCGGATCCTGGTCGAGCAGCAGCCGGACTGTGCAGCGCACCGCGACGGGCTCGCGGCCGAGCAATGCCTTCGCGCCCAGGTCGAGTTCGATCGGCTTCCTCTTCTCGAGCACCTGGCAGGCGGCCGCCCAGGCCCGGTCGTCGATCTGCCGGTTGCGGACGAGGCCGAGTTCCTCGGCGCGCGGGTTCGACAGGACGACGTCGTGGAACTTGTCGACCACCGCGATACCGGTCGACGCCCCGTGCACGACCCGGTCGAGCACGTCGAACATCGTGAGGTCGGCTTGGTCGCTACCGTGGGCCCGGCGCTGCACCAGCCTCCCGGCGGCGACGGTGACGATCCCGCCGAGGACCGCTGCGACCACGGCCAGCAACACGGCCTGCGTAACACTCACACTTCGAATCGTAATGACACCGGTACCCCACCGGACAGCGGGTCGACGGCATTTCCCGCACGTCACACCCCATTTTTCGGATGTTGGAGTGTTGTTCACCCTTTGTTCGCCCAGAACGGACCACTCTGCGACGGACCTGCACGAACGAACCGACCCCGTCACCGAACGGCAACGGGGTCGGATCTCGCTTCCGTGAGGCTGCTACTTGGCGCCCTGGTTCGCGACCGCCGCCGCACCGGCAGCTGCGGCCTCGGGGTCGAGATAGGTGCCACCCGGGTTCAGCGGGCGCAGGTTCTCGTCGAGGTCGTAGCGCAGCGGGATGCCCGTCGGAATGTTCAGGCCCGCGATGTCGTCGTCGGAGATCCCGTCGAGGTGCTTGACGAGCGCGCGCAACGAGTTGCCGTGCGCGGTGACGAGCACGGTCTTGCCCGCGAGCAGGTCCTGGGAGATCGTCGACTCCCAGTACGGGATCAAACGGGCGACGACGTCCTTCAGGCACTCCGTGAGGGGAACCTCGTCGACGTCGGCGTAGCGCGGGTCGGCGTCCTGGCTGTACTTCGAACCCGGCTCGATCGGCGGCGGCGGGGTGTCGTAGCTGCGACGCCACAGCATGAACTGCTCCTCGCCGAACTCGTCCTTGATCTCGGACTTGTTCTTGCCCTGGAGCGCGCCGTAGTGGCGTTCGTTGAGACGCCAGTCGCGGATGACGGGGATCCAGTGCCGGTCGGCGGCGTCGAGCGCGAAGTTGGCGGTGCTGATCGCGCGGCGCAGCAGGGAGGTGTAGGAGACGTCGGGAAGCACATTGTGCTCGGCGAGGAGGGCACCGGCCCGCTTGCCCTCGGCGATCCCCTTGTCGGTCAGATGCACGTCCACCCAGCCGGTGAACAGGTTCATCGCATTCCATTCGCTCTCGCCGTGGCGGAGCAGAACAAGTGTTCCGATAGTCATGACCCAATCCTGACATGCACGGATGGGGATTTCGCCACGGGCGCCCCCGATCGTGGGCCATATCTGACAATGTACGTTGCCAGGAACGCGGGAGTCGGCGCCGCGCAACACAGTTCGTCGTCACCGACACACACGGGATTCGATGTCACACCGGGGTCCGCAGCCACACCGGGGTCCGCAGCCCGACGGACGCATGTCCCGCCGCACCGTCCTCACCGCCCTCGGCGCGCTCGGGGCCGCAGCCCTGCCGGTCACGGCGGGCGCACAGCCGAGCCGCCGCGCACCGGCGGTGCACTCCGGCGGACGCCGGGTCGCGATCCTCGGCGGCGGGATGGCCGGACCGGCCGCCGCGCACGAGTTGATCGAACGCGGCTTCGAGGTCACCGTCTTCGAGCCGACCGCGCTCGGCGGCAAGGCGCGCAGCACCCCCTCCCCCGGCACCGCGGCAGGCGGCCGNTGAACACGGCTTCCGCTTCTTCCCCGGCTTCTACCAGCACATCCCCGACACGATGCGACGGATCCCGTTCCCCGGAAACCCGAACGGCGTGTTCGACAAACTCGTTGCGGGACACGGCTTCCGGATGGCGATCCCCGGCGCGCCCGACCTCACCGCCCCGGCCTCCATCGCACCGTTGCGCTTCGATATCTACGACCCGCTGAGTCTGCAGGAGAGCCTGACGGCGGCCTTCTCCCTCGGCGGCTCGATCCCACCGCACGAGCTCGCGGTCTTCATGCGCAAACTCGTCATGTTCCTCACCAGCAGCCTCGAACGTCGCGACGGCCAGTGGGAACACGAGACGTGGGCGCAGACCCTCGAGGCCGACGGCAAGTCGAAGGGATACCGCGAGATCCTCGTCTCCGCACTGACGCGACAGCTCGTCTCCGCACTGACGCGACAGCTCATCTCCGCACTGACGCGACAGCTCGTCTCCGCACTGACGCGACAGCTCGTCGCGGCGATGCCGGCCGAACGCGCCGTCTCGCTGTGGCGCGGCGACTTCCCTCAACGGTACGGCGACGGTTCGGCGCACGACTGCCTGTCGGTGGACATCTCCGACTGGGACACCCCCGGCATCCTCTACGGCAGAACCGCCAGGCAGTGCACGCCGGAGGAGATCGCCCGCGAGGTGTGGGCGCAGATGTCGGCCTGCCTCGAGGACGGGACGGGCGCGATCGACGAGAACGACATCGCCTCGTGGTTCCTCGATCCCGGCGTGAAGTGGGGAGCCGGTGGCGTCACCAACGACACCCGCTGCTCATCAACACCGCGGGGTCGCTCGCGAACCGGCCCGAGGCACACACCGCGATCCCGAACCTGTTCCTCGCGGGCGACTACGTCCGCAACGACATCGACCTCGCGACGATGGAGAGCGCGAACGAATCGGCGCGGGCGGCGGTGGGTGCGTTGCTCCAGACTGCGGGCTCCCCCGCCNACCGCCGGCACTGTACAAGTTGCACGAACCGCCCGAACTGGAACCCTTGCGGCGCATCAACGCCGACCGGTACCGAGCGGGACAACCACACATGCTCGCCTGATCGGGCAGGGTCCTCCACGGCCCGAGAGGTCGAGGCCCGGCGGTTCCGTAGCAGGGGCCGGACAGCGGCATCCCCGGGAGACACACGATCTCCCGGGGATCCACACGTCGCCGGTGCGCCCGTCAGGCGTTCAGGGCGCGCAGATCCTTCCGAAGAATCTTGCCCGCAGAGGATTTCGGCACCGTGTCGATGAACTCGACCTGGCGGACCTTCTTGTGCGGCGCGACCCGCGCGGCCACGAAGTCGATGACCTCGTCCTCGTCGATCGTCGAATCCGGCTGCCGGACGACGAAGGCCTTCGGAACCTCCTCGCCCTCGGCGTCACGGACGCCGATCACCGCGGCGTCGGCGATCTGCGGGTGCGTGAGCAGCAGAGCCTCGAGCTCGGCCGGCGGCACCTGGTAGCCCTTGTACTTGATGAGTTCCTTGAGCCTGTCGACGATCCGGACGGCACCCTTCCCGTCGACCGTGGCGATGTCGCCGGTGTGGAGGAAGCCGTCCTCGTCGAGGGTGTCGGCCGTGGCCTCGGGATTGCCGAGATAACCGACCATGACGTTCGGTCCCTTGCACCACAGTTCGCCGGGCGCCGAAACGCCGTCGCCGGTGGGATATTCGACTTCCTCGCCGGTGGCGGGATCGACGATCTTGCATTCCATGTTCGCGATCGTCGGTCCCACCGAATCGAGTTCGGTCTCGTTGTCCTCGAAGGGAATTGCGTGCGACACGGGAGACATCTCCGACATGCCGTATCCCTGCCGGACGTTGCAGCCCAAGCGCTTCGCGACCGATCCGGCGAGTTCCTTGTCGAGCGGTGCAGCACCGGAGAAGACCGTGTGCACGCTCGACAGATCGTACTGGTCGACGAGGGGGTGCTTGGCGAGCGCGACAGCGACCGGCGGCGCGATGAACACGTACGTGCACTTGTGTTCCGAGATGTAGGTGAGGAAGTCGACGAGGTCGAACTTCGGCATCGTCACCAGCGACGCGCGGTTGTACAGCGCGGCGTTCAGCAGCACCGTCATGCCGTAGATGTGGAAGAACGGCAGCAGTGCGAGCACGCGGTCGTCGGCGGCGATACCCATCCGCGGGGTGATCTGGCAGACGTTCGCGACGAGATTGCGGTGCGTGAGCATCACGCCCTTGGGCCGGCCGGTCGTGCCCGAGGAGTACGGCAGTACCGCGAGGTGGGTGGCCGGATCGAACTCGACGGCGGGAGCCGGTGAACCCTCGGTGAGCACGTCGCGCAGGGACGGATGGCCCTCGGCGCCGTCGAGCACGAAGAGCAACTCGTCGGGGATCCCGGCGGCCGCGGCGGCCTCCTTCGCCTGCGGCAGGAACGGGGACACCGTGAACAGTGCCACGGCCCCCGAGTCGTCGAGTTGCTTCGAAATCTCCCCGGCTGTGTAGAGGGCGTTGATCGTGGTCGCGGTGGCGCCGGACCTCAGGATGCCGTGGAAGACCGAGGCGAAGGCCGGCACGTTGGGTGCGAGCAGCCCGACGACCTTCCCCACACCGATGCCCCGGGCGGCCAGCGCTCCGGCGACGGCGTCGATGTGGGCCACGAGCGTGCGGTAGTCCGTCACGGTGCCGGACGCGCCGTCGATGAGCGCGGGTCGATCGAGCTCGGACTCGTCGAGCGAACCGAACAGGAAGTCGTAGACACTCGATGCCGGGATGTCGACGTCGGGAAAGGGACTGCGGAAACTCATTACTCATCCTCCGAGCATTCTGCTGGCACGCCGTGCCGACTTTCGGTCGAGTCCACACTACCGCAGCGGTTGTGAAGCCCGTCACACGCGCTGTGTGAGGATTGCGAGGATACCGTTCCCGGCGCGGTTCGCCTGCCGGAGAGCACGAACCCCGCGTGCGACGGATCGCACGCGGGGTTCGGAAGCTGCTGGAGCTGCGCTCACGATGTCGTGTGAGCTGCGCTCCCTACGCCCGAGGGCGCTGCGGTCAGAGGTACTGACCGCAGACCGGCCATGCACCGACGCCCTGTCCGGCGAGGACGTTCTCGGCGACGCGGATCTGCTCCTCGCGCGAGGCGTTGTTCGCGGTTCCCGAGCCACCGTAGGCCTCCCAGGTGCTCTGCGAGAACTGCAGACCGCCGTAGTAGCCGTTACCGGTGTTGATCGCCCAGTTTCCACCGCTCTCGCACTGTGCGACGGCATCCCAGTTGCCGGATGCGGCGTTGGCGGTACCGGCACCCAGAGCGAACGGGGTCGCAACGAGTGCAGTGGAGGCAGCGAGGGTGCCCAGGGCGCGCTTGATCGTGAACTTTGCCATGTGGATGAATCCTTTCCGGCTGCTTGCGAGGCCCCCGACGCAATGGGTCCGCCACATGTGGGCTGGACGGTCGGTGCCGGCGACACGGTGCGGTGCTCGCGCACGCCCGGTCGCTCTCTCGCTCCACCCCTCGGCAGGTTGTGGATCCGACAATCCCGCGGGGGTGGAACGAGCGGCTGCGGGGCCGGTGTGTAACGCCCGTCGGTATCGGGCCTACATCGACGGTAAGGGTTCATCACGGCGAGGTCACGGGTCGATTTTCCGGTACGGCTGTGCGAGAAACCGGACCGGCGATCGACAAAACCCCAGGTCGCTTCGCGGGAACGCACCGTTTCCCGGACGTTTCCAGCGGATTTCGATTGTGGTGATGGTCACACCATACGGCCGTGCAGACCTCTCCAACCGGACATGTTCACGGCGAGATAACGGTGTCCGGCAACGCCGTCACCCGTTCGCTTCGCGCCGATCCTCGGGTTCGTCGTCGTCCACATCGGGCTCGAACGGCGTGCCGGTCTCCTCCTCGATGAGGTGACGGAACGGCTCGAGATTGCGCAACGGTTCGCCGCGCGAGACCCGCCACTCCCATTCGCGCTTGATGGACGTGATGAACCCGATACCGAGGATGATGTTGAAGTCGTGGTCCGCCGCCTCGAGGACCTGCCCGAGGACCGCGTCGATCTCCTCGGGGGTCACCGCGTGCGCGGCGATGCGTCCCACCAGATAGATGTCGCCGACCTTGTCGAGCGTGTACGCCACGCCGTAGAGGCGACGGTTGCGGCGCAACAGGTAGCGGTACACCGATTCGAAGTTCTCGTCCGGCTTGCGGCACACGAACGCCTCGACCCGCACACCGTGCTGTCCGACGCTGAGCAGCGTGGTCGTCTTGAGCTTCTTCTCGCCCGGGAGCTCGACGACGAAGTGCCCGCCCTCCTTGACGGAGAACTCGAGCTCGCGATCGCGCAGCGTCGATTCGATCAGTTCGATGAGCCGGTCGCTCATGCCGTGACTCCCCTCGTCCGTCGCAACTTCCACACTCCACGCTGCCGTCGCAGCGAGTGCTCGCCGGTACCGAAGGCGCGGTTGCGGCGCATCCCGGCCCGTCGGTAACTGTCGAGCAGTCCTTCCGCGGTGTGTTCCCACGAGAAGGACTCCGCATGCACGGGCGCGGTCGCCGCGAATCGGGCGAGACGATCCGGATCGCCGACGAGCGACCGCAACGCCGTCGCCCAGTCGTCGATGCGGTGCCCGTCGACGAGCACGCCGGTCTCCCCGTCGCGCACGGCGACGCCGAGACCACCGACGTTCGCGGCCAGCACGGGCGTGCCGCAGGCCTGCGCCTCGATCGCGACGAGACCGAAGGACTCCGAATAACTCGGCACCGCAACGAGATCCGCAGCCCGGTAGACCTGGACGAGACGGTCCGGCGGCTGCGGCGGGAGGAAGGTGACCCGCGACGCGATACCCAGTGCGGACGCGAGTTCGATGAGCGCGTCGGGGCGCTCGAGACCCGTTCCCGACGGGCCTCCCACGACGAGGACCCGCAGCGGCATGCCGGGGTCGTCGGCGAGGGCCCGCGCCGCGGCCTCGAGCAGCACGTCGGGAGCCTTGAGCGGCTGGATGCGGCCTACGAACGCCACGACGGTCTCGCGCGGATCGAGTCCGAGCTCGGCGCGGGCGGCCGCGCGGTCGCCGGGCCGGTAGCGGTTCAGGTCGGCGCCCGGTGCGACGACGTCGATCTTCGCGGGATCGGCCCCGTAGATGCGTTCGAGCTGCCCCGCTTCGTCGGCGGTGTTGGCCACCAGGCGGTCGGACTCCGCGACGACCTGCTGTTCCCCGATCTGCCGGGCTGCGGGTTCGGGGGTGTCGCCCTCGGCGAGCGAGGCGTTCTTCACCGCGGCGAGCGTGTGGGCGGTGTGCACGAGCGGCACACCCCAGCGGTCGCGGGCGAGCCAACCGACCTGCCCCGACAACCAGTAGTGCGAGTGCACCAGGTCGTAGTAGCCCTGCGGGTGCCGTGCCTCCTCGCGCAGCACGCCGGCAGCGAAAGCGCACAGCTGCGTCGGCAGGTCGTGTTTGTCGAGGCCTTCGAAGGGGCCGGCCTCGATGTTGCGGACGAGCACCCCGGGCGCGGCCTGCTGGACGGCCGGATCGGCCGACGAGGTCGCGCGGGTGAAGATCTCGACTTCGACGCCGCGACGCGCGAGCTCGACGGCGGTCTGCAGGACGTACACGTTCATACCGCCTGCGTCCCCGGTTCCGGGCTGCGCCAGCGGCGAGGTGTGGACCGAGATCACGGCCACGCGGTGCGGGCGGCTGGGCTGGGACGTCACCCCTCCATACTGCCCTGCTGCCGATCTTCGCGTGTCGCCGCCTCCGCCGTCGCGGTGCGAGCGAACTCTCCGACCTCCGACACGAATCGGTGGGGATCTTCGACGAACGGACCGTGGTCGACGCCCTCCCAGATCGAGGTCGTGGCGCGTCGCAGCAGCGACGCCGCGTGGTGCGCCGCGGAGACGTCGACGACCGAGTCGGCGTCGCCGTGCAGGAGGAGAACCGGCACGTCCAGGCCGGCGAGCAGGTCGTCGTTGCCCACCGCCCGGTCGAACAGCGCCGCACGGACGCGCGGCGGGGTGGACAGGCTCGCGCCGAACAAGGCCTGCGACACCGCACCCTTGCCTTCGAGGAGAGCGCTGCCCTCGACGACGGGACCGGTGAGGGCGTTGCCGAAGGAGCCGAGCGCGCGCACCGCTTCCTTCGGGTCCTCCGACATCGCGGCGGGAATCGCGGCACGCATCGAGGCACCGACGCGTCCGCCCTTCTCGCCACGGCCGATGCTCGTGATGGCACCCACGAGAACCAGGCCGGCGACGGCTCCCGCGCCGTGTTCAGCGAGATAATCGCAGATCACCAGGCCGCCGTACGACCAGCCGAGCAGCACCGCCGGGTTCGTCTCGGAGACGTTCTCGGCGGCGAGCACCGCGGCGAGGTCGCCGGCCCACAGGCTGCGATCGGCGTATCCGGTCTCGGGGGCCTGCGAATAACCGTGTCCGCGCAGGTCGACGGCGACCACCCGGAAGTCGCGGGCGAGTGCGTCGAGAACCCCGTCGCCCCAGCACTGTGACGACTGCGCCCACCCGTGGAGCAACACCAGAACCGGTGCCGTCTCGGAGCCGAATGCGCGATAGACGAGGGAGGTGCCGTCGATACCGGCCACTTCACGAACTGCCATGCGCGTCACTCTAACCGTGCTCGCACATGGATCCCGCCGGCACAGGTGACCGCGAGGATGCCCGCGGCAACCGCCACGAGATATCCGGTGCCGGCGTCGGTCCGGTCGATGACCTGTCCCACCAGCGCCGAACCCGCGGCGACGCCGACGCCGAGACCCGCGACCGTCCAGGTGATGCTCTCGGTGAGCCGGTCGGGCGGCACGATCTGCTGCGTCAGCGATGTCGCCACGATCATGATGGGTGAGATCGCGCATCCGGCAACGAAGTACAGCACCGTGAGCATCGGCACCGAACCGGCGAGCAGCAACGGGCACAGCAGGACCGCGAGAGTGCCGGTGGCGGCGAACAACTGGCGGGTCGGAGCACTCGATCCCACCCGGCTACCGAAGATCAGGCCGCTCGTCGCCGAACCCGTCGCGAACAGCGCGAGCGCGAAGGTGGCCGATCCCGGAGAGTTCTGTTCGGCCGTGAACGCGACGGCCGCGACATCGATCACCCCGAAGACCACACCCATCGCGACCATCACCACGACGATCGACAGGAGGACGGGCATGCGCAGGATGTTCGTCCGCGCACGGTCGTCGGTGTGCGGTTGCACGGGAGGCTCCGTGCTGCGCAGCGCCGCGAGGGCGAGGGTGCCGACGAGCAGCAGGACGGCGCCGAGCAGCGGGCCGGCCTCGGGGAAGACTGCCACGCTCAGGCCCACCGACAGGACGGGGCCGACGATGAAGCACACCTCGTCGACCACCGCTTCGAGCGCGAAGGCGGTGCGCAGTCGCGGGGTGCCGCCGTAGAGCTGTGTCCACCGCGCCCGCACCATCGCGCCGATCGTGGGCATGAGTCCCGCCGGGATCCCGCAGACGAACAGCCACACCGTGGGCACCTCGAACCGGACGCCCGCGAGCATCGCGAGGGTGGCGACCGCACTGACGGCCGCCGCCGTGGGCAGGACCCGTCGCTGGCCGTACCGGTCGACCGCGCGGGAGACGAGCGGGGTGAGCACGGCGTACGACAGCGCGAACACCGCGGACAGTGCGCCGCCGACCGCGTAGTTCCCCTCGAGCTGGGAGAACATCGTGACGATGCCGATCCCGACCATCGCGATCGGCAGGCGCGCCACGAATCCCGCCAGGCAGAACGCGGCTGCCCCCGACGCTGCGAACAACTCGCGGTACGAGCCGCCCTTCTCTCCTGTCACGTACTTCTCGCGTTCTCTTCGGTCCGATCCGGTCCGGTCAACGTTATGGCCGACCGACCACGCGAGGTGCAGGTACCTCCCGACCTCCGGACGTCGCCGCCCCATTCCGCACGTTCCGTGACGGGAACGGCCATGCTTGGTACATCCGGGGAACGGACAGGACGGATCTACGGAACGGAGCGGGCATGGCGGTGCACGAACGACACGGGCGGCTCTCACCGAAGGAACTCTCACCGAGGAATCTGTGGACCCGCTACCGCGCGTCGGGAGCGGATCTGCCCTTCGGGAATCCTCTCGCCGCGCACGGCGTCGCGATGGAGGGTTACTTCTGGCGCTTCACCCAGCCCGGAACCGGCCGCGTCGTCATCGCTCTGTGCGGCGTAAACCGTGCGGACGACTCGGGAGGGCCCGGCTCGCACTGGGCGACGCTCGGTCTGGCCGCCCATCCCGGGGGTTTCCTGCGCACCGCCGCGCATCCGGTGGCCGCTTCCGATCCCGATCGGCTCGGCGCATCGGCCGGCGACGTCTTCTGCGGCGACAGCGAACGCGTGTGGATGGATCTCGGCGACGACGCCCGTCTCGACATCCGGTTGTCGGATCTGTGGCTCTGGCCGCGACGCCGCTTCGGCGCGTCGAGCGTGTTCCATTCCGTCCCCGGTCTCAACCAGTACTGGCATTCCTGGCTGCTCGGCGGCCGGGTGGAAGGGCACGCGATCCTCGGCGACGAGAAGTGGGATCTGACCGGCGCCCAGGTCTACGGCGAGAAGAACTGGGGCAAGGGTGGTTTCCCCGAGTCGTGGTGGTGGGGTCAGGCGCAGGGATTCGCCGACCCGCAGGCGTGTGTGGCGTTCGCAGGCGGGCAGGTGCATTCGGGTCCGCTGCACACGGAGGTCACGGCGGTCGTCGTCGCACTACCCGACGGGCGCATCGTGCGGCTGGGCAATCCCGTCACATCCCCGGTCCGGGCGACGGTCACCGACGAGAGCTGGCACCTGCGCGGCCGCAATGCCCGCTGGAGCGTGGAGATCTCGGGAAGTTCACCCCTCGGAGCGGCACACGTCCTGCCGGTCCCCGTGCCCGCGGAACGACGGAACGTCGCCGGTTCGATCGAACATCTCGGCGGTCGCATGACCGTGACGGTCCACGAACGCGGGAAACTGGTGTGGGCCGACGAATCGCACTCGGCCGCACTCGAACACGGCGGGCTGGACCGGGCCCGGGCGGAACTCGACCGGCGGGGCGCCGCTGCGGACGCGACGGACGCCCCGCNCCGACGGGATCGCTCAGAGTTCGGTGCGCTTCATCGCCGCGATCGGATCCGAGAACAACGAGCTGAGCGAGACGACACCCGCGGCGTGGGCCTGCACCCGGTTGCCGAAGCCGGTGATGCGGATGTCCTTGCGCGGCAGGGTGGTCGACGCGGCGAACGCGCGGGCGACGTGCGGAACCGCGGCCGGGTACTCGGTGAAGGCCTGTCCGCCGAGAATCACACGGTCGGGATTGAACAGGTCGCGCAGCATTCCGACGGTGCGGCCGAGCACGGTGGCCCGCTCGACGAGCAGACCGTGGGCGGCCTCGGAACCGCCGCGCGCGAGGCGGTAGAGCGACTGAATGGTGTTGTCGCCGTCGGCGAGGATGCCCTCGGCCACCGCGCGCTGCACGACCGCCCGATCGCTCACCGTCGCCTCGAGGCAACCCGTGCCGCCGCACGAGCACCGGGTCGACGAACCGGTGGGGAAATGCGTCACCGAACCCGGACCGCCGGCAGGGGTGTGCACCTTGCCCTCGAAAGTGATTGCCACACCGGCCGTCTCACGAACGTAGAAGTACAGGCCGGTGCCCTTGGCCTCGGGGGCGTCGCGATCGGGGGTGAGGAGCAGTTCGGAGGCGGCCATCGCCTCGACGTGCGCGGCCACCGAGACCGGAAGCCCCATACCGCCACCGACGATCGCGCCGACCCGGGCGTCGACCCAGCCGAGTCGCGGGTGCGTGACGACGGCGGTGTTCGAGTCCACCCGCCCGCCGAGTGCGACGCCGACCCACAACGGGGCGCGGCGGTGCCACCGCCCGACGAAGGCCTTGGCGCTCGCGGTGATCGACGCGAGCGCGGCGTCCTGGTCGCCGGTCGGCGTGGGGACCTCGACGGCGCCGATGATGCGACCGCGCAGGTCGCTGGCGACGATGCCGGTGGTGACGGCACCGATGTGAATGCCGACCGTCAGGTACCGCTCGTGGTCGACCTCGACGGGAACACGCGGCCGGCCGACCGCGCCGGGTTCGGTCAGGTCGGCGCGCTCACGCAGCAGACCTGCCGAGAGCAGGGCCGACACCTGACGATTGACGGTGGCGATGCTCGCACCGGTGACCTTGGCGATCACGTCGCGCGAGACGGGGCCGCGGTTGGCGGCGACACGGAAGACCGACGCCCCGGTGCCGTCGGCGATACGCAGGTCCGGCGGAACGATCCTGACGGGGCTCGACACACGGGAGGTGCGGGGACGGACGACCGTCGCACGCGTGGATCCACGGACGGCGGAACCGGCGGCGCGACGGGGCGCGGACGACCGCGAGGGAAGGGAAACGGACGGCGAGAGAGTGGGAACCGACACGGCGCTGATCCTTGGCTGCTGATCCGGACGTGATGACCGGAGAACGGGCGGGAGACGATCGACGCACCGAGACCCCGACGTGGAGAACATGATCGGAGACGGACCCGCACAACGAGGGCGGGATCGGTGCGGAGTTACTTTCCGCAGCAGCGACAACAGAGTTCGCGCGCCAGAGGCAGCCGTGATCCCAGCGCGGCGGTCACATAGGTGACCCGCGGTGCGGAGGCGTGGCCGACTGACATGTCGCTCAAACTATCGCCCGAACCGCGTCGTGTCCAATCCTCACCGATCCGGTGGGAAATCTTCCTGCACGTCCCCGCGTGCGTGCGCGGTCTCCGCCGACACCGGGGCGAGCAACAACGCCTCCCATGCGTCGACGAGCGCGGCGAGTTCTGCCGTGGTGGGTGATTCGCCTGCACGGTGACACCGCGCCAGCGCACCGACGGTGCCGGAGTAGACCAGCCGCAGACGCTGCCCGGCGATATCGTCGGGCAACGGCCCGAGCAGGGTCCGTAGCGCGGTGTCGGACCGGCGGCCGCTCTCGGTTCCCGTCGGTCCGGTGACGCGGAAGCACTCGGCGAACCGGTCGTGGTTCGACAGCCGGTCGAGGAAGGCGACGTAGTGGTTGTTGCGGCCGAGCGTGCCGGCCAGGGGGCGGATGATCACCCACAGCAGGTCGCGGACCGAGAGGGTCTCCCGCGTCCGCAGCATCTCGGCGAGGAGCGCTTCCCGCTGGGAGTTCAGGGCGGGCAACCGGTGGGAGAAGACCGCCTCGAGCAACCCCTCCTTGGTGCCGAAGTAGTAACCGACCACGGACGAGTTGTGCTGTCCGGCGGCCTTGCGGATGTCGGCGAGGGTGACCCCGTCGTATCCACTGCGGGCGAAGAGTCGCTCAGCGGCTTCGACGAGCCGGATCCGGGTCTGTTCGCCCGAACTGTATCGACCGCGGGTGGTGGTCATACGCCGCAGGGTAGCCGCACGGAAAGGACTTCGCAGGCCGGGACGTGCGGCGGCATCCGGTGCCCGACACTACGATTGCCCCCATGAGCATCTCTCCCGATTCCCGCGTCGCCGTCGTCACCGGAGCCTCCTCCGGAATCGGCGAGGCGACCGCCCGCACGCTCGCCGCACAGGGCTTCCACGTCGTGGTGGGCGCACGCCGCCTCGACCGCCTGCAGAAGCTCGCCGACGAGATCGGCGGTACCGCGCTCGAGCTCGACGTCACCGACGAGGATTCGGTCGACGCTTTCACCACGGTGCTGCCGCGGGTCGACGTGCTGGTCAACAACGCCGGTGGCGCCAAGGGACTCGCACCGGTGGCCGAGGCCGTCGAGGACGACTGGCGCTGGATGTGGGAGACCAACGTCATCGGCACCATGCGCATCACCAAGGCGCTGATCCCCAAGCTCATCGCCTCGGGCGACGGCCTGATCGTCACCATCACCTCGGTCGCGGCCTTCGAGGCCTACGACAACGGCGCCGGCTACACCTCGGCGAAGCACGCGCAGGCCGTGCTGCACCGCACGCTGCGCGGCGAACTGCTCGGACAGCCCGTCCGCCTCACCGAAGTCGCGCCGGGCGCGGTCGAGACCGAGTTCTCGCTGGTGCGCTTCGAGGGCGACAAGGATCGGGCCGACAAGGTGTACGAGGGCATCACCCCGCTCGTCGCCCAGGACATCGCCGACATCATCGGCTTCGTCGCGTCGCGGCCGTCGCATGTCAACCTCGACCAGATCATCGTCAAGCCGCGCGACCAGGCCAATGCCGGCCGGTTCCACCGCGTCACCGACTGACCCACCGCGGTGGTGGGCGCGGCGAGGCGGTCGCGCCCACCCCCGTCGGTACTGTCACGGTCACCGTGGGTGGGTGGGAGCTGGTCTTCGATCCCGCCACCGCCTTCGGGGTGTTCGACCGGGGACGACGGGCGGGCCGTCCGTCAGATCACGCAGTTCACGGTGACGGGTTCGGGATGCAGACGGACCCCGAAGGCGTCCTCGACGCCGTCGCGCACCGTCCGCGCCAGCGCCACGAGGTCCGCGGCCGATGCCGCTCCCCTGTTGGTGAGCGCCAGCGTGTGCTTCGTCGACAACCGCGCCGGTGCGTCGGCGCTGGGGAAACCCTTCACGAAACCGGCCCGCTCGATGAGCCATCCGGCCGACAGTTTGGTGCCGCCGTCCGCGGGGAACTGCGGGATGCGCACGTCCTCCCCCACCTTCGCCGCGATGGCCGCGAGCACCTGCGGCAGGCGGTCGTCGGGGACGACGGGATTCGTGAAGAACGATCCGGCGCTCCAGGTGTCATGGTCGTCGGCGTCGAGCACCATGCCCTTGCTGCGGCGCAACGCGAGCACGTGCTGGCGTACCTGCGCCGCCGGCCGGCGCTCGCCCTCCTCCGCACCCAGCGCGACAGCGAGCTCCCGGTATGCGAGGGGTGCGGACGAACCGTCGCTCCGCACGTCCAGTTCCACCTCGAGGACGACCGCTGCGTCGGTGTGCTTGAGGATGCTGGTCCGGTAGCCGAGACCGAGTGCCTCGGGGCCGGCCCACGAGTCCTGGCCGGTGGCGCGGTCGAACAGGCGGACGCGACGCAGGATCGAGCCCACCTCGACGCCGTACGCGCCGACGTTCTGCACCGGCGTCGCTCCCGTGGAGCCGGGGATGCCCGACAGGCATTCGAGGCCGCCGAGGCCGGCCTCCACGGTGGCCGCGACGACGGCGTCCCATTCGGCTCCCGCGTCCACCCGGACGTGGTCGTCGCGGAGGTCGACACCGGTGGTCGCGACACGCACCACCACGCCGTCGAAGCCGTCGTCGCCGATCACGAGGTTGGAGCCACCCGCGAGGAGCAGCAGCTGCACTTCCTGCTCGTCGAGCAGGCGCACGACCTCGATCAACGACGCGGTGGACGTGCATTCGACGAGATACCGGGCGGGGCCACCGAGCCGGAGGGTCGTGAATTCCGACAGCGACACCTGCTCGGACACCGTGGCTCCCGTTTCGACGAGCCGGGCCCTGGTACGTGGATCAAGCACCAGCAAACGGTAGCGTGCCCCGTATGGGCAGCCCTATCGACCACACTGCGAACTACTCGTCCCCGCCTGCTGCGGTCCACGCGGCGTTCGTCGATCCGCAGTACTGGCAGACCCGGCTGCGTGAGGTCGGTGGCCCGGGTGCGGCGGTCGAACGCGCCGACACCGGCGACGGCACGATCGAGCTCGACCTCCATCAGGCCATCCCGGCCGAACACCTGCCGAGCATGGTCACGAGCCTCCGCCCGGGCGATCTCGTCATCCGGCGTCACGAATCGTGGGGAGCGCTCGCCGACGGCCGCGCCGAGGGCAGGTTCTCGGCCCACGTCGACGGCATGCCCGGCGAGGTCACCGGTGGGATGACGCTCATCGCCGACGGCGCGGGCTCGTCCGTCGTCATCGAGGGCACCGTCGAGGTGAAGATCCCGTTCCTCGGTTCCAAGATCGAGGGGATGATCGTCGAGCAGCTCGTCGAGCTGTTCGACGCGGAGCGCACCTTCACCGAGCAGTGGTTGAACGGGGATCACTCGGCCTGATCGCACCCCGCGGGGCTCCCCCGTGGACGGTCGCGATTTCCGGGCAGGCCGTCCGGCGCGGTAACCTGGCCGGTCGTGGCACGGCGTATCGACTACTCCGCCCGCTTCCCTCATCCACCGGAGCGGGTGTACGAGGCTCTCGCCGACCCCGCCCACTGGGAAGCGCGGATGACCGAGATGCGCAAGTACTCGGAGAACCACGTCCGCGAGTTCACGGTCTCCGAATCGGGCATCGCGCTGGTGTTGCACCACGTCCTGCCGCGTTCCGACCTGCCGGAGATCGCCCGCACGGTGATCAAGAAGGACATGGTCATCACGCGCAAGGAGAACTACGGGCCGTTCACCGACGGCGCGACCGGCACCTACCAGGCGTCGATCCCCGGCGGTCCGGGCAGCCTCACGGGCACGATGGAGCTCTTCGGCGACGACCACGGCGCCACGCTCCGCACCACCTCCGAGGCCAAGGTGCACATCCCGTTCGTCGGCGGCAAACTCGAAGAACTCATCCTCACCAATCTCGTCGACGTGTTCCGCACCGAAGCGGCCATCACCGCCGACTGGCTCGCCGGTCGGTAGCGCGTGCGGAATCGAGGACCCGTCGGTGTCGTCACGCGCGGCACCACCGGCATCAACAGGCTGCGCCGCAGCGACCGCTGGGCGATGCACGACCCCCACATCATGAGGGCGTTGACGCACGCCACCGACCCGCTGGTGGTCGATCTGGGTTACGGCGCCATGCCGGTGACGACCCTCGAACTCGCCGCGCGCCTGCGTCGGGTCCGCAGCGATCTGCGCGTGGTCGGTCTCGAGATCGATCCGGACCGTGTGGTCCCGGGCCGCGACGGTGTCGAGTTCGCCCGGGGCGGCTTCGAGCTCGCGGGCCTGCGCCCGACCCTGGTCCGGGCCTTCAACGTGCTCCGGCAGTATCCGGAGGAGGCGGTCGAACCGGCGTGGGCGCACCTGCGTTCCGGTCTCGCTCCCGGCGGCCTGCTCATCGACGGCACGTGCGACGAGCTGGGCCGGCGCTGCGCCTGGGTGCTCCTCGACGAGCACGGTCCCCGTTCGCTGACCCTGGCGTGGAGCCCGTTCCACGTGGAGAGACCGTCCGACGTCGCCGAACGGCTGCCGAAGGCGCTGATCCACCGGAACGTCCCGGGCGAGCCGATCCACGCGCTGCTCCGCGCGGCTGACCGGGCGTGGGCGAGTAGCGCTCCGCACGCGGCGTTCGGGCCGCGGATCCGATGGAAGGCGACGCTCGAGCTGCTGCGGGATCAGGGCTTCCCGGTGTCTCCGCCCCGCCGCCGTCTGCGTGACTGCGTGCTGACGGTGCCATGGGACGCGGTCGCGCCCGCCGGCGCATCCGTCGCATCCGAGCTGGTCGCGGTCTGAGACCGTCTGTCCGAGTTCGTCGTCGCTCCGGTCGGTCAGCCCGCGGCGAGGAGCGCGAGCTCGATCCGGTCGGCCACCGCGGCCGGCTGGTTCGCCACGGCGGCGTGCAGCTGGTCGGAGTCGACCCGGCCGAGCGCGATCGCGTCGCCGACGAGTTCGTCGAGCACTTCCTGGGACACGCCGCCGGCCGCGAGGTCGACCGCGGTGCGGGCGGGTGTGGTGATCCGGAAGGCCCCGACGACCTCGCAGTCCTCCTCTGCCAGCGTCCGGTGATGCAGCGCGAGCCGGTTGCTCGGCACGGTGCGCTGGTCGGGTGTGGACAGGTGCAGGAAGCGGGGCTGCAGGTGGCCCATGCCGTGCAGGTCGGCGGCGCTCTGGTGCGAGACGACCGCTTCCCCCTCGTACCAGGTGCACCATTGGGCGAATTCGTCGAACTTCGTCCGTGGGCTGTCGCTGAGGCGGAACAGTTCGGTCTCGACGCGGATCCACAGTCCCGCCTCGATGCGTTCCGCGAAGTCGTGAGCTGCTATTCCGTGACCGACGGCCTGGCGTGCGGTGAAGAACCCGGCTTGTGTGGCGGCGAGGCGCCGCAGCGAGTCGTCGGCATCGGCCCGCCCGGTTGCGTCGTAACCTGAATCCGTCCACCCTGTCATGGCGCCCAGCGTAGCCGAAGAATGTGGTACACCTCACATATTTTCCTCATCCTGTGGCCGTGTGCTCAGTCGATCCTCAGCGTCGTCCGGAAGAATCGGCGACCATGACGCAACGGAAGCGCAACCGCACCGTCACGATCGCCGTCGTTCTCGTCGCGGCGCTGGTCGCAGTCCTGGTGGGCGCGGAGGTCTACGTCCGCAACCGCGCGACGGCCTGCCTCGCCCAGTCCTTCGAGAGCGAGCTCGGCACGGGAGTCGACGTCGACCTGAGCTGGAAGCCGGTGTTGCTCCAGCTGCTCGACCGGCAGGTTCCCTCGGTCGCTCTCGACAGCGACGACACCGCCTTCGGTCCGGCCCAGCAGATGCAGGTGCACGCCGAGGTCAACGACGTCGACCTGCGCGACTCCGCCGAGGGCGCCGGCACCATCGGCAGCTCGAGTGCCGACGTCTCGTGGCCCACCTCCGGGATCCTCGCGACCGTGCAGAGCCAGTCGGTCGGCGGCCTCGTCACCGATGTCATGGCCGACGAGAACGCGGGCACCCTGACGTTCA
The DNA here is from genome assembly GCF_000801125.1 of Rhodococcus sp. Chr-9. Taxonomy (NCBI): domain Bacteria; kingdom Bacillati; phylum Actinomycetota; class Actinomycetes; order Mycobacteriales; family Nocardiaceae; genus Rhodococcus; species Rhodococcus sp. Chr-9. Next base: position 156,392 of record NZ_JTIZ01000089.1, read on the forward strand.
CGGTCGGCGGCCAGGGTCTCGCGGAGTTCACCGCGCGACCGGTGGTGAACGGCGGTGTGGTGACGGTCGAGACGACCGACGCGACGATCCTCGGCATCGGGCTCCCGACGGCCCTCGTCGACGGCGTCGTGGAGATCCTGACCTCGGGTCTGCAGCAGTACCCGCTGGGTATGCAGGCCACCGAGGTGAACGTCACCGACAGCGGTATCGATCTCCGCCTCGAGGGTGGCCGCTTCGTGCTGCCGGAGGCCCCGCAGGGACAGCAGCAGCAACAGCAGGAGGGCAGCTGCGGCCTCCTGTCGTGAGCGAGGAGGCCGGTCCGGCAGACCGTCGAGAGCTGTCGTCAGCTCTGCAGCCCGTCCAGCACCGCGCGGCTGCCGGACAGTCCGAGTCGCGTCGCTCCGGCCTCGATCATTGCGACCGCGTCCTCGGCGGTGCGGATGCCGCCGCTCGCCTTGATGCCGAGCTTGCCGCCCACCGTCTCCGCCATGAGCGCGACCGCGTGGGTGGTGGCGCCACCCGCGGGATGGAAACCGGTGGAGGTCTTCACGAAGTTCGCCCCGGCCTTCTCCGCGGCGCGGCACACCTCGACGATCGCCTCGTCGGAGAGCACCGCGGATTCGATGATGACCTTGAGGACAGGGTCGAAACCGATCGCTTCACGCACGGTGAGGATGTCGGCGAGGACGGCGTTGTAGTCGCCGGCCACCGCTGCGCCCACGTCGATCACCATGTCGATCTCGCGTGCGCCCTCGTCGACGGCGAGTCGCGCCTCGGCGCCCTTGATGAGGGAATGGTGCTTGCCGGAAGGGAAACCGACGACCGTCGCGACCGTGACCCCCTCGGCCCGCAGGGGCAGCATCGACGGCGACACGCACACCGCGTACACGCCGAGTTCGACGGCTTCGTCGACGAGGGCCCGCACGTCCTGCGAGGACGCTTCGGGCTTGAGGAGGGTGTGGTCGATCATCGACGCGACCTGCGCGCGGGTCAACGTAGTTCCGGACATGACTGCAGCTTTCCACACGGCGAGATCCGACGGCCGTGCTCAGCAGGCTTCGCCCCGTGCCGGGTAGTCGATTCCCATGGAAATCCTGGTGATCGCGCTTCTCGTCGCAGTTGTGGCCGTCGTGGTGGTCCGGAGGAACAGCAGACGGCGATAATTCGATACCGCCGCACCGCTTCGGCCACGACAATGATCGCGTGCTGATCCGTCGAGAACTCCCCGCCGACGTCCGTGCGACCGCCGACGTGCATCGCGCCGCCTTCGCGCCGTTCGCCCCGGAAGGTCGCGAGCCGGTCGAGCCCGGTCTGGTCGCGTCGTTGCGGGCGAGCGACGCATGGCTGCCGCCGTTGTCGCTCGTGGCCGAGGACGCCTCGGGCGCGATCGTCGGCCAGGTCGTCGCCACCCGGGGTCACGTCGGCGCCACCCCTGCCCTGGGCCTCGGTCCACTCGGTGTCCGTCCCGATTTCCAGCGCTCCGGCGTGGGCGCCACTCTCATGCACGCCGTGCTCGGTGCGGCGGATGCCCTGGACGAGTCGATCGTGCTCCTGCTCGGACATCCCGACTACTACCCCCGCTTCGGTTTCGTGCCCGCCGCCGAACTCGGGATCTCCCCCGACGTCGAGGAGTGGGCGTCCCACTTCCAGGCACGGGCGCTCACGGCACACGACCCCGAGCTGCGGGGCACCTTTCGGTACGCCGAGCCATTCTACGCCTTCGAGGAGCAGGCATGAACGACGATCCCGAGAACCCCTGGGCCGATTCCGCCGAGACCGCACGCACCTTCGACGCGGCGAGCGGGGATTTCGACGAGCTGACCCCGACGGTGTGGGGACCGGCCGGGCAGGCACTGGTCTTCCAGCTCGGCGTCGCCCCCGACGAGGCGGTGCTCGACGCGTGTTGCGGAACGGGATCGTCCGCGCTTCCCGCCGCCGCCGCCGTCGGACCCGAAGGTCTCGTCCACGGCGTCGACGTCGCCGACAAGATGCTCGAACACGGCCGCCTGACCGCGGAACGCCGCGGCCTGAAGAACATCGAATTCGTCTGTGCGGACGCCTCGCAGTGGGAGGCACCGTCGGACGTACCCGACGCCGGCTACGACGTGCTGTCGATCTCCTACGGGGTGTTCTTCCTCCCGGACATGGACCGAACCTTCTGGCGTCTGGTCTCGCTCGTGAGGCAGGGCGGACGCGCCGGCGTGACGGTCTGGCGACGCGGCGCGATGGAGGAGTTCTCGTCGATCGTGTTCGATGTCGCGTCGCGCTACTCCCCCGGGCTGCGCGAGCGCGGCGTCCTGCGCGACCGCACACCCCTGCACCGGATCGACACTCCGGACACACTCGAGGCGTGGCTCGCGGACGCCGGAACCGATTCCGTGGAGGTCCGCACCCTGTCGAATCTCCTTCCGGCGACGGAGGAGTTGTGCTGGTCGCTCGTAACGGGCACCGGTTTGCGCGCGGTGCTGACCGGGCTCGACTCCGGGCAGGTGGCGGCGGTGCGGCAGCAGATCGCCGAGGAGGTCACCGCACGCGGACTGCGCACGATCGATGCGACCACTCTCGTCGCCACGGGTACGGTTCGACGTCCTCCGGTCTCGGGCTGACGACCGGAGACAGGGTCTACCGGGAGCAGGGCCGACCGGAAGTAGGACGCCGTGTGTCACCTGAGAGAATCGGGGCATGACGCTCGCCTCATCCGCCGACGATCGACGTTACGTTCTGACCCTGGGCTGCCCGGACACCACCGGGATCGTCGCCCGCATCGCGACCTTCCTCGCGGAGGTCGGTGGTTCGATCGTCGAGGCGGCCTACCACGCCGATCAAGACACCGGTTGGTTCTTCACCCGGCAGGCCGTCCGGGCGTCGTCGATCCCGTTCGGACTCGACGAGCTGCGCGAGAAGTTCGCGAGCGTCGCCGCCGACATCGGCCCGCAGACCGAATGGACGCTCTCCGACACCGGCAAGCGCAAGCGCGTCGTGCTGCTCGTCAGCAAGGAAGGGCACTGCCTGCACGACATCCTCGGACGGGTCGCCGCAGGGGAACTCGACGCCGAGATCTGCGCGGTCATCGGCAACCATCGCGATCTCGAACCGGTCGCGCAGCGACACGGCATCACCTTCCACTACGTGTCGTTCCCGAAGGATCCCGCCGAGCGCGGACCGGCTTTCGAGCAGGTCCGCAAGCTCGTCGACGCCCACGACCCGCACGCGGTGGTCCTCGCCCGGTTCATGCAGGTGCTCCCGGAGGAACTGTGCGAGCACTGGGCCGGCCGCGCGATCAACATCCACCACAGTTTCCTGCCGTCGTTCATCGGCGCACGGCCCTACCACCAGGCCTTCACGCGCGGCGTGAAGCTCATCGGCGCGACCTGCCACTACGTCACCGCCGAACTCGACGCGGGCCCGATCATCGAGCAGGACGTCATCCGCGTCAGTCACAGCGACAGCGTCAGCGACATGGTCCGTCAGGGCCGCGACGTCGAGAAGCTGGTCCTCTCGCGCGGTCTGCGCTGGCACCTCGAGGATCGGGTGCTGGTGCACGACAGTAAGACCGTCGTCTTCCGGTAGATCCCCCGAGCCGAAACCGGTCCACCCGCGAGCGGATGGACCGGTCTTTCGTGCGTGGGTGATCGGCTCAGCCGACGTGCGTGCGAGTGATCGGCTCAGCCGACGGGCACACCGGCTCGTTCGACAAGGTGCGCGAGCTCCTCGTCGAACCGGTCGATCGCTTCGACCGAGCTCATGTGGCCGATGCCGTCGAGCACCACGAAACGTTCGAGGTTGCCCGCACGGTCGAGTTCCTCGGCGAGACGCCGGGCGTGGACAGGCGGGGTGAGACGGTCGGCGGTGCCGACCAGCACCGTCGTCGGCACGGTGAGATTGCGCAGACCCTCACGGATGTCGAGGGCACTCAGTGCCCTGCCCCAGCCGCCCCGCGTGCGCGGCGGGCAGCCGAGCACGATCTTCTCGCAGAACTGCACCTCGGCGGCGCTCGCACCGGGCGACAGGGCCACGTAGCGCAGGGCCCGCGTCGTCACCGGGGACGCCGCCAACGGGACGGTCGTACCCATGAGCCGGCTCGCGACGGGCACCGGCACCCGCGGGAAGCGTTGCGGCAGCGGCACGATCGCCGAGTCCGCGACCAGCCGGTCGGTGCCGGTGCTCGCGAGCAGCACGCCTGCGACCGTGCGGCCGACGTTCTCCGGGTACTTCTCGGCCCACGCGATGATGCTCATCCCGCCCATGCTGTGACCTGTGAGCACGGCCTTCGAACCGGGCCGGACCACAGCGTCGAGGACCGTCCGGAGATCGTCGGCGAGCACGTCTGCTCCCAGCGTCCGCGCCCCGGCCTCGCTGTCGCCGTGCCCGCGCTGGTCGTAGACCACCACCCGGTAGTTCTCCGCGAAGGCGTTGATCTGCGGGGTCCAGTACGCGGCGTTGCACGTCCAGCCGTGGCAGAACACCAGCACGGGAGCGTCCGCGTCGCCGTAGGCGAGCACGTTGAGCCGGGCACCGTCGTCGGCGCGGACGTCGAGGATCTCGGGTTCGAGTTCCGGTTCGCGCAGCAGCTCGTGCGGGGCGACGTCCTCGGTACGGACGACCGTCCGACGACGCCGGCGGACGAGCACGGCGGTGGTCGCCGCGGCAGCGAGGACGATCGAGCCCGCGGCGATCGACGCGGTCGGGGACGGCTTTCTCACGGGTGGAATTCTCCTGTCGGTTCGGTGGAGCAGCGCGACGTCACAGGACGTGCGCGCGACGCAGAAGCAGAGTGGACGGACCGCCGATCAGTCCCACCTCGTCGAGGAACTCGACCGTGCGGCGAGTGCCCTGACGGAGCTTGTCGTGGTAGTGCCTGTTCTCCTGCGCGGCCTTCTTCGCTTCGGCGACGTCGAGTCCGGCCGCGGCGTAGACCTGGTCGTTCACGAGGCTGGTGACGACGAAGTACGCGCTCACCCCGAGATGGATCCGGATCCATGCCCGCTCGAGACGTCCGAGCCGGGCCGAGCGCCTGCGTGTCTCCTCGCGGGCGTACCGGATGTGCCGCGACTCCTCCACGACGTGGACGTGACTCACCGTCCGGGTGATGGGCTGCACCCGCTCGTCGCGCATGAAATCGCGCTGCATCATGTCGAGGATCTCCTCGGCGAACAGGGTGCCGCCGTAGGCGAGGGCGCCGCGCGCGACGGCCTTGAACAGCCGGCCGGTCTCGCGGATCCAACGCTTGGGCCGGTAGGAGGGGATGCCGTATCGCTGCGCCGACCGCGCGAACATGATCGAGTGCCGGCATTCGTCGGCGATCTCGGTGAGCCCGAACTGCACGTAGGGGGTTGCCGGATCGTGCCGGTAGAGATCGCGGACGAGCATCTGCATGAGGATCATCTCGAACCAGATCCCGGTGCCGGCGATGCTCGCGGCCTCGTGCTCGGTGAGGGTGATGCGCTGGTCCTCCGACATGCGTTCCCACAGGTCGGTGCCGTAGAGACTGCACCACTCCGGGGTCATGCCGTACTTGCCGTCCACGAGCGGCGCGTCCCAGTCGATCTCGAGCTCGGGATCGTAGGAGAGCCGCGCCGACGAATCGAGCAGGCGTTGCGCGGTCTCCTGCCGGTGATCCGTGGAGTGTTCACCCGGCAGGCTGTCGTGCTTTCGCAGGAGCGTCATCGCCGATCACCTCGTCTCGGAAAATTATCCGTTACCCGAAGTGTCATTATCTGGATCACACTTGTCAAGCGAAAGGGAGGCCCGACCCCCTACCACCGAGGGCGCTGGACCTCCTCGACCCGCGGACGGACGTCCACGAGGTACACGCACACGGCGACGACCGCGATGATCCCGAGCAGACCCACCGCGCCGAAGACGACGAGGACGAGCAACGCGGCCACGAGGATGCCGAGCCAGACGGGCTTGGTCAGCTTGTCGACGGCCGGAAACGCCTCGGCGGGCTGACGCACGACGTGGAACAGCGCGAATCCCGCCCCGGCGATGGCGATGATCTGCAGCGCGAGGATGATCAGACCGGCAAGTGAATCGACATTGGTCACCACACCAGTCTACGAGAATCGGCCCTCGTGCGAGTTCGCACGAGGGCCGATCGATCACTGCAGGTCAGGAACCGCTGGTCTTGCGCGGAGCCGCCTTCTTGGCAGGGGTCTTCTTCGCCGGGGTCTTGGCGGCGGTCTTGGCCGGAGCCTTGGCGGCGGGCGTCTTGGCAACCGTCTTGGCCGGGGCCTTCGCCGGAGCCTTGGCGGGAGTCTTCTTGGCCGGAGCCTTGGCCGGGGTGACCTCGACCGGCTCGACCGGGGTGGCCACCGACTCGACCTTCTCCGCAGCCTTGTCGGCCGCTTCGCGGACCTCGCCGCGGGCCGACTCGACCCGTCCGGCGGTCTCGGAGCCCGTCTCTTCGGCACGCTCACCGAGCTCGACGACGCGCTCGGCGGCCTTGTCGCCGGCGTCGGACACGGCCTCGCTCACCTCGTCGCTCGTCTCGGAGATGCGGCCGGCCGCGCGACCCGCGAGCTTAGCGGCCTGCTCGCCGACCTCGCGGGTCCGGCGGGCCACCGTCCCGAGGGCTTCCTCGGTGAGGTCGGCGGCGTCGCCGAGCACGGCTTCGGCGCGACCGAGGCCGTCCTCGAGGGCCGGCTGGGAGCGCAGACGCTCGATGGTCTCCTCACCGCGCTCGGCAAGTGCGGTGTAGAGGTCGGAGGCGACCTTCAGGTACGCCTCGGCGACCTTGCGCAGCTCCTCGGTGCTGAAGCGCTCGCGCAGCTCCGCGATCTCCTCGGGCAGCTCGGCCGGGAGTTCGGCGAGACGCTCGCGGAGGGACTCGACGGTCTCGGTGAGATCGGCGGGCAGGGTCGCGAAGCGGTCGCGGGCGGTCTCGACCCGCTCGGCCACCTCGGTGCGGTTGGTCTCCGCACGTCGGCGCGCCTGGGCCACGAGGTCGGCGACGGCCTGGACGACGGCGTCGCCGGCACCGACCGCGGCGTAGAGGGAGGTACGGATGTTGGTGGGATCGGTCATGGAGTTTTCTCCTCGTCGAAGTCTGTCGGATGGTCGGGCCGGGCCTCGCCGGTGTTCTGCTGGTTCTCTCGGCAGAACGAGTCGTAGATGTCGAGCAGGACCTGCTTCTGCCGCTCGGTGAGAACGGTGTCGACGAGCACCGCGTCGCGCACGGCGCTCTCCGCTCGATGCTCGAGGATCCCCGCTCGCACGTAGAGAACCTCGGCCGAGAGCCGCAACCCCTTGGCGATCTGGGCGAGCACTTCCGCGGACGGCTTGCGCAGGCCCCGTTCGATCTGGCTCAGGTACGGGTTGCTGACACCGGCCAGTTGCGACAACTGGCGGAGCGACACCTGTGCAGCCTCGCGCTGCGACCGAATGAAGGCACCGATGTCCTGGGCGGCGTTGTTGACCACCCGAACGGCGATATCCCCCGGTCCGGCGCTGTCGTCCGGCGTGTCCGAGCCCTCGATCGGATCTGGTTCCGTGGACACACCGACCAGTCTACGGACAAGTGCTAGCTACAGCAAGCACCTTGCTAGCACGTGACCGTCGTCACGCGAACAGCAACTCCGAGACCGTGTAGATCGTCAACCCGGCGAGTGAGCCGACCACCGTGCCGTTGATGCGAATGAACTGCAGGTCGCGACCCACGGCGAGTTCGATCTTGCGGCTGGCCTCCTCGGCGTCCCAGCGCTCGACCGTCTCGCGGATGACGGAGGTGATCTCGTCGGCGTAGTTGGACGCGACGAAACGCACCGCGTCGAGCAACCAGCCGTCGATCTTGGTGCGCAGCTCGGCGTCCTCACGCACCCGGATGCCGAACGCCATGACGTTCTCCGCGATCTTCGTGCGCAGGGTGCTGTTCGGGTCGTCCACCGAGTCGAGGATCATCCGCTTGGCCGTCCGCCAGGTCGCCGCGGCGAGCCCGGTGATCTCGTCGCGGCCCATGATCTCGGCCTTGACCTTCTCCGCCTTGGCGATGGTCACGGGATCGCTTTGCAGGTCGCGGGCGTAGTCGGCGAGGAACTTGTTGACCGCGAGCCGCACCTCGTGGTCGGGATTCGACCGCACCTTCCACGTGAACTCCACGAGTTCGCGGTGGATCTTCTCGCCGAGCAGCAGGTCGACGAACTTCGGCGACCACGACGGCGAGTCGCGGCTGATCACGCGGTCGATGGTCTCCTGGCTCCCGAGCGCCCACTGGTGCGCGCGTTCGGCGAGCATGTCGACGAGCGGCAGGTGGCGGTTCTCGGCGAGGAGTTCGGTGAGGACACGCCCGATGGGCGGTCCCCATTCCGGTTCGGCGATCCGCTTGACGATGGTGTGGTCGATGATCTGCTGGATGTCGTCCTCGCGCAGGATTCCGACCACGCCGCGCAGGACCGTCGACGTCTCCTTGGCCACACGCTGGGCGTTCTCGGGTTCGGCGAGCCAGGTACCGACCCGCAGCGGGATCTGCGCCGACTCGACCTTGGCCGACACCACCTCGGGTGCGAGGAAGTTGTTTCCGACGAACGAGCTCAGGTTGGCGCCGAGCTGGTCCTTCTTCCGCTTGATGATCGCCGTGTGCGGGATGGGTATCCGTAGTGGGTGCCGGAACAGGGCGGTCACGGCGAACCAGTCGGCGAGCGCGCCGACCATGCCGGCCTCGGAAGCCGCGCGCACGTAACCCACCCATGCGCCGGCGCCGCGGGTTTCCTGCCAGCGGCAGAAGAGATAGATGATCGCGGCGGCGACGAGGAAGCCGGTCGCGACCGCCTTCATACGGCGGAGTTCTCGGCGTTTGATCTCGTCGTCGGTCGTCAGGAGCTGCACCCGATCGATTGTGCCGAAAGTCGGCACTCGGCGGACGGATCGCCCTCGAGTTCTGAAGGACGGGGGGCCGGATCGTAGACTGAGCCGACGATCGAAACCGAACGGATGTGCCACACAGTGTCCAGCAGACCGCAGACGACTTCGACCACGACCTCGAGCGAGGCCGCCCCGCCCGTGAAGCAGGACGGCCGCAAACGGCGCTGGCACGAGCACAAGATCGCCCGCCGGGAAGAGCTCGTGGACGGCACCATCAACGCGATCCGCTCCCGCGGCCACGAGATCGGCATGGACGAGATCGCCGCCGAGATCGGCGTGTCGAAGACGGTGCTCTACCGCTACTTCACCGACAAGAGCGACCTGACGACCGCGACGATGCTGCGGTACGTCGAGACGGTCCTCGCTCCCCGGATCTACGCGGCGGTCGCGGAGGATCTCGACGAGTACGAGCTCACCCGGGAGGCGATCACCGCCTACGTCGAGACCGTCGCCGACGATCCCGAGGTCTATCTGTACGTGATGAGCAACAGCGCGTCGGCGGGGCGCGACGTGGTGGCCGATTCGGAGCGGATGATCGCCGAGCTCGTCGCTACCGTCCTCGGGGAACGGCTGCGGCTGCTCGAGATGGATTCGGGTGGTGCCGTGCCGTGGGCGTACGGAATCGTCGGCGGCATCCAGCTCGCGACGCACTGGTGGATCTCGAACAAGTCGATGACCGCCGAGGACCTGATCGATTATCTGACGATGATGATCTGGGGCGGCATGAAGGGCATCGCCGGAGTCGCCGGATCTCCGGTGCGCTTCAAGTCGCAACCGCATCCACTCCTGCCGGAGTCGTCGACCACTCCCTGATCGACACCCTTACTGTTACTCGAAGTTGCATGTATAGTGCGGACATGAGCGACCACGCCGACGACCTGCACGACGAGGACGATCCCGGCTACCGCGGTCCCGCCGAGGTCACCGTGGGCAACCGCACGGTCGCCGTCGACGTCGAGATCTCCGGACGGTTCGACCCCCTGCTCGGCCGGCACGTGTGGCGCGGCCGGCTCCGCAGGCTCGCCGAGACCCTCGGAGCAGACGCCTCGCCCGCCCCCGGCACCACCGTGACGATTACGGTGCCCGACGCCCCCGAGACCGCGACCGCCCGCATCTCGGAGGTCGACCTGTGGGGCAGCCACATGGTCGACGGCATCTCGCGACCGCCCTACCCTCTGCCAACCGAGACCGACGGTGTCGATCCCGCCTGATCACGACTGCGTGTGGCACACCCCCGATGACCACTGCGTGTGGCACACGCCCGATGACCACTGCGTGTGGCACACGCCCGATGACGCCTGCGTGTGACACGCTGGCGGGATGACGAAGGACGACGTCTTCCGGCCCGCATCGATCGTCGAAGCCCTCCGGGCGACGCCCGAGACCCGCGTCGCCGACATCGACACGAACGGCACCCCGGGATTCGACGGCGACAAGGCGCTCGGCGAACGTCTGTTCGCCGAACGTGGTGCCATCCTCTCCGATCTGCAGGAGATGCTGTTCGCCGAGGGGCGGACCGGCGGCACCCGCTCGGTGCTGCTGATCCTGCAGGGCATGGACACCGCCGGGAAGGGCGGCATGGTGCGTCACGTCGTCGGCCAAATCGACCCGCAGGGCGTCGACCATAAAGCCTTCGGGGTGCCGACGGAGGAGGAGAAACGGCACCACTTCCTGTGGCGGATCGCGAAGGCCCTCCCCCGCAACGGTCAGCTCGGCGTCTTCGACCGGTCGCACTACGAGGATGTGCTGGTCGCGCGGGTGAGATCACTGGTGCCGGAGAATGTCTGGCGCGGACGCTACGACGAGATCAACCGGTTCGAGAGCGAAGTCGTCCGGGAGGGCACGACCATCGTGAAGGTCGCGATGTTCGTCTCGTTGGACGAGCAGAAGAAGCGCCTCGCCGAGCGCCTCGAGCGCCGCGACAAGCACTGGAAGTACGACCCGAGCGATGTCTCGGAGCGCGCCCTGTGGCCGCAGTACCAGCAGGCCTATCAGGACGTGCTGGATCGGACCAGCACCGACGAGGCGCCCTGGTACGTCGTACCGTGCGACCGCAAGTGGTACAGCCGCCTCGCGGTGACGGAACTGCTCATCGACGCGTTCGAACGTCTCGACCTCGATTGGCCGGAGCCGACTTTCGACATCGAAACGGAGAAGCGCCGACTCGCAGAGTCGTGATGTCACAGACTCGCAGAGTCGTGATGTCGTGTGAGTGATGCGAGTCGGCTTTCACCGACTCGCGTCAGGTATCACCCTCAGAACAGATGCGGGGTGTCGTAGTGCCGTCTGTGGTCTCGGCGCACGGTTCCGGCCATCATGCCGAATGCCGCGCCGAGTGCGACGACAGCGCCGAGCGCCGCGACGAGCGCCCAGCCCGAGAATCCGTACCCCGCGGCGACGATCGTCAGGGCGATCATCAGGATCGAGGCGAGTGCGAGCGCATAGGCGCTCCAGGCTACGAACAGATTGAGTTTCACGACCGGCCTCCTCGGACGAGGTGTGTCCCTCTCGATGCCGACGGTACCTGCACGTGACTCGCATCACAACCGACCGGTGGATTCCTTCAGCACCTCGTAGCGGAGGACGGCGAACTCGCCGCTCTGCCCGAGCTCGGTGAGGCGCATCTCCACGTGTAGCGGGAGCAACGGACGGCCGGAACCGATGGTCACCGGCGCGAAGGAGACGACGAGCTCGTCGAGCAGACCGCGCTCGGCGAACTGTCCGGCGAGATCACCGCCGCCCACCATCCACAGGTCGCGGCCGTTCGCGGCCTCGGCCATCTCGTCGTAGACCTGACGGACGTCCTTCTGCGTGAAGCGGATGTCGCCGGGTTCGTCGCCTGCCCGGGCGACGGGCAGGTCGTCGCGATGCGTGAACACCCAGCAGGGCAGGTCGTACTCCCACTTGTCCTCGCCTGCATGGTCGAGCACCCAGCGGTAGGTGGACGATCCCATGACGATGGCGCCGATACCGGCGATGAACTTCTCGTAGTCGAACGGCCCGCCGTCACCGGACTCCCGGGTGAGCAACCAGTCGAGCGAATGGTCCTCGGTGGCGAGGAAGCCGTCCAGCGTGCTTGCGGTGTAGTAGATCATCCGGGTCATGAGCTGCTCCTGTTCCAGTCGAGTGGATCTCCGTGATCGACGTCGAGCCCGACCGCCCGCATCATGTGCCGCGCGAGTTGACGGCGGTGTGCGGCGAAGGTGAGGACGTGGGCGACCACTCCCCCGAGGACGAAGCTCTCGGGAGGGTCGCACAGGGCGTCGATGAGCACGTCGCCCCAGGCGCCGCGGCGATGGATGTCGCGGATCGTCTCCACCCAGCGCGGAGCAACTTCCTCGAAACGCACTGTCAGAGAGTCGATCCCGTTGTCAGAATCCTCGGGGTGGTCAGCGCCGGCCATCGCGGCCAACCACATCTCCTTGGCACGTACCAGGTTGCCGAGCACACGTGAGACGGATTCCTCCGGACCGTCCCATTCGAGGACCACCAGTCCGGGGAACCTGATCCGGTCGCGCTCGTCGTCGTCGAGCTCGGTGGCGCGCGCGAGGAGATAGCGGGTGTCCGCGAGGTCGTGCTGCACCATCTGCGCGAGGACCTCGGCGGCCGGGTAGTCGGGCGCGGTGGACCGCCCTCCGTCCTCCTCGACCCAGAGATTGGTGGGCGGATGGAAATGTACGCCGTTGGGGGCGGGCAACCAGTGATCGACGGGCGCGGGCGCCCAGTGGTCGACGGGTGCGGGCGCCCCGGGGTCGACGGGCGCGGGCGCCCCGGGGTCGACGGGCGCAGGCGCCCCGGGATCCCTACGGCCGGTGCCGAGCACCCGGGCGGCCTCGCTGGGCGGATATCCGTAGGCACGGACGAAGGCCCGGGCGAACCCTTCGACGCTGTCGTAGCCGGCGGCGAACGCCGCATCGGTGACCGAACTGCCGTGACGCAGTTGCCAGGCGGCACGCTCGAGCATCACCCGGCGCCGCAACGCCACCGGCGACTCGCCGGTGCCCACCGCGAAGGTGCGGCTGAAGTGCCACTGCGACGCGTAGGCGTGCTGCGCCATCCGTTCGAGGGTTGCGTTGTTCTCGTCGAGAACGGCGTCGAGCAGTTCCCGCAGTCGGTCACGGCCGAAGGTCATGCGTTCAGTGTCGCGCGCAGACCCCGGCCGCCGCCCGACCGTTCTTGCTCTCTACCGGCTCACCCGGTCAGCCCGGCATGGTCTCGCCGCGGAGCGGGGCGAGTACCTCACCGCTGTAGTACGACGACATCGTCTCCGATGCGAAGAAGACGTAGGACGGGGCGATCTCGTCGGGCTGCGCGGCGCGGCCGAAAGGGGCCTGTTGCCCGAACTCGGAGACCTTCTCCGCGTCCATCGTCGCCGGGATCAACGGTGTCCACACCGGTCCGGGCGCCACGCAGTTCACGCGGATCTGCCTGTCCTGCAGTGCCTGCGCGAGCGAGTAGGTCAGGGCGATCACCGCGCCCTTGGTCGCCGAGTAGTCGATGAGCGTCTTGTTGCCGCGCAGACCGTTGACCGACGCGGTGTTGATGACGGAACCGCCCGGCGTCAGATGCGGCAGGGCCGCCTTCGTCACGTGGAAGAAGCTGTCGATGTTCACGGCGAAGGTGTGGCGCCACTGCTCCTCGCTCAACTCGGCGAAATCGTCGACGGGCTGCTGGGTGCCGGCATTGTTGACGAGGATGTCGAGGCCACCGAGTTGCTCGACCGTCTCGGCCACCACCGCCCGGCAGTGCTGCGCGTCGCCGAGGTCGCCCGCGATCACGTGGCATGTGCGGCCCTCGCGTCGCACCAGGTCGGCGGTGTGTTCGGCGTCGCGGTGTTCCTCGAGGTACGCGATCGCGACGTCGGCACCCTCCTTCGCGAAGGCGACGGCGACCGCCCGTCCGATGCCGGAGTCGCCGCCCGTGACGAGGGCCTTGCGGCCGGACAGCAACCCGCGGCCGACGTAACCGCGCATCTCGTCGGCGGGGCGCTCGGCCATCTCGTCGGTCTCACCGGGATAGTCGATGGTGTGTGGTTCTCGTTCGCGGTCCTCGCTCATGGCCGCCGGATACCCACAGGCTGCACCGATATTCACGCCCGTTTCCCCGGTCCGCACCGACCGACGGGTCGTTTCTGCACCGACCGACGGGTCATTTCTGCACCGACCGACGGGTCGTTTCTGCACTGCTCCGAGAGGGTAACCCCGGCGTATGGCTCATGAGACCCGGATGTGCGACGTGCACGACGCTCCGCTTCCCACGCCCCGCGGACCCATCTCCGCCGAGATCGTCGAGCGACTCGGTGGCCCGGTGGACGATGCCGTGTGGGACGTCGCGACCGACGGCGCGGATGCCTACGGCGAGGACGTCCAACTCGCCCTGGCCGTTCTCTACGAGCTCCACTACCGCGGGTTCGCGGGCGTCGATCCGGCCTGGGAATGGGCACCGGGCCCGCTCGGGGTCCGGGCGCGTCTCGAGCGCATCTTCCTCGATCGGCTGCGCGCCGACGTCCCGGCTTCCGACGATCCGCAGGGTGTCCTCGAGGACCTGTGCCGCGAGCCGGACGACTCGTGGGGTGTCTCCCACGAGCTCGCCGCGAACGGCACGTGGGAGATGATGCGCGAGTTCTTCGTGCATCGCTCGATCTACCACCTCAAGGAAGCGGACCCACACGCCCTCGCGATCCCGCGACTGTCCGGTCGCGCCAAAGCCGCGCTGGTCGCCGTCGAGTTCGACGAGTACGGCGGAGGTCGGGCCGAGCGCATGCACTCGCGGTTGTTCGCCGACCTGCTGCTCGCCGCCGGCCTGAAGGACGACTATCTGGGCTATCTCGACGTCGTTCCCGCCGTCACCCTTGCAACGGTGAACTTCATGTCGTTGTGCGGTCTGCACCGCGCATATACGCCGATGCTGGTCGGGATGTTCGCCGCGGCCGAGATCACCACCGCCCCCAGCGCCCGCCGCATGGTCGAGGCTCTCGAGCGTCTGGGCGCCGACGACGCGTGCGTCCTCTTCTACTCCGAGCACATCGAGGCCGACGCCGTCCACGAACTCGTCCTGCGGCATGACGTGGTGGGTTACATGATCGAACAGGATCCGTCTCGGGCGCAGGACATCTCGTTCGGTGCGCAGGCCATCGAGTTCCTCGAGGGCCGGCTCGGAAGCCATCTGCTGGGCAGCTGGACCGCCGGTCACAGCTCGCTCCTCACGTCGGCGGAGGCACCGGCCTGACACTCGGGTACGAGTCAGCGAGTGGAGCCCCGGGACAGTGCGTCCCGGGGCTCCACTCGTCGGTGCCGGGGTCCCGGCTCAGTCGATCAGGCCGGGTTCGTGTGTGGGGGTGCCACCGGACCCGCGGAGGCGGCGTCGACGGAGGTTGAGCGCGGACATCACCACGCCGACGACGATGAGCACGGCGGCAGCGATGGCTCCGACGATCGCCCATCCCTCGAATCCGTCGCCCGCCGCGTAGAGTACGAGAGCGACGACAGCGATCCCCGCGAGGATGCAGGCGTATCCGACCCAGCCCGAAGCTCGGGACGCAGCGGTGGGAGCGTGAGTTCGATTCGATGGTTTCGTCATGGTGGTGGATACCGCATCCGGCCCTCCACGAAACCAGCCCTCCACGAACCCGCCCTCCACGGCCAGCAGGGGACGACGGAGGGCGGCGGATGGTTCTGCGCAGGAGAGCGTTACGGCCGAGAGTATTACGGCGGTATCCGCCGGCCGATGGGCCCACGTTCGACGAGCGCGGCGAGTCGTTCGCGCGCGCTGCGCGGAGAGAGGACGGGGCTGTCGGTGCCCGTCGCGCTGCGCATGCCGCGCACCGTCTCGGACCACACCTCGGGACCGTCGTACTTCGGCGACCATCCGAGTTCCTCGCGGGCCCTTCTGCAGTCGAGCATCGGGCAGGTGTAGGCGAGGTCGATCCATCCGCCCTGCACCGGTTGCAACCGTAGGCGCCAGGTCGCTTCGGCGAGCGCCGACAGACCCCATCGCGGCACCGGAATCGTCGGGCAGTCGAACGGAGCGGCGAAGTCCCGCGCTCCCACCGGGGTCGGTGCACCCAGGTTGAACGGACCGGGCACCCGTCGCTCGAGCGCTGCGACCAGCGCGTCCGCCACATCGTCGGAGTGCACGGCGGGAATCGTGAGCTTGTGATCGATCGGGATCAACGGCAGATGGTTCGTGATGCCGGCGGGCACGAACTCGGGCAGCACGTAGCGTTCGAGGCCCGAGCCGGAGACGAGCTGCCCGATGAATCCCGGGCGGAAACGGGTGAGGACGGGCGCGTTCGTGCCGGACTCGAAGTCGTCGAGGAATGTCTCCGCCGCAACCTTGTCGACGCTGTAGACACAGGTGGGCACGCCTTCGCGGGCCCACGACTCGTCGATCTCCCGACGGTAGGCGCCCTCGGAGTACACGGCGGCGGAGGACATGTGGATCACGTGCGCGACACCGGCGTCGGCGGCGGCCGTCATGACGGCGCGGGTGCCGTCCACCGCCACCCGCCGGAGATAGTCGCGACGGTGCGAGGGCTGGAATCCCCAGGCCAGGTGCACAACGGCGTCGGCCTCCGCGAAGATCGGAGTCAGGACCCGGGCGGCGTCGGGAGCCCCGAGGTCCACGGCGCACCACTTCGCCGCCGCATACGGATCGCGCGCCGGGGGAATCCGGCGCGCGATCGCGACGATATCGAGTTGTGCGGGGTGAGCGGCCAGCCTGCGCAGGAGCGCCGTGCCGACATTTCCGCTCGCTCCGGTGACGACGATGCGTCGTGGCAGACCGGTTCGGGGTGTGGGAGCCATCGGCATCGTCGGTATCGTCCGGGTGTCCCGGTCAGCGGGCCGATTCCGCTGCGTCCTTCTCCGTCTGCGCATCGGCGTTCGGGAGAATACCGGCAGCGTTCTCGAGGTGGGCGCGGACGAACCACTGGAACTTCTCCAGCTGGCCGGTCTGGCCGATCAGGACGTCCTCGGTGATCGGGTCGAGCTTGCCGACCTCGTCGATCGCCTTGCGGTTGTCGGTGATGATGCCGTCGTAGACGAGGTCCAGCGCAGCGAGGTGCGCCTGCGCGGTGTCGCGGCCGACCGAGTAGTCGTCCCACGTGCGGTTCTTCTCGATGGCGCCCGGCGTGCCCTTGGGCGACGCACCGAGCGCGGCGATCCGCTCGGCGACCTCGTCCGCGTATCCGCGCACGAGCTCGACCTGCGGGTCGATCATCTCGTGGACGCCGATGAAGTTCGGACCGACGACGTTCCAGTGGATGTGCTTCAGCGTGAGGTGCAGGTCGTTGTAGGCACTCAGGCGCTCCTGGAGAATCTTCGCGGTGCGCGAGCCGTCGGCATCGCTCAGACCGGGAACCGTATAGCTCGAGTTCGACATATTCTTCCTCCGGAATGCTCTCGGGTGTGTCGGAAGGCGAATACCCGAGGCACGGTGGAATCCAAACATCCGGGCGCACCGGACGTCCCGTGACCTGCGTCGAATGAATTTGTCCGGATCAGGCGAGTCACAAACGTTTGGAAACGGACCAACCCGGTTATTCGATCGCGGGGCACCGAGGCTTCCAGGTTTCGGTCATGACATCTGAGGTGGCGACAATGATCATTCTGGGTCTGATTCTGTTGGTGGTGGGGTTCTTCACCGGTATCTCGATCCTCACCACACTCGGAGTGATACTTCTGGTGATCGGCGTGATCCTTGCGATCTTGGGCGCGACGGGGCGGGCGATCGGCGGACGCGCGCACTGGTACTGACCCCCTGTCGATCGTCCGTGCCGGAAGGAGACGTTCGGCACGAGGCAGAACTGCGAATCCCGGGTGCTCACGGCACCCGGGATTCGTCGTTTCCGGACCCTTACGACCCCGCCCCGATACGACAGGCCGACCGGCGGCCCGGGGTCCCGGAACGATGTCCGGGCCGGCCCCTGTGCAGGGACCGGCCCGGACCGGAAGGTTGGTTCGATGCCTAGGTGTCGGTGCGCGCCGCCGCCTTCGGCGTACGGAGTGCGCGATGGCTGGTGTCGCAGAGGGGGTACAGCGCGCTGCGGTGACACCGGCACACGGCCACCACGAAACGGTCCGAGACCGTCTCGGCGCCGTCGTCCTCGACGATCCGCACCGGGCCCTCGACGAGGGTGGGACCGCCCCTCACCTGCCGCACGACCCGTGCTTCGCACTCTCCGTCGGCGGTGAGCCGCGTGATCTTCGGTGCCTTGCTCACGTTCTCAACTCCTCGTGCGGGGGCGGTCGGCGCGGACGACGACCACCTCCTCGGTCAGTGCCCCGGGCTCCGCCAGCTGCGACGAGTACAGATAGTCCGTGCGGTTGCGAAGGACCGGTCCGAAGGGGATACGGCTGCGGGCGACGACGGATGCCTTGAGGTCCGCCTCGCGCAGCCGGGACAGTGTTGCCTCCACACCGGTGAACTCGGAGTGCACGATCAGCGCGAATCCGCCGGGCGTGAGCAGGGTGGGCAGGCTGTCGCACAACGGATCGAGCACGCAGCGGCCGTCGGCGCCGGCATCCCAGCGCGGGTCGCGGTTCTCCCCGTCGCACGGAACGTACGGCGGATTCGACAAGACGATGTCGAACGGACCGTGGCGCAACGCCTCGTCCAGGCCTCCCTGCCGGGCACGGATCGGCAGCCGGCGCGACCACGCGTTGACGCGGGCGCTGAACACGGCTCGCGGGTCGATGTCGAAGGCCGTCACCGACGAAGCACCGAGCATGGCGGCGTTCACCGCCAGAAACCCTGTCCCGGTGCAGAAGTCGAGCACCTTCGCACCCTTCGTACCGCCTGCGTCCGCAAGCGCGCCTGCGAGCAGATACGAATCCTCTTGGGGGCGGTACACCCCCGGAAGACGCCATACCCGCGGCGAATCCGATCCGTCCAGCACCAGGGAAGCTGTCACGTCACACCACCTCGGTATCTCGAGTTCGACGGCATCTCCACCACCCCGGGCCGAAAACCCGGATCCGTCCGTTCGCGGGCGGATACCCGCGCGACTTCCGTGTGAAACACGCCACCGTTCCGCGTGGGAGGCCCAGCAATCACGAGAACAGCACCCGGCGAGCGGCATTTCGCACGCGTCGGGTCACCGGAGCGGTGCGTTTGCCGTCCGCGAGTGCGGCGTGAGCGGCGTTCCAGCCACCCATGCCGTGGACTCCCCCGCCCGGATGCGCGCCCGAGCTGGCGAGATACACCCCTTCGACCGGCGTCCGCGGTCCGCCGAAACCGGGAGTGGGCCGCAGGAACAACTGCTGGTGGACCTGCGCGGTTCCACCGTTGACGGCGCCGCCGACGAGATTTGCGTCGGCCGCTTCGAGGTCGCCGGGTCGCTGGACGTGCCGGCCGACCACGCGTGCACCGAAACCCGGTGCGTAGGCCTCGAGTTGCGCGTCGACGCGTTCGGCGAGGTGGTCGGCGGACGCGTCGTCGGTGATGCCCCGCGGCAGATGTGTGTAGGCCCAGCAGCTTTCGGTTCCCTCGGGCGACCGCGTCGTGTCGGTGGTGGTCATCTGCCCGAAGAGGAGGAAGGGCGACTCGGGGACGACCCCGGTGGACAGATCGGCCGACCACCGGATCATCGCGTCCGTATCGGCACCGACGTGCACCGTGCCGGCCCCGCTCAACGAGGGCGAACGCCACGGCACGCGGCCGTCGAGCGCGTAGTTCACCTTCACGACCGGGGTGTCCCATTCGAACTTGCGCAGGTCGTCGAGTACCCGTGACCCGACGGCGTCGGCCGGGAGGAGCCGCGTGTACAGGGCCGGGGCCGAGGTATCGGCGAGGACGGCATGTCGCACCTTCACCCGCTCGCCACCGGCGATCCGGACTGCGGAGACCTTCCCGCCCTGCACCTCCACGCCGACGACCGGCGAGTCGCACCGCAGCTGGGCACCCGCTGCGGCGCCGCGCCGGACCAGCGCGTCGGTGAGCGCTCCCGCGCCGCCGACCGGCGCGGGGAATCCGACGTCCTGCGCGAGCATCGTGAGCATGTAACCCATCACGCCGCTGCCGGGCGCCTCGGGCGGTGTGTCGGCATGCATGGCATTGCCCAGGAGCAGCAGCCGCGCCGCCGAACCGCCGAACAACTCGGACGACATCCGGGTGACGGGCAGCGCGAGCATGCGCGCGTAGCGCAGCAGATCTCCCGTCTTCATGGTGCGCAGCAGGTCCACGGAACCCCGGACCGGCGGGAACGGACCGAGGAGCAGTTCGAGAAGCGCGCCGCGTACCTGCTTCCACTGGTCGAACAGCGCCAGCCACGCTTCCCCGTCACCGACGTAGCGACGCTCGAGGTCGGCCGCCGTGTCGGTCGGATCCGGAGAGACGACGATCGCGTCCTCGTCGTCGGGGCCCAGCGGGTGACCGAAGGCCTTCGGGGAACGCGCCCAGCGGAGGCCGTGCGACGCGAGATCGAGGGCTTGGAAGGCCGGTGAGGCCACACCGAGCGGATAGAACGCGCTGAACAGATCGGCGCAGTATCCCGGGTGAAGTTCTGCGCTGCGCACCGCTCCACCGGGTTCGGGTTGTTCCTCCAGTACGAGGACGTCCCATCCGGCGTCGGCGAGCACCGCGGCGGCGGTCAGACCGTTGGGTCCGGCGCCGATGACAACCGCATCGACCGTCGCGTCGCTCATTCGGTGGCGCCTTCGGCGAGCAGCACCAGCCGTCTCAGGCATTCCTGGTTCCGTGGCAACACCATTTCCTCCTGTACGCGATCGGGGACGAGGGCGTACGGTCCTTCGACGACGTGTTCGGCCATCGTGATGCGGGTGCCGCCGTCGTGGGTGGGTTCGAGCGAGATCGCGATCTCGGCCTTGCCGAACAGCCAGGCACGTGCGCGCAGCACCAGTTGCCGTTCGGGCACCACCTCGCTGACCTCGGTGTGGTCGTCGAGCAGGAGAGGCCACAGACCCACCGAATGATGGATCCGGGTGTCCCGTTGCGGCCAGGCGGGGTCGACGGCCCGGATGCGCGACGCACCCACCACCCATGCCGCGTACCGCCAGCCGTCGGCGAGGATCTCCCATACACGCGCCGGTGCCACCGAAGTCTCGATCGTCGCGATCCTGGCCATGCCCGCTCCTCATCCTCTGGACGACAGCTCGCTTGCGGCAGACGCATACCCCGCTTCCGCAGGTGTCACACGACGCCGGGTGTCATCGCTGTTCGGAAGGGGTATCCGGGCGGGCATGGAAGCCGAGAACATCCCCTCCTCCAACCCGTACGCCTTCGTCTTCGCGCCGTCCCCGCTCCTCACGGTAACCCTCGAAAAGGCACCCGACGGAAGCACCGAACTGCACGTCCATCCCGGCGGGCAGGGATTCTGGATCGGCCGCATGGCGGCGACCCTGGGAATGGACGTGCACCTGTGCGGACCGTTCGGCGGCGAGTCCGGCACGATCCTCGTCGACATGATCAACCGCGAAGGCGTGACGGTGCATGCCGTGGAGACCGCATCACCCAACGGTTCCTACATCCACGACCGGCGCGAGGGCGAACGGAAGGAGATCGTGGAGATCGACCCGCCGGCACTCACCCGTCACGAGACCGACGATCTGTTCAGCGCGTCGCTGGCGTCCGCGATGTGCGCGAAGGTCGCGATGCTGGGCGGACCGCACAACGACGACGCCGTACCGAGCGAGGTGTACACGCGCCTGTGCGCCGATCTGGGAGCCCTCGGCATCCCGGTCGTCGCCGATCTGTCCGGCCCCACCCTCGGTGCGGCCCTCGAAGGCGGGGTGACCGTGCTGAAGGTGAGCCACGAGGATCTCATCGAGGACGGTCGCGCGAAGTCCGAGGATCTCGACGATCTCATCGAGGCCTTGCACCGTCTCCACGACGAAGGTGCCGCCTCGGTGGTGATCTCCCGCGCCGGCGATCCGGCGATCGCACTGGACAACGGAACCATCTGGGAGGTGGAGGCACCCTCGGTGCAGACCGTGGACCACCACGGTGCCGGAGATTCGATGACCGCCGGCATCGCGTCGGCCTACGCCGCCGGCGCGAAGTTCGAGGACGCGCTGCGTCTCGGCGCCGCAGCAGGTGCGGTCAACGTCACGCGCCGCGGTCTGGCGACGGGGCATCGTGGCGCTGTGGAGAAGATGGCCGAGAAGGTGGAGGTCCGGAAGGTGAAGGGGAAGCGTTCATGAAAGCACTGATCGTCAACGACGACGGCATCGACAGTCCCGGTCTCGCCCTGCTCGCCCGCCTCGCGGTCGAGGCGGGATTCGACGTGCAGGTCGCGGCGCCCCATGTCGAGCGCAGCGGCGCCAGTGCATCCTTGACCGCTCTCCAGGACGAAGGAAAACTCCTGCTCAGCCGTCGCCCGCTCGACGACCTGCCCGAGGTGGAATCCTATGCGGTGGAAGCATCTCCGGCGTTGATCACCTTCCTCGCCTCGTACGGCGCGTTCGGGACGGCACCGGACATCGTGTTATCCGGAATCAACCTGGGCCCCAACACCGGTCACGCGATCCTGCATTCGGGCACGGTGGGTGCAGCCCTGACCGCGGCCACCCACGGTGCCCGCGCGGTCGCATTGTCCCTCAACGGGACAGCTCCGTCGCAGTGGGAGACCGCCGAGTTGGTGACCCGTCGCGCTCTCGAGTGGGCCGTCGAACACAGCCGTCCGGGCACGGTTCTCAACGTCAACATCCCCGACATGCCCGTCCACGAGTTACGCGGACTGCGAAGTGCTCCTCTGGCAGGATTCGGTGCCGTCCAGGCCGAGATCGGGGAGGTCGAGGACGACGGCGACATCTCCCGCGCCTTGCCGGTCACCTTCCGGGCGGTCGAACTCGACGAATCCCACGACAGCGACGCCGTTCTCGTGTGCCGGGGGTGGGCGACCGCGACCGTGCTGACGATGCCTTTCGAGGTGGCGGAAGCCGATCTCGGAACCTTGGAATTCGCCCACTCGGGTAGTTCGCAGCAGTAGGTGCTGTAGAAGGTTCCGGGACCGCTCGGTCACGAGTGCCGCGACCGAGCGGTCCCGACTCCAATTGATTCGGGCCGCTGCAGTTCTCAGAGCACTACAGTTCTCAGAGCACTGCAGTGCTCAGGCGACTGCGGAATCGGAGACGTAGCGAGAGATCGGCGTGACGACGGACCGTTGCGCACGACCGGTCGTGTCCGTCACGGACTGCACGAACCGGCCGGCCTCGGCGAGCGCACGCCGGCTCTCGGGAACGCTGTCGGCGAAGATCGGGAAGGCGTGCACCTGGTGTCGCCACAGGTGCAGGTCGCAGCTGACCCCTGCCTCCCGCACGGCCCGCGCCATGGATTCTGCGTCGCTGCGCAGCAATTCGTCGTGACCGGCGTGGATCATCACCGGGGGCAGCACACTGAGGTCGTTGTCGAGCGGGCACATCAGCGGTCCGGGCTCCCCGTCGACGGTCAGACGGGTATGGGTGCCCTCGATGTAGCGTACGAGCGACTGCACGGCCGATCCGGGGAACATGGGGCAGGCCGCCTGCATGTCATGTTCGGCGCGACGATCGGAATCGAGGTCGACGAGGGGCGACAGCGCGACGATTCCCGCGGGGCGGGGCAGATCGGATTCCGCGATGGCCAGGGCCGTCATGAACGACAGGTATCCCCCGGCGGAGTCGCCTGCGACGACGATGTCCTCTCCCCGATAACCTTTCTCGCACAACCACTCGTAACCGCGTACCGCGTCGTCCACCGCGTGTGCGATGGGAGCGTTCGGCAGCATGCGGTAGTCGACGCTGAGCACCGCGCCGTCGGCGCGATCCGACAGGCTCACGGCCAGCGAACGATGAGTGTTCAATCCGCACATCAGGAACGCGCCACCGTGCAGGTACAGCACCGCGCGCTTGGTCGATCGTCCTTCCGCGCGGATCCACTCTGCACTGCACGCGCCCAGGTCGACGTCCACGTACTGGGCTCCGGAGGGCTTGGGGAGGAGGGACGCAGCGCCGTCGACGACCGACAGTGGCCACGCGAGGTCGGGCCGGGCCATCCATGCCCCGACGACCGGCTTCGCGAGTGCGCGTACCGCGCCCCGAACGACTCGGGAGCGCACGCTTCCACCTCGGTGGGTGCGGCTGACGCCCTCACCTCCACCGAAATCGTCGATCTCAGAAGACAGCACTGGAACCTCCCGTGGGACACCCACGAAACCGGTTGATTTATTTCGCCTTACGCGACGTGGTACTGCGGTTTACCCACACCTGTCCGGCATCGAAACACCCGGTTCGGATCACGAACCGGAAACAACGATGCAAGAGGCTCCCGCAGCGCCCCGTTTACCGGTCCGGTCGGGGAGGTAACCAGCGCATATGCCTACCGAGACCACGGTGTCCCTCTGGCGGGATCGCGCCCCGCACATCGCGACGTACGACGACTGGACGGCCCGCCGGGAGCGCTACGACATCGTGGTCGTCGGCGCCGGGATCACGGGCACCGTGACGGCGCTGCTCCTCGCTGAGAGGGGACTGCGCGTTGCGGTGCTCGAAGCCCGGGACATCGGGGCGGTGACCACCGGGAACACCACCGGCAAGGTCAGCGTCCTGCAGGGCACACGCCTGTCGCAGATCGGCCGCAGACATTCCGGTGCGATCCGTCAGGGATATGTCGACGGCACCCTCGCGGCACAACGATGGGTGGTCGATTTCTGCACGCGGCACGGACTCGACTTCGACCGTGCGGACGC
Source organism: Rhodococcus sp. Chr-9 (assembly GCF_000801125.1). Taxonomy (NCBI): domain Bacteria; kingdom Bacillati; phylum Actinomycetota; class Actinomycetes; order Mycobacteriales; family Nocardiaceae; genus Rhodococcus; species Rhodococcus sp. Chr-9. Next base: position 180,936 of record NZ_JTIZ01000089.1, read on the forward strand.
CTATACCTACGCGCAGGATCCGTCGAACGTGAGTATGATCGACGCGGAATACCACCACTGCCGTGCCGCCGGGTTACCGGCCGAGAGGGTCGGGGAGATCCCGCTGCCCTTCGGCGTGGCCGCGGCGGTCACGATTCCCGACCAGGTGCAGGTCGATCCCATGCCCATTCTGTTCACGGCGGTCGACCGGGCGCGTGCGTGCGGCGCCGAAGTGTTCGTCGGGCGGCGCGTGAAGACCGTGGACACCGAGGACGCAGGATGCATCGTCCGCACCGACGACGGCAACATCCGTGCAGATCGCGTCGTACTTGCAACCGGCATCCCCATCCTGGACCGCGGTGCATTCTTCGCCAGGATGGAACCCGACCGCTCGTACTCCATCGCCGTCGAAGTGCCCGGTGGCCCGCCGGAAGGGATGTTCTTGTCCGCGGACAGTCCCACCCGGTCGCTCCGCACCGCCTCTGCGGCGGGAACGTCCTCGTCGGCGGATCGACTACTGCTCGTCGGCGGCAACGGACACGTCGTCGGCCGGCACGATTCGACCCGCTCCGCATACGACGACCTGCTGCGATGGAGCCAACGGACCTTCCCCGGCGCCCACGAACTGTACCGGTGGTCGGCGCAGGACTACACGAACATGGACAGCCTCCCCGAGGTCGGGCCCGTCCTGCCCGGTGCCGACCGGATCTGGGTGGCGACCGGCTTCGGCAAGTGGGGCATGACCGGCGGGGTCGCGGCGGCGCACATCATCGCGTCCCGGTTCTCGGAGTCGCCGGATCCCGAGGTCGAGGCGTGGGCGCCCGCCATGGCGGCATGGCGCACCGAACTGGTGACCGGCATTCCCACCGCAGCCAAACTCAATGCCACCGTCGCATTGCACATGGCCAAGGGCTGGTTGCAGGCCGCGACGTCCTCCGGATCAAAGCCGGAAGAAGGACAGGGACGGGTGGTACGCAGTTGCGGACGTCCCGTCGGCGTGTCCACGGTCGACGGCCGGACGCACCGCGTGAGCGCGGTCTGCCCGCACCTCGGCGGAATCCTGCGGTGGAACGACGCGGAGTCGTCGTGGGACTGCCCGCTGCACGGCTCCCGATTCACTGCCGACGGCACTCTGCTGGAGGGGCCCGCGACCGGCAACCTTTCCCCCAGGTGACGCCGAGGGTGGAAAAAGGCGTGAGAGCCCGCGTTTCACACCATCCGAGCCGGGTAATTCCGACAGCAGCCGAGAAAGGACACACGAACATGAATTCCGCCGATGGGGCACGACTGTCCGGACTGACCATCGCAATTCTCGCGACGAACGGAGTCGAGGAGGTCGAGTTCGTCGAGCCGCGTAAAGCTCTCGAGGACGAGGGCGCCACGGTCCGACTCGTCTCGATCGAGCAGGGCGAGATCCAGGCAATGGAGAAGGACGTCAACGCCGCAGGGAAATACACCGTCGATCACCTCGTCTCGGAGGTCTCCCCCGGCGACTTCGACGGCCTGGTGCTTCCCGGTGGAACCACGAATCCCGATCAGCTGCGCCAGGACGACAAGGCCGTGTCGTTCGTGCGGGAGTTCGTCACCTCCGGGCGCCCGGTCGGCGTGATCTGCCACGGACCGTGGATGCTCGTCGAGGCCGACGTGGTGCGCGACCGCACCCTCACGTCGTATCCGAGCGTTCGTACCGACATCCGCAACGCCGGCGGAAACGTCGTCGATCAAGAGGTGGTCGTCGATCGCAACCTGGTCTCGAGCCGCAACCCCGGCGACCTGCCGGCATTCTGCAAGGCACTCATAGATCTCTTCGCGGCGAACCCCGCGAGCTGAATCGTTCGGGCCACGACGCAGGCCGATCCTCGTCACTTCACCGACCGCGACCACAAAGGTCCCGGTCCATCTCCGCCTGTTTTCCGAAAGGACCTCGACGATGCTCGAGCAGAGCCCCGTTTCCGGCGCCACCTTCTTCCCGCCCGCAGCCCTCCACCAGGGCGTGCGATTCAGTACCGCGGAGATCAAGAAGCGTATCGACGAAATGTTCGACAACCCGGCTGCTCCCCTGCCGAGCGAAAGCTGATTTTCCGGAGAACTGCTGGTCGAAGGCCCGCAGCGGTGCACGCAGTTTGCGGCCCCCTACCCGCCTTGATAACAAGAAGTAGTCGATTTCGAACATGTGGGATTGGTTCGCCGTAAGGCAGTTGCACGAAGGCGGGATTATGAACGAACCGAACTCCGACGATTTCGTCGTGGTCGCCAACCGTTTGCCGGTGGATCTCGAGACGCCGACCGACGGTGGCCCGCCGGTCTGGCGACGCAGCCCCGGTGGCCTGGTGACCGCGATGGAGACCGTCCTGAGGTCCAACAGTGGCGCCTGGGTCGGCTGGCCCGGCACTCCCGACGTGACGGTCGATCCCTTCGAGGAGGACGGGCTCTCGCTGTATCCGGTTGAGTTGTCCTCCCAGGAGGTCGAGGAGTACTACGAGGGTTTCTCGAACGACACTCTGTGGCCGCTCTACCACGACGCGCTCATCCCACCCACTTTCGATCGCCGGTGGTGGCGGACCTATCGCGCGGTCAATCAGCGATTCGCCGAGGCCGCGGCCCGTGCCGCTGCCCCCGGGGCGACGGTGTGGGTGCACGACTACCAGCTCCAGCTCGTTCCCCGGATGTTGCGTGAACTCCGGCCCGACGTCACGATCGGTTTCTTCCTCCACATCCCCTTCCCGCCTACCGAACTGTTCCTGCAGTTGCCGTGGCGGAAGGCGATCGTCGACGGTCTGCTCGGCGCCGATCTCGTCGGTTTCCATCTCCCCGGCGGGGCACAGAACTTCCTCTATCTCGCCAACCGGCTCTTCGGACTTCCGGCACCGCGCGGGACCTCGTCGGGCGGCACCATCGTTCTCGGCGACCGGCAGGTTCGTGTCGGTGCCTACCCCATCTCCATCGACTCCGCGCAGCTCCGGGAACGTTCCCGCGACACCGCCGTTCAGGAGCGTGCCGCCGAGATCCGCAGGGACCTGGGCGATCCGGAGGTCATGCTGCTCGGCGTCGACCGGCTCGACTACACCAAGGGGATCGACGTACGTCTCGAGGCCCTGCACGAGCTGTTCGCCGAAGGCACCCTCGATCCCGAGAAGGTCGTGATGGTGCAGTTGGCCACGCCGAGCCGCGAGCGTTTGACGGCGTACGCACAACTCCGCGACCAGGTGGAGCGCGAAGTGGGTCGGATCAACGGCGAGTTCGCCCGGCTCGGTTCCCCCGTCGTCCACTACCTCCATGCCTCGGTCGACCGCGACGAACTGCTCGCGATGTACACCGGTGCCGATGTCATGCTGGTCACTCCCCTGCGCGACGGCATGAACCTCGTCGCCAAGGAATACATCGCCTGCCACCCCGACGGCAGCGGTTCGTTGGTGCTCAGCGAATTCGCCGGGGCGGCAGCCGAACTCCGCCGCGCTCTTCTGGTCAACCCACACGATCTCGAAGGCGTCAAGCGCGCGATCGTGGAAGCGATAGAGGAGGACCCGGCCGAACGGAAGAAGCGCATGAAGACCATGCACGCGCACGTCATGGAGTACGACGTCGCCCGCTGGTCGCGCACCTTCCTCGAGGACCTGCGGGCCACCTCGGGTGCGCACGTCACCGCCTCCGGAAGCTAGGCGTGCGGGTCCTCTCCGACATCTGTCGGAAGAGGACCCGCACGCTCNTCGAACAGCGACAGACCCGAAGGAATGCGGACCTACCCGCTCGGCTGCGGCACCTCGCACTCGACCTGGGGATTGACGCCCGCGTAGTTGAGCGGCCCGGCCACCACCGTAACTGCCACCGTCGCGAGACTGCTGCAATTCTGGTCCGAGTCGCTGAAGTAGCCGCGCTGACCGGCCGCCACCGCACCGATGATCAACCAGATCAGGACCACGAGACTCACCAATCGCACGACCTCACCTCGATCCGTCTCATATGCCGGACCGTCCGGCCGGGTAGCAATACCCGAGGGGGAAACCGAACAAACGCACCGAGCGCCCTGATCCGGCCCTAACGGACAAAACTCTCCAAGGTCGGATCGGGCGGGGATGAATCCGGGTCCGGCGGCGCCTGGCGCTCGCAGGAGACGGACGTCGAACTGCGGGCACTGGCCGAACGACTCGTACACGAGATCACGTCCTTGCCGGCCCTCGCCGAACAGCATCGGAGCCCCTTCGACCACGTCTTCATGACCGTGCACCAGCGCGCCTGACGCCCGGCTCACCCCACCTCTCGTGGGGCGACCACCGCACATCCGGATTGGGCGACCTGGCCGGGGGTACTCGGAGAGCGAGTCACGCCGGCCGTTGCGCGCGTGCGCCGCCATCGCGCGTGCACCGTTCGGCCACGAGAAGGAGAGCCATGACCCAGGATGTGGAGAAACGCTGGAACGACCCCCGGACGGCCCGTAAGGCCACGATGTACGCGGGGGGCGTGATCGTCGCTGCGCTCGTGGTGATGGGCGTCGCCATTCTCTGGGGCACGAACTCCGGACAGGACTGCAGCGACGCCGCATTCGCGGTGTGCACCGATCCCGCCCGCCAGATCCTGGTCTTCGGACCCACACTCGTGCTCCTGCTCGGCGGACTCGGCGCACTGCTGACGGCCTACCGCACGTGGAAGCGCGGCGGTCGTTGGCCGATCTGGCAGGGTGCGGGATGGGTACTGCTGGTGCTGATGGTCGTCTACGCCACCATCTCCGCCCGCGCCATCATCTGATCCGGGACCGGTCGTCCCGGCCCGGTGCGGCCCGAGCCACCGACCCCACACGAACGAACAGGTGGGGCAGCAGCGTATTTCGGTTCGTACCGGCGCGCCGTGACCGGTTTATCCCCCACCACACACGGGAATACCGCTGTGGTGAAGATCGCGATGGTTGCCGGACAAGTGAATCCCCTGCTCGGTCACGGCGCGCACGCAGATGCGCCGCCGCAAGGACTTCACGTCCACCTGGCCGAACTGTCGTCCGCCCTCGCCGGGGCCGGTCACGAGGTGGTGGTCTACACACGCCGCGAGGACCGCGACGACCCCGACCGGATCTCCGCCCCCGGTGGATACGAGGTGGTGCAGGTACCGGCAGGACCACCGTCCCCGCTGCGTCCCGACGAAACCGCCTCTGCGATGGGGGAATTCGGGAGCTTCCTGGATCGGGAGTGGCGCCAGCGGCCACCGGACATCACCCACGCCCACTACTGGCTGTCCGGACTGGCCACGCAGCTCGCCACCCGTTCGCTGGGCATCCCCACGGTTCAGACCTTCCACTCCCTCGGCACGGTCGAGCACCGGATCCGGGAGAAGACTGCGATGGACGCGTCCGCGCGTGACCGAATCCGCTTGGAGCGGCTCATCGCCCGGGGCGCGACACGCATGATCGCGACGAGTTCCGACGAGGTGTTCGAGCTGGCGCGCATGGGACTTCCCCGCACGCGGACCACGGTGGTGCCGAGCGGCGTGGACGCCGTGCACTACAGCACCGCTGCCGCTCCCGACACCACGAGGACCCGCAAGCATCGTCTGCTCGCAGCCGGCCCTCTCGAACTGGGCTCCGGATTCGACATCGCCATCGAAGCGCTGGCGGGCATTCCCGACACCGAGTTGATCATCGCCGCGCATCCCGCTCCCCCGTACTTGTCGCGCCGAGCGGACGAGCAGGAGAAGTCCCGTCTCGTGAAGCTCGCACGCGTACGCGGTGTGCAGGGACGCGTCCGGATCCGCCGCGATGTCGGGCGGGACGAGATGCCCGGTCTGCTCCTGTCCGCCGACGCCGTGGTCTCCACTCCCTGGCACGATCCGTCGGGGATGCTCGCCCTGCAGGCGATGTCGTGCGGTCGCCCGGTCATCGCAACTGCTTCCGGTGGAATGCTCGACACCGTGCTCGACGAGGCGACCGGCCTTCTCGTGCCCACCCGCTCCCCCGAGGCCGTCGCGGCCGCCGCGCGCCGGCTTCTCTCCGATGCGACGACACGCGCCACCTTCGGTATCGCCGGACGCGACCGCGTTCTCGCCCGGTACACCTGGGATCGCGTGGCGGAGGACACCCTTCGCTCCTACGAACGCTGCGTGCCGGTCCGGCGTACTGCACACCGGACCGCACGGACCGGCGTGCAGTAGCGCCCGTCGAACCTCTACAGACGCCGGAACGATCAGCGACGGAAGTCCTGATCGTTCCGGTGTGCGCCCGCTGGGCCGGCCTCGTCGCCCGGCACGGTGTTCGGGACCTGATCCGACGAACCTGCCGTCCGCGGAACCGGATCCGCGCGGTGATCACCGCGCTCGGCGTGTTCCGCCGAACGGGGATCCAGCTCTTCCGCCCGGCGACGACGCTCGTCGAGTTCGGCTCGTGCCGCTTCGGCGGTACGACGTTCCTCCTCGGAGCGGGCGCGCAGCCGCTCCGCCTCGGCCGCCTTCGCTTCGGCGTCCGCCGCGGCGCGACGGGCCTCCGCTTCGGTGCGTTCGGCCGACGCCGCCCGCTGTTCGACTCCCGGCCTGTTCTCCTCGACGCTGCGACGCAGACGTTCGGCTTCGGCACGCCGGCGCTCGGCACGCCGGTTGCGGAGCGTCCACCCCAGCACCGCCACTACCACCAACGCGACGACCACCGCTATCACCAGCAGAATCCAGTCGTTCGTGCTCATCTCGACCTCCTCGGGTTCACCAGCGGGTTCCCCCGGGTCGAAGTGACGAAACGGGCACCTCGGGCCGAGCGGCGGATCGGAGATGCCCTCCGAACAGAACCGTTGCCGCCCGGGAAACCCGAACGGCAACGGTATGGAGGGGCGTGGCGGATTGCGGCCACGCCGTATGGTCGGCTCTCCCGGCCTGTTACTTCACGCGAGCGAGCGCAGCAAGCGCTGCTTCACGTGTTCTGCATGCCTTGGAAGCGATGGTCGCGTCGGCGACCCGGAGCAACCGTTCCACCGGTCGCCCACTCAGAAGTGCCCAGCGGACGTTCAGGGCACGCGCACGTTCGTCGAGATCGTCGAAGACCGACAACCCGGCCGCACCGAAGAATTCGACTGCTCCGAGATCGACGACCATACGGATCGATTCTTCGAGCTGCCGATGGGTGAACGCGTGTAGAGCGTGTGCGTTGCGGATGTCGATCTCGCCTCGCACGTCGATCCAGACGAGGTCCGGTTCGATCTTCTGCGCGCTGAATTCTGCGCCGACGACCCGTTCTGCGGGAATGTCGGACCTGATCGGCCGAGCCGACCACCCGGATGGGACGGAATCTACCTGTGCGGCAATTCGCTGAGGAACTGTCATAGCACTTCCCAACATCGAAAATTGCAGGAAGCACGACCTATGAGACAGGCACAACCGGTGACCGATCGGAACCCTCCCGAAACAGGGGTGCTTCCGTGTTCTCGGCTGTGTGCTCAACCTTCTGCCGCCACAGTAGTCCACGAACCACGGGCACTCAACACGCCGATCGTGCATTTCGGGAATGTTGCGGCCCCCTGCCCAGGTCACGGTGGATGGATTGAATTCGCGGTATCTGGGTAATCTCTCCGACGACCAGACAGACACGACCCGCTCGTACCCCCACTCCCCGTACTGGAGACATCAGGCTCATGGCAAAATCCGCGTCGATCGAATCGGCACGCGACCACAATCCCCCGGTAGTCGAACTTCGAGTAGAGGCCCATCCCGACCAGCTCGCAGTGCTCCGAGCGGTAGCCGCCGCGATCGCGCTGCAGCACGACTTCGACCTCGATACCGTTGCGGATGTGAAGCTCGCCGTCGACGAAGCGGCCACGCGGCTGATCATGGGCGCACCCGAGGACGCGATCCTGGCGTGCTCGTTCCGGGCGGCTCTCCCGCTGCTGCACATCAGCCTGTCGGCGCCCACGAACGACGCCTCCGAGATCGGGCAGCCGCGCTCCTTCGGATGGCACGTGCTCAACTCGCTGACCGAGTCCATCTCGGTGACGAGCGACGACTCGCGCGCCACGATCGACATGTCCATCGCCGAAGGCAGCGCCGATCGGTGACGCGCAACACGGGTAGGTCGAGCGACGAGTACGCCGACGTCACCGAAACGTTGAGAACACTCCTCGCACTCGAGGAGGGCGACCCCGGTCGCATCCGCATCCGCGACGCAGTGGTCGAGCGGTGCCTGCCGCTCGCCGAGCACATCGCCCGGCGCTTCGACGGCCGTGGTGAGGCCTTCGAAGATCTGCTGCAGGTCGCGCGCCTGGGCCTGGTCAACGCGGTCGACCGTTTCGACCCCGAACGCGGTTCGGATTTCGTCTCCTTCGCGGTCCCCACGATCATGGGCGAGGTGCGCCGGCACTTCCGTGACGCCGGCTGGGCGGTTCGTGTGCCGCGACGCATGAAGGAACTGCATCTGTCCCTGAGCAAGGCCACGTCCGAGCTCTCCCAGCAGCTCGGACGTGCACCCACCGCCTCCGAGCTCGCCGAGGTACTCGGCATCGATCAGGAGGAGGTGCTGCAGGGTCTCGTGGCCGGCAACGCCTACCAGACCGTGTCGGTCGACCGGTCGTCCCCGTCCGGCGACGACGGGCTCACCCTCGCCGACACGCTCGGCGACTACGACGCCGCGCTCGACGAGGTCGAGAACCACGAGGCGCTGCGTCCGCTGCTCGAGGCCCTTCCGGCCCGCGAACGCACGGTCGTGCTGCTGCGCTTCTTCGGCAACATGACGCAGACGCAGATCGCCGAGCGCGTGGGTGTCTCGCAGATGCACGTGTCGCGTCTGCTCACGAAGACCCTCGCGCAGCTCCGCGATCAGCTCGGCGACAACTTCTGACGGGTCGACGTCCCGGGCTCCCGTGCCCGGGACGTCGACGCGGTCAGAACGTCGAGGCGTCGATCACGAAGCGATAGCGCACATCACTGGCGACCACACGGTCGTATGCCTCGTTGATACGGTCCGCGGAGATCAGCTCGATCTCCGCACCGATGCCGTGCTCTGCGCAGAAGTCGAGCATCGCCTGCGTGTCGGGGATTCCGCCGACATTCGATCCGGCCATCGCACGATCGTTCATCGCGAGCGAGAACGCCCGCACCGACAGCGGCTTCTCGGGCAGGCCGAGGCCGACGAGGGTGCCGTGCAGCCGCAGCAACGACAGGTAGCGGTCGAGGTCGAGGTTGACCGAGACGGTGTTGAGGATCAGATCGAACTTCCCGCGCAACTCCTTGAAGGTCGACTCGTCCTCGGTGGACCGGTAGTCGACCGCACCGAAGCGCAGGCCGTCGTCCCGCTTCGACAGCGAGTGACCGAGCACGGTCACCTCCGCACCCATCGCTGCCGCGATCTTCACTCCGACATGCCCGAGACCGCCCATGCCGATGATCGCGACCTTGCTCCCCGGCCCGGCATTCCACCGCTTCAGCGGCGAGTACAGGGTAATTCCCGCGCACAGCAGAGGCGCCGCGGCGGCCGGGTCGAGTCCGTCGGGAATCCTCAGGACGAAGTGTTCGGTGACGACGATGTGTGTCGAGTAGCCGCCCTGGGTGACGGAGCCGTCGCGGTCGACGGAGTTGTAGGTTCCCGTCACCCGACTGGTGCAGTGCTGCTCGAATCCTGTTCGGCAGGGCTCACATTCACCACAGGAGTTCACGAAGCAACCCACGCCGACGCGGTCTCCGACGGCGTGCTTCGTGACACCGGAACCGACGGCGGCGACGGTGCCGACGATCTCGTGGCCCGGCACGATCGGGTACTTGGTTCCGCCCCACTCGTTCCGGGCGGTGTGGATGTCGGAATGGCAGATGCCGGCGAATTCGATGGCGATGAGCACGTCGAGCGGGCCGAGGGCACGTCGTTCGACGGTGGTCTTCGACAGGGGCGCGTCGGGCGCGGTGGCGGCGTATGCGGCGACGGTGGTCGTACCGGTTGTGGACGTCATTCCTCCACAACTACTCCGCCTCGCGACGACGTGCACCCGCGGGGGACTCCCGCAGGTGCACGTCGTGGAGACGGTTCGACTATCCGGCCTGTTCGGACCGGTGTGTCGCCCGGCGGCGCAGTCGTCGCGCCGCAGCGACGAGGTTGCGCAGCGACGGCTCGAGCTGCCAGTGGTGACGGGTCTTGAGACCACCGTCCGGATTGGCCCACAAGCGGTCGAGTTCCACCGATTCCGCCGCCTCGCTGAGCAACTCGTCGAGCTCGTCGATGTCCGGGATCCGGGCCGAGCGGGACTCGTAGACACCGGGACCGACACCGTGGGACAGCGCGCGGTCCTTGATCGCCTCGAGCACCCAGCGGATCGAGCGTGTCGCCACGATCGCCGTGACGTCGGCGTCGAGCCGCTCGATCGCGTCGACCACCGACACCTGACCCGAATAGGTCAGGTGCGTGTGGATCTGCGTCTCCGGCTTCGCGCCACCGGTGGCGAGACGGAAGGCGTCGACGGCCCAGTCGAGGTACTCGGAGCGCCCGTCCTGCCGCAGCGGCAACAGTTCCCGGATGGCCGGTTCGTCGACCTGGATGATCGCGATGCCCGCCCGCTCGAGATCGGCGATCTCGTCGCGGATGGCCAGCGCGAGCTGGTCGGCCGTCTCGTGGAGCGGCTGATCCTGACGCACGTAGGAACGCGCCAGCATCGTCACCGGACCGGTGAGCATGCCCTTGACCGGCTTGTCGGTCAGCGACTGCGCGAACGAGATCCACTCGACCGTCATCGGCTTCGGCCGCACGATGTCGCCGTAGAGGATCGGCGGACGCGTGCAGCGCGAACCGTAGGCCTGCACCCAGCCGAAGTGCGTGGTGGCAAAGCCCTCCATCAGCTCGGCGAAGTACTGCACCATGTCGTTGCGTTCGTGCTCGCCGTGGGCGAGGACGTCGAGACCGATGTCCTCCTGCAGACGGATGGTGGACTCGATCTCCTCCTGGATCCGCTTGACGTACTCGCCGTACGACATCCGGCCACGACCGAGTTCCGCTCGTGCCCTGCGGATCTCCGCGGTCTGCGGGAACGACCCCAGGGTTGTCACCGGCACCGGCGGCAGATCCAGTCGCTTCTGCTGCGCGGCGCGGCGCTCCTCGTACGGCGCGCGCACCCGATGGGCGGGCGTGACCGCGTTCAGACGTGCACGGACGGTGTGCTTCTGCTTGAAGTGCACCGACACGGGCGGCTTGCGCCACCGCTCCTCGGCTCCGGTCGTGAGCGCCTTGGCAAGGGAGACCACCTCCCCCACCTTCTGCTTCGCGAACGCGAGACGGTCGGCGACGTCGCCGGGGATGTCGTACTCGACGAGCAGGTCGTAGGGCACGTGCAGCAGCGAGGACGAGGTCGACACGACGAGATCCGGTGCGACCGCGGCGAGCGACTTCAGGTAGTCGAGGGTGCGGTGGCGGTCGACCTTCCACACGTTGCGGCCGTCGACGACACCGGCGTAGATGCGCTTGCGCTTGAGTCCGGGCACTGCGGCCAGTTCGTCCGCGCTCATGCGGCCGTTGACCAGGTCCAGGCCGATCGCCTCGATTTTCGACGCGGCCAGGATCGGCAGTGCCTCACCGAGATGCCCGTACGGGCCGGTCACGAGCAGACGCGGACGCAGCGGAGCGTGCGAGAGCGCGTCGTAGGTACGCGCGAGGGCTGCGAGCTCCTCCTCGCTGCGGTCCTCGGTGAACGACGGCTCGTCGAGCTGCACGCAGGTGGCACCGGCACGGGCGAGCTGCTCGAAGAGCTTCTCGTATTCGGGGAGCAGCGCGTCGAGCAGGTCGAGGGTGCGGAAACCCTCCTTCGTCGACGTCGGTGCGATCTTCGACAGCAGCAGCAGCGAGACCGGGCCGAGCACCACCGGCCGCAGCTCGATACCCTCGGCCTTCGCACGCTCGAACTCGTCGAGTACGGCCGCCGAATTCAGCTCGAAGACGGTGTTCTCGTCGAGTTCGGGCTGGCGGTAGTGGTAGTTGCTGCCGAACCAGCGCACCAGCTCGAGCGGCGGGAAGTCCTCGCGGCCACGGCACAGCGTGAAGTACAGATCGAGCGGGTCGAGCTCATCGGCCAGTGGACGGAACCGCTCGGGCAGCGCGCCGAACAACAGCGCGTTGTCCAGGACGTGATCGTAGTAAGAGAACGTGTTGCCGGGTACCTGGGTCAGACCCGTGGCTGCGAGCTCGCGCCAGGTGTTCTCCTGGAGCTCGCGAGCGACCGCGACAAGTTCGTCGCGCGTGCCCTCACCGTGCCAGTAGGCCTCGAGGGCGAACTTGAGCTCGCGGCGGGGCCCGATGCGCGGGTACCCGAGGATGCTCGATCCGTATCCGTCGGCGAGAGTTGCCATGTCGGCGTCGACCTTTCCCTCATGCACGTCGCGCCCGTGCACCGGTGACCAGTGTTCGGAACACTGTCGCCGGGCACGGGCGCCGTGTGCGGTGGTGCTACCTGGCTAGCCGGCCTTCTTGACCGTGCGACCGTTGTCGGCGTACTCGTAGAAGCCGGCGCCCGACTTCTTGCCGACGAGTCCCGCCTCGACCATGCGCTGCAGCAGCGGCGGGGCCGAGTACAGGGGCTCTTTGAACTCCTCGTACATGGAGTCGGCGATCGACTTGACGGTGTCCAGACCGACCAGGTCGGTCAGGGCGAGCGGACCCATCGGGTGGGCGCAACCCAGGACCATCGTCTTGTCGATGTCCTCCTTGGTGGCGAAGCCGGACTCGACCATCCGGATCGCCGAGAGCAGGTACGGCACCAGCAGTGCGTTGGCGATGAAACCTGCACGGTCGGAGGACCGCACGACCTGCTTGCCCAGTACGTCGGCTGCGAACGCCTCGGCGCGCTCGGCGACGGTGGGGCCGGTCTTCAGGGTGGTGACGAGCTCGACGAGCGGGAGCACCGGAACAGGGTTGAAGAAGTGCATGCCGATGACACGCTCGGGCGCACCGGTCGCGATACCGAGCTTCATGATCGGGATCGACGAGGTGTTCGAGGCGAGCACCGCGTTGGGATCGGTGACGATCTTGTCGAGCTCCGCGAGGATCTCGCTCTTGACCTTCTCGTCCTCGACGACGGCCTCCACCACGAGCTGCCGATCGGCGAAGTCACCGAGATCGGAGGTGAAGCGCAGACGCCATGCGGCCTGCTCACGCTCCCGTTCGGTGATCTTTCCGCTGCTCACGCCCCGGTCCAGCGACCGGAGGATCCGGGCACGTCCGGCAGCCGCGAGTTCGCGGGTCTGCTCGAACACCAGTACGTCGACATGAGCGCGTGCGCACACCTCGGCGATACCTGCGCCCATGATGCCGGCGCCGATCACGCCGACGCGCTGAATCTTTTCGCTGGTCACGTCAGCTCCTTCTCGTTGTGGGGGTCGTGGCCGAGGCCGGAAGTACAAGCGAGGACCCGTCGGGTGCGCGCGTTTCGAACTGCTCCGGATACGCACGCACCCCGCGGCAGGACATGGGGACCTGTGGATCCCGCCGCGGGGTGGTGGACCTCGGGGTGGCGCTGGTTCCTAGTGGAACTGGCCTTCCTCGGTGGAGCCCTTCAGGGCAGCCGTGGAGGTGTTGGGATCGACGGTGGTGGCGATGGTGTCGAAGTAGCCGGCACCGACCTCACGCTGGTGCTTGATGGCGGTGAAGCCGCGCTCCTTGGCCGCCTTGAACTCGCGCTCCTGCAGGTCGACGAAGGCCGTCATGCCCTCGCGGGCGTAGCCGTGCGCCAGGTCGAACATGCCGTAGTTGAGCGAGTGGAAGCCGGCGAGGGTGATGAACTGGAACTTGAAGCCCATCGCGCCGAGCTCCTTCTGGAACTTCGCGATGGTCGCGTCGTCCAGGTGAGCCTTCCAGTTGAAGGACGGCGAGCAGTTGTAGGCCAGCAGCTGGTCCGGGAACTCGCTGCGGACGCCCTCGGCGAACTTCTTGGCGACCTCGAGGTCCGGAACACCGGTCTCCATCCAGATGAGGTCGGAGTACGGAGCGTAGGCCTTCGCACGGGCGATGCAGGGCTCGATGCCGTTCTTGACGTGGTAGAAGCCCTCGGCGGTGCGCTCACCGGTGATGAACGGGCGGTCACGCTCGTCGACATCGGAGGTGATGAGGGTCGCGGCCTCGGCGTCGGTGCGGGCGATGACCACGGTCGGGACGTCCGCGACGTCGGCCGCGAGGCGAGCCGAGGTCAGGGTGCGGATGTGCTGCTGCGTGGGGATGAGCACCTTGCCACCGAGGTGACCGCACTTCTTCTCCGACGCGAGCTGGTCCTCCCAGTGGGAACCGGCGACGCCGGCCGCGATCATGGCCTTCTGCAGCTCGTAGACGTTGAGGGCGCCACCGAAGCCGGCCTCACCGTCGGCGACGATCGGAGCGAGCCAGTTGTCGACGGAAGTGTCGCCCTCGACCTTGGCGATCTCGTCGGCGCGCAGCAGCGCGTTGTTGATACGGCGGACGACCTGCGGAACCGAGTTCGCCGGGTACAGCGACTGGTCCGGGTAGGTGTGGCCGGACAGGTTGGCGTCGCCGGCGACCTGCCAACCGGAGAGGTAGATGGCCTTCAGGCCGGCGCGGACCTGCTGGACCGCCTGGTTACCGGTGAGGGCGCCGAGCGAGTTGATGTAGTCCTCGTTGTTGACGAGGTCCCACAGGATCTCGGAACCGCGGCGAGCGAGGGTGGCTTCCTCGACGACGTTGCCCTGCAGCTTGGCGACCTGCTCGGCGGTGTAGTTGCGGGTGATCCCCTTCCAGCGCGGATTGGTGTCCCAATCCTTCTGGATCTCTTCTGCAGTCCTCGGGGTGCCGGTGGTCGACATCAAATCTCCACTCTCTAGATCTGCCCCGCTCGGGATGAAGCAGTACGCGTGTACGACTTCACATCCTTTGCGTGCCGTTCGGATGTACAAGAACGACAATGACACAGTCCAAAAAGCCCGTCTACCTGTTGCTAATGCCAATCTCGGCTATTTTCGTCGCAGCCATTGCGAAGATTGCCAATCGATGGTCGGTCCAACTACCCGAATCGGGCACGGGTTTATTACCCGCGAGTAGTAACTACCTCGGCTTTTGCCGCTGCCGTCCGGCCCACACCGCCGGGACGCCTCGTCCCGCCGACTCCCCCACCTCGGGACGGATCGGACACCTGCCTGTGACTGCCTTCACAAACGGTGATCGTGGTTTGTGATCCCCATTGACCCCTGGAATCCCATCCGTAACATGTCTCGGGTCGGATCGGGGCCGGTGCATCGTAGTGCCTTCGTGTCTCAGGGCCCCGGCCGAACAGCCCCCGAACACGAGGAGTCGACATTCTCTCGAGTACGTCGCGATCGATCGTCGAAGCGACCCTGCCGGTGGTCGGCGCCGAGATCGGCACGATCTCACGTGTCTTCTACAACCGGCTCTTCCGGGCCGTCCCGTCCCTGCGGGACACCTTCAACCGCACCAACCAGGCCAACGGGGCCCAGCAACGGGCGCTCGCCGACTCGGTCGCCGCTTTCGCATCACTGCTGGTCACCCACGCACCGACCGACATCGACCCGATCATGGAGCGGATCGCCGCCAAACATGCGTCCCTCGGTGTACAGGCCGCGCACTACGGGATCGTGCGGACCCACCTGTTCGCCGCGATCGCCGAGGTGCTCGGCGACGCCATCACACCGCAGGTCGCCGTGGCCTGGCACGAGGTGTACACGCTGATGGCGAACTCGCTCGTCGAGCAGGAGACGGAGCTGTACCGGCGGGCCGGTGTGACCCCCGGTGACATCTGGCGTCGGGTTGTCGTCACCGAACACGAGTACGACGGCGCGCACGCGGCCACCTTCCACCTCCGCTCCGTCGACGGTCGGCCGCTGCCGGCCTTCCTTCCCGGCCAGTACATCTCGGTGCGGGTCGCGCTGCCGGACGGCTCCGAGCAGATCCGCCAGTACACCGTCTTCCCGGGCAGGACGAGCGGCGAGTGGGCCGTCACCGTCAAGCGCGTGCCGGGCGGACTCGTCTCCCCCGTGCTGTGCGACGGCCTGGGCGTCGACGATCACCTCCTCGTGTCGCCGCCGTTCGGCAGCGTCGTCGTCGACAGGGGCAGCGAACCGTTGCTGCTCGCCTCGGCGGGCGTGGGCGTGACGATGACGATCGCGGCGCTGCGCGACATGCAGTCCCGGGGCGACGGCCGGAGCGTCGACGTCGTCCACGTCGACCGCACCCCCTACGAGCAACCGCACCGGACCGAACTCGCCATCCTGGTCGACTCGTTGCCGGACGCCCGGCTGCACGTGCGCTACACCGAGTACGACGAGATTCGCAGCGACGGACGAACTCCACTGTCCGGGCTGACGATTCCGGGCGATGCCCGCACCTATGTGTGCGGTCCGATCACGTTCATGCGTGCCATCCGCTCGGATCTCGTCGCGTCGGGGGTATCCCCCGAGTCGATTCACTTCGAGGCGTTCGCGCCGGGCTCGTGGTTCGGCCTCGAGGCCCCACCGGTATCTGTCGATTAACACGCTGCGAACGCTGCCTTGCGAAGGCTGCGAGGCAGTTCTACCCTGGGCGAATGGCCAAGACCTATGTAGGCGCCCGGCTGCGGCAGCTACGCACCGAGCGAGGACTCAGCCAGGCCGCGCTCGCCAAGACCCTCGAGATCTCGGCGAGTTATCTCAACCAGATCGAGCACGACGTCAGGCCGCTGACGGTGCCCGTCCTGCTCCGGATCAGCGAGGTCTTCGGGGTCGACGCCACCTTCTTCTCCTCACAGGACGACACCCGTCTGATCGCGGAGATGCGGGAGGTCGCGCTCGACCGGGAGATGGGCATCGAGGCCGACGCCCAGGAGATCGCCGAGATGGTCGCAGCCCACCCCACTCTGGCGCGCGCGATGGTCAATCTCCACCGGCGCTTCCGCAACACCACCGCGCAGCTCGCCGTCGCGACCGAGGAGAGGTACAGCGACGGCAGCGGCAGCGGTGCGATCACCATGCCCCACGAGGAGGTCCGCGACTACTTCTACCAGCGGCAGAACTACCTGCACGATCTCGACACCGCGGCCGAGGAGCTGGCCAACCGCATCCGGTTCCACCGCGGCGACGTG
The DNA here is from genome assembly GCF_000801125.1 of Rhodococcus sp. Chr-9. Taxonomy (NCBI): domain Bacteria; kingdom Bacillati; phylum Actinomycetota; class Actinomycetes; order Mycobacteriales; family Nocardiaceae; genus Rhodococcus; species Rhodococcus sp. Chr-9. Next base: position 197,921 of record NZ_JTIZ01000089.1, read on the forward strand.
GGGGGCGAGATCGCTCGCCGCATGACCACGGTCCACGATGTGCAGATCGTCAAGCGCATCGACCTCGGCGAGAACATCCTTCACCGCTACGACCCCGAGACCCGTGTCCTGGAGGTCGCGCCGCAGCTGTCCGGCGGGCAGCAGGTCTTCAAGCTGGCCATCGAACTCGCGTACCTGGAGTGTGGAGAGCTCATCGACCGCCTCGTCGCGGAGGGTTCGTTCACGAGCGATGCCTCACGCGCGCTGGCCCGGCTCGGGCTCGCCAACTACTGGGCGGCCGCACTGATCCTGCCGTACACGCAGTTCCACGAGATCGCAGAGGACTTCCGCTACGACGTCGAACGCCTGTCGGCCTTCTACGGCGTCAGCTACGAGACGATCGCGCACCGGCTGTCGACACTCCAACGTCCGAAGCTGCGGGGCGTCCCGTTCTCGTTCGTGCGCGTCGACCGCGCGGGCAACATGTCGAAGCGTCAGTCCGCCACCGGTTTCCACTTCTCCACCAGCGGTGGCACGTGCCCGTTGTGGAACGTATACGAGACCTTCGCCTATCCCGGCAAGATCATGACGCAGATCGCGCAGATGCCCGACGGTCGTCGCTATCTGTGGGTCGCGCGCACGGTCGAGCGTCGCGCCGCGCGTTACGGCCAGCCGTCGAAGACGTTCGCGATCGGTCTCGGCTGCGAACTGCGGCACGCGCATCGCCTCGTCTATGCCGACGGTCTCGACCTCGACGAGTCCAATCCCGGCACGCCGATCGGCTCGGGTTGCCGCGTGTGCGAGCGGATGAACTGCCCGCAGCGCGCCTTCCCTCCCCTGGGCAAGGAGATCGACATCAACGAGCACCGCTCGTCGGTCTCGCCGTATCTGGTGCGCTGAGCGTCGGTAGGCTCGTCGCATGGCACGCACCCCCGACTCGATAGGCGCGAAGGCACTCGAGTTCCTGTCCGAGTACCACCTCGCGACGCTCACGACCCTCCGCAAGGACGGCTCGCCGCACGTCGTCGCCGTCGGGTTCACGTGGGACGGCGAGGCCGGCCTCGCCCGCGTCATCACCTTCGAGGGCTCCCAGAAGACCCTCAACGTCGAGCGCGGGGGTTACGCGGTGGTGAGCCAGGTCGACGGCGGTCGCTGGCTCACTCTCGAGGGCCCGGCCCGCGTTACGCGCGAGCCGGCCGACGTCCGCGAGGGCGAGCGTCGCTACGCCGCCCGCTACCGCGAACCCCGCCCTAACCCCCGCCGCGTCGTCATCGAGATCGCAGTCGAGCGCGTGATGGGCTCGGTCCTCGACCCCATCTGACGCATCCGCTCGCTTGTTTGCCATCCGCAGCGGAAGCAGATGCGGCACATAGCTGGGACGGTAGCGGTTACCGCCACGCACGGGCGACGGCACGGTCGAAGCGAGCGAGGACGACGTCGAACCGGGACAGTTCGGGCCACGTCCACCTGACCACTTCGAAGCCGAGGTCGCGCAGGGCGTCCTCCCGTCGCTTCTCGTTCCGTAGGGCCTCGACGCCTCCCTCGTCGTACTTGCCCATCCCGTCGAACTCACCGACGACTCCTTCGTCCTCCCAGAGGAAGTCGACCCGGGCGACGAACTGCCCGTCGGGTGTTCGTATCTCCTTCTGGAGCGTCGGTGCGGGCATGCCGGCCTGATGCATCCGGATGCGACTCAGCGATTCTCCCGGACTCTCGCTGCGACCGTCGAGAAATGCAGCCACGCGTCGCGCCGCGGCGATACCCCTACGCGGCCCGGACTCGTCGAGACAACAGAGCAACGCGGAGCCGAACTCGGCATCACGAGCCGCAGCACAATCACCCGCGATCACGGCTTCGTCGAAGTCGAGTGTGCAGGCGAGATCCACGACGGTCCGGGCGAGCGAGGTGCACGCTATGCCCGCGACCTCCGACAGGTCGTGAGGACGCAGAGGGGCGACGTGCAGGTGACGGTTCGCGTTCCTCCGACCACCACCCGATCTGCCGCGGGTGACGTGGACCCGCGTGAGATCCGGCTTCCACAGGGCGAGCCCGTGCAGGACGGCGGCGGACTCGTGGCTGATCACCGTGCCGGGCGCGAGCACTGCCCCGACGGATCGCACGCGCACGCGATAGCGATCGAGTTCGTCGAGGGAGTCGTCGCGGTGGAGGTAGACGCCGGGTTCGAGTCGCTCGAGTTCACCGGCGCGTACCGCACGACGGATCTCGGAGTCGGTCATCCCGGAAGCGAGAGCGGTGGTCCGCAGGAAAGGAGTCGGTCGCATGCGGACAACCGTGCCCGATCGTCGTGGTGCAGACGCGGTGCGAACACCGGTATTCGCGTCGCCTGTGGATGATCCCGCCACCTGTGGACAAACAGTTCGCTACACCGTCAGCTATCCGCCGCAGCGATTGCCGTAGCGGATAGCGAAGGTCGTAGCTGATGCTTGTGCGCATTTTGTAACGCCCACGAAATCTGTGTCACGAGACCGTGACCGGAAGATATTCCCGCGCAACAACTCCCTTCTACTGTGTGGCCTCACGGATACAGCGCTGTATACGCCTCCCGGATACACCGGGGTCCCCTCAGGCCACACCTTCGAAGGAAGGGCTCTACATGTCTGTTGTCAGGTCCAGGCTCGCCACCCGCGCCATCGCGGCCCCCGCAGCACTCGTCGCAGTCGGACTCGTGCTGTCCGCCTGCGGAAGCCGCGCAGGTGACGAGGGCAGCACGGCCACCTCCGGTGCTGCGTCGTGCGTCGACACCTCGGGCGACACCGTCAAGGTCGGCTCGCTCAACTCCCTGTCGGGCACGATGGCGATCTCCGAGGTCACCGTCCGCGACTCGATCGCGCTGGCCGTCGAGGAGATCAACGCCGACGGCGGTGTGCTCGGCAAGCAGATCGAGATCGTCTCCGAGGACGGCGCATCCGAGCCGGCGGTGTTCGCGGAGAAGGCCGAAAAGCTCATCGGATCCGACTGCGTCGCAGCGGTGTTCGGTGGCTGGACATCGTCGAGTCGCAAGGCGATGCTGCCGGTCTTCGAGGACCGCAACGCGCTGCTGTACTACCCCGTCCAGTACGAGGGCCTCGAGTCGTCATCGAACATCTTCTACACCGGCGCGACCACCAACCAGCAGATCGTGCCGGCCCTGGACTACCTGAAGGAACAGGGCGTGAAGTCGCTCTACCTCGTCGGTAGCGACTACGTCTTCCCGCAGACCGCCAACCGCATCATCAAGGCGTACGCCGAGGCCAACGGCATCGAGATCAAGGGTGAGGACTACACCCCGCTCGGCTCCACCGACTTCTCCACCATCGTCAACAAGGTGCGCACCGCCGACGCCGACGCGGTGTTCAACACACTCAACGGCGACTCCAACGTCGCGTTCTTCCGCGAGTACACCAACGCCGGCCTCAACGCGAAGGACATGCCGGTCGTGTCGGTGTCCATCGCCGAGGAGGAGGTGGGCGGTATCGGCGCGCAGAACATCGAGGGCCAGCTCACCGCGTGGAACTACTACCAGACCGTCGACTCCCCCGAGAACACCTCGTTCGTCGAGGCGTACAAGGCGAAGTACGGCGCGAACAAGCCGACCTCCGATCCCATGGAGGCCGCCTACACCTCGGTCTACCTGTGGAAGAACACCGTCGAGAAGGCCGAGTCCTTCGAGGTCGACGACGTCGTCGAAGCCGCGGACGGCGTGACCTTCGACGCCCCCGAGGGCACCGTCACGATCGATGGCGACAACCACCACATCACCAAGACCGCTCGCATCGGTGAGATCCGCGGCGACGGCCTGATCTACACCGTCTGGGAGTCCGACGGCGCCATCGAGCCCGACCCGTACCTCGAGTCCTACGACTGGGCGTCGGGCCTGTCCGGTAACTGAGCACGGAAGCCGAAGAGGGAGACGACATGGATGTCCTTGTAGGACAGCTCTTCACAGGATTGAGTATCGGATCGATCCTGTTGCTGGCAGCACTGGGGCTGTCGCTGACGTTCGGCCAGATGGGCGTGATCAACATGGCCCACGGCGAATTCATCATGGCCGGCAGCTACACCGCCTTCGTCGTGCAGCAGGTGATCTCCTCGGCCGGGATGTCCCTGTTCGTCTCCCTGCTCGTCGGCTTCCTGGTGGGCGGCGTGATGGGTGTGATCCTCGAGGTCACCCTCATCCGCCGCATGTACCACCGCCCGCTCGACACCCTGCTGGTCACCTTCGGTGTGGGCCTGCTGTTGCAGCAGGCCGCCCGCGACATCTTCGGCGCCCCCGCCGTCAACGTCATCGCACCGTCCTGGCTCTCCGGCGGCGTGGAGATCTTCGGGGCCGTCGTCCCGAAGACCCGCCTGTTCATCCTCGCCCTCGCTGTGGTGTGCGTGGTCGCCCTGATCGCATCGATGAAGTACACGCCGATGGGACGACGGATCCGGGCCGTGGTGCAGAACCGCGATCTCGCCGAGACGGTGGGCATCTCGTCGCGCCGCACCGACATCACCACCTTCTTCCTCGGCTCCGGTCTCGCCGGCCTCGCCGGGGTGGCCCTGACACTCATCGGCTCGACCAGCCCGACCATCGGCCAGTCGTACCTCATCGACGCCTTCCTCGTCGTCGTCATCGGCGGCCTCGGCCGCATCGAGGGCGCCGTGCTCGCGGCCGTCGCACTGGGCCTGCTCAATTCGTTCATCGAGTACTCCACGACCGCGTCGATCGCGAAGGTCATCGTGTTCGTGCTCATCGTGATCTTCCTGCAGGTCCGCCCGCAAGGCCTGTTCGCCGTCAAGACGAGGAGCCTGGTCTGATGTCGTCGACATTCTCGGTCCGCAGCTTCACGAAACCCGGGCCCGTCCGCACAGCAAGCGGATTCGCGATCGCCGCGATCATCCTGTTCGGTCTCGCCCCCGCCGTCCTCTCCGATTTCCGTCTCGGCCTGCTCGGCAAGTTCCTGTGCTTCGCGATCGTCGCCGTCGGCATCGGTCTGGCCTGGGGTCGCGGTGGCATGCTCACCCTCGGCCAGGGTGTCTTCTTCGGCCTCGGCGCCTACATCATGGCGATGCACCTGAAGATCTCCGACGCGCAGCTCCGCGGCGACACGGTCCCCGACTTCATGCAGATCGCGGGCATCCGCGAACTCCCCGCCTACTGGGTGCCGTTCGCCTCCCCCGCCGTCACACTGCTGGCGATCCTGATCGTGCCGGCCCTCATCGCCGCTCTGCTCGGCTTCGGTGTGTTCGCCCGCCGCGTCAAGGGCGCCTACTTCGCCATCCTCTCCCAGGCACTGGCCGCCGCCTTCGCGATCCTGCTCATCGGCCAGCAGTCCACCGGAGGATCCAACGGCCTCAACCGTTTCCGCACCTTCTTCGGCTACGACCTGTCCGATCCGGTCAACAAGCGGATGCTGTTCTTCATCGTCGCCGCGATCCTGCTGCTCGTCGTCGCCGCGACCCGCCAGCTCATGCAGTCCCGCTACGGCGAACTGCTCGTCGCCGTGCGCGACCAGGAGGAGCGGGTCCGCTTCCTGGGCTACGACCCCGCCCTGATCAAGGTGGCCGCCTACACCGTCGCCGCCTTCTTCGCCGGCATCGCCGGTGCGATGTTCGTGCCCATCGTCGGCATCATCTCCCCCGCCGACGTCGGCATCGTCCCGTCCATCGCATTCCTCATCGGTGTCGCCATCGGCGGACGCACCACCCTGCTCGGCCCGGTCCTCGGCGCGGTGGGCGTGGCGTGGGCACAGACCACCCTGTCGGAGAACTTCCCCTCCGCCTGGACCTACGCGCAGGGCCTGCTGTTCATCGTCGTCGTCGGCTTCTTCCCCGCCGGCCTCGCCGGGGTGATCACCCTGCTCCGCCGGCGCCGCCGCACCACCCCGACCGAACCCACACCGCCGGCCGAACCCGAGACCGCCGACCTTCCCGAGATGGAGCCCGTGCGATGAGCAAACCCGTCTACGGCGGCAACGCCGGAATGAGCAGCGACTACCTCGAGATCCGCGACCTGCGTGTCACCTTCGACGGCTTCACCGCCGTCGACGGCGTCGACCTCACTCTCCTCCAGGGCGACCTGCGGTTCCTCATCGGCCCCAACGGCGCCGGCAAGACCACCCTCGTCGACGCCGTCACCGGCCTGGTCCCGGCGACCGGCTCGATCACCAAATCCGGCGTCGAACTGCTCGGCAAGAAGACCCACAAGATCGCGCGCCTCGGCGTCGGCCGTACCTTCCAGACCGCCTCGGTCTTCGAGGAACTGTCGGTTCTGCAGAACCTCGACATCGCCGCCGGCGCGGGCCGCTCCCCGTGGCAGTTGCTGCGGCGCCGCAAGGACGTGCTGCCCGAGATCGAGGAAGCGCTCGAGACGATCGGCCTGACCGCTCACCGTGACACTCCCGCGGGCATCCTCGCCCACGGGCAGAAGCAGTGGCTCGAGATCGGCATGCTGCTCGTGCAGAACGCCGACGTGCTGCTCCTCGACGAACCCGTCGCCGGCATGAGCCACGACGAACGCGAGGAGACCGGGCAGCTGCTGCGCCGCATCGGTGCGCAGCGCACGGTGGTCGTCGTCGAGCACGACATGGACTTCATGCGCGCCTTCGCCACCTCGGTCACCGTCCTCGCCCGCGGCAAGGTCATCGCCGACGGCACCGTCGACCAGGTCCAGAACGACCCGCAGGTCCAGCAGGTCTACCTCGGGACCGCCACCGCTCCCCAGGAGGCATGATGCTCGAACTCGTCGACGTCCGCGCCGGTTACGGTCGCACCGAGATCCTGCACGGCATCTCCCTGACCGTGCCGACCGGCAAGACCGTCGCGGTCATGGGCCACAACGGTGCCGGCAAGACCACACTGCTGCGTGCCGCCGTCGGCCTGCTGCCCGTCACCAAGGGAAAGATCCTCTTCGACGGTGACGACATCACCTCGCTGCGACCATCTGCGCGGGTCGCCCGCGGTCTGGCCTACGTCCCCCAGGGGCAGCAGTCCTTCGGTCAGCTCACCTGCCGCGAGAACCTGCAGGTCGTCGCGGACACCCGCCGCAACGGCCGCGCACTCGTCGCCGACATGCTCGATCTGTTCCCCGCCCTCGTCCCGCTGCTGGACCGGCGGGCCGGCCTGCTCTCCGGTGGTCAGCGCCAGCAGCTCGCCATCGCCCGCGCCCTGATCACCGAGCCGCGCATGCTCATCCTCGACGAGCCCACCGAGGGCATCCAGCCGTCGGTGGTCGCCGAGATCGAGAACACCATCGTCGAACTCGGCCGCAGCGGCGACCTCGGGGTGCTGCTCGTCGAACAGCACATCGGTTTCGCCCTCGACAATGCCCTGCACTACTACGTCCTCGAATCCGGGCGCATCACCTCGACGGGTGACGGTGGTGTCGACGCCGCCTCCACCGTCCGTGCGGCGATGGCGATCTGATGGCCGCCGACACACGGCGCGAGAGGGTCTACAAGGCCCTGCGCGATCGCCTGATGTCCGGGACACCCTCCCCCGACGAACGACTCAGTGAAGAACGCCTCGCCGAGCAGTACGGGGTGTCGCGCACGCCGGTGCGCGAGGCCCTCGCCCGATTGGTCTCCGACGGACTCGTCGAACGCCGCGACCAGGGGCTGTACCCCTACCGTCCGCGCTTCGACGACCTCGCCGACCTGTACGAGCTGCGGACCACGCTGGAGCTGCGCGGGATCCGCCGCGCGCTCGACGGCGAGTCGGTGCGGCACGATCCCGACGTCCTCGGTCCCGAACTCGACCGCTGGTACGAGATCCGCGAGGAGCCGCCCGAGCCCGACGCCGGTTTCGTCACGCTCGACGAGCGCTTCCACATGACGCTGCTCGCCGCTTCCGGCAACCGTGCGCTGTGCGACGCGCTGGCCTCGGTGAACGCGAAGGTGCGCCCGGTGCGGATGTTCGACTATCTGACCCCCGACCGCATCGTCGCGACCGTCGACGAGCACATCGAGGTCGCCGAGCTGGTCCTCGCCGACAAGCTCGACGACGCCCACGACCTGCTGCTCGCTCACATCGACACTTCGCGATCGGTGGTCGTGCGCCGGGCCGAGGAGGCACGCGCCTTCGCCCGGATGGCCCGCGCCGTCCGAGACTGACACTTCCGGTCGTGTCACGTGACCGGAGGGGTCCGGTGCGGCACACTGGCGCTCATGACACCCCGCATCCCGCCCGGACGTTTCAAGGAACTCGGCCCGATCAACTGGGTGACATGGAAGGCCCTGTCCGCCGCCGGCGGCACCTCTGATGCCCACCTGTTCAGCACCCTCGGCCGCACCGGACGACTGTTCCGCGGGTGGTTGCACTACGCCGGCATGCTCATGCCGTTCGGCCGTCTCGGCCGGTTCGAATCGGAGATGGTCATCCTGCGCGTCGCGCATCTGCGCGAGTGCGGTTACGAATTCGACCACCACACCCGCCTGGGCCGCCGTGCCGGGATCACCGACGAGGTGCGCGAGCGTATCGTCGCCGGACCCGATGCTCCCGGCTGGCAGGCGAGGCATCGCGCACTTCTCCTCGCCGTCGACGAACTCGTGGCGACGAAGAATCTGTCCGACGAGACGTGGGCGTCGCTCACGCAGTTCTACGACGACCGCAGGCTCATCGAGTTCTGCCTGCTGGTCACGCAGTACGACGCTCTCGCCACGACCATCGGGGTGCTGCGGATCGAACGCGACTTCTGATCCGTCCGCACCGGCCGGCATCCGGCCGGCGGCGCGATCCCTAACAAGGCTGTTACACAACGTCACAGCGGCGTCATTGCTGGTCCATAGCGTATACAGCCATGTCCACAAAGACGTATACAGAAGCGTCGGTCCCCTCGACCTTCGCCTTCGACACCCTGCTGGTCGCCAACCGCGGTGAGATCGCGTGCCGCATCATGCGGTCCGCGCACAAGCTGGGTCTGAAGACTGTTGCGGTCTACTCGGACGCCGACGCAGCGGCCGCACATGTCGAACTCGCCGACCTCGCGGTCCGGCTCGGCCCGGCTCCCGCAGCCGAGTCCTACCTGCGGGCCGATCTCGTCGTCGAGGCGGCCCTGGCCACCGGTGCGGGAGCGATCCATCCCGGTTACGGATTCCTCTCGGAGAACGCCGAATTCGCCGCTGCCTGCGAAGGTGCGGGAATCGCCTTCGTCGGGCCGACCCCCGACCAGTTGCGCGTCTTCGGCGACAAGCACACCGCCCGTGAGGCCGCCCGCGCGGTGGGCGCGCCCCTCGTCCCCGGTAGCGGCCTGCTCGATTCGCTCGACGACGCGCTCGCCGCGGCCGAGGACATCGGCTATCCCGTGATGCTCAAGGCCGTCGGCGGGGGCGGCGGTATCGGGATGCAGGCCTGCCACAGCGCCGACGACCTGCGTGGGGCGTACGAACGCGTCATCCGTCTCGCCACGGCGAACTTCTCGTCCTCCGGTGTCTTCCTCGAACGGTTCGTCCCCCGCGCCCGGCACGTGGAGGTGCAGGTCTTCGGCGACGGGCACGGCCGGACGATCAGCCTCGGCACCCGCGACTGTTCGTTGCAGCGCCGGAACCAGAAGGTCGTCGAGGAAGCGCCCGCGCCGAACCTCCCCGACCACATCGTCGAGCAGATGCTCTCGTGTTCACGCGCTCTCGCGTCGTCGGTGCGGTACCGATCGGCGGGCACGGTCGAGTTCGTCTACGACGTCGACCGCGGCGAGGTGTCCTTCCTCGAGATGAACACCCGACTGCAGGTCGAGCATCCGGTCACCGAGGAGGTCACGGGCGTCGACCTCGTCGAGTGGATGCTGCGTCTCGCGCGCGGCGACGACAGCATGCTGGGCGGCCTGCCCGATTCCGGACCCGAGCTCACCGGGCACGCCGTGGAAGCCCGCGTGTACGCGGAGGATCCGGGACGCGACCACCGGCCGAGCGCGGGTCTGCTCACCCACGTCGAGTTCCCCGCCCACACCCGTATCGAGACGTGGGTGGACACGGGCACCGAGGTCGGCACCTTCTACGACCCGATGCTCGCGAAGGTGATCGTGCGCGGCGAGTCGCGGCGCACAGCATTCGCCGGGTTGGCGGAGGCACTCGACGACACCCGGATCCACGGCGTGCAGACGAACCTGTCGAAGTTGCGCAGGATCTGCTCCGAGGCAACGGTTCTCGACGCGGAGCATGTCACCACGACGCTGGCGGACATCCCCCCTGCCGGACGTCGCATCGACGTGCTGCGCGCCGGCACGATGACGACCGTCCAGGACTTCCCGGGGCGGATCGGACTGTGGGAGGTCGGGATTCCGCCGTCCGGCCCGATGGACGATCTCTCCTTCCGCGCCGCGAACGTCGCCGTCGGCAACCCCGAGGGCGCACCCGGTCTCGAATGTACCCTGCTCGGCCCGCGCCTCGAGTTCTCCGATCCGACGATCGTGTGTGTCACGGGCGCCCCCGCCGAGGTCACCGTCGACGGTGTGCCGGTGCCGATGTGGGAGCCCGTCGAGGTCCCGGCCGGCTCCGTTCTCGAAGTCGCCGCCCCCGTCGACGCCGGTCTGCGCACCTATGTCGCGGTCCGCGGCGGACTCGACGTGCCGCTCTATCACGGCAGCGCATCGACGTTCACGCTCGGCGGCTTCGGTGGGCCGACCGGCAGGGCGCTCGCGACCGGCGACGTGCTCGGCCTCGCGTCCGGCGAGGCGCTCACCGATCCGGCGCCGGTCCCCACCGCGATCCGCCCCATCCTCGGGCACACCTGGCATCTCGCGGTGACCGAGGGCCCGCAACCGGCCCCCGGCTACTTCACCGCCGACGACCTGCAGCAGTTCTACGACGCGACGTGGACGGTGCAGACGCACGCCAACCGCACCGGCATCCGGCTCGACGGCCCGAAGCCCACCTGGTCGCGCACCGACGGCGGCGACGCCGGCCTGCATCCGTCGAACCTGCACGACAATCCGTACAGCGTCGGCGCACTCAACGTCTCCGGCGACACTCCGATCCTGCTCGGCCCGGACGGTCCGAGCCTCGGCGGTTTCGCGTGCCCGCTCACGGTGGTCTCCGGTCATCGCTGGAAGCTCGGCCAGATCCGCCCCGGCGACTCGCTGCGGTTCGTGCCGGTCACCGACGAAGGGGCCGTCGAACTGCGCAACAGTGCGGCCCGCGGCGCCGACCTCCCGCCGGTCGCCCGGCAGAGCGCACCCGACGGTGGGCGCCTCGGTCGCATCGAGCCGTTCTTGGACCACCCCGAGGTCGTGTATCTGCGCGGTGGCGACGACAACATCCTCGTCGAGTACGGCGAGATGGTGCTCGATCTCGGCCTGCGCATGCGGGTGCACGCATTGTCGGAGGCACTGGCCGCCACGCATCTACCCGGCATCGTCGACGTCACGCCGGGTGTGCGCTCGCTGCACATCCACTTCGATCCCGATGTGCTGCCGCAGTACCGCCTGCTCGGGGTGCTGCAGGATCTCGAGACGGAACTGCCCGCGACGCGCGATCTGGTGGTGCCGAGCCGCACCGTCCGCCTGCCACTGTCGTTCGACGACCCGTCCATCGCCGACGCCATCTCGCGCTACCGCAGCGGGGTGCGCGACGAGGCGCCCTGGCTGCCGTCGAACACCGAGTTCATCCGGCGCATCAACGGTCTCGACTCGATCGAGCAGGTCCGCGACACCGTCTTCGACGCCGAATATCTCGTCCTCGGTCTCGGTGACGTCTATCTCGGTGCGCCCCTGGCCGTTCCGCTCGATCCGCGGCACCGGCTGGTCACGACGAAGTACAACCCGGCCCGCACGTGGACGCCGTCCGACGCAGTGGGCATCGGCGGCAAGTACCTGTGCGTCTACGGCATGGAATCGCCCGGCGGATACCAGCTGGTCGGACGGACGATCCCCATCTGGTCGGGCTACCGGCAGACGGGGCCGTTCGAGGAGGACAAGCCGTGGCTGTTCCGGTTCTTCGACCGCATCGTCTGGGAACCGGTGACGCCCGATCAGTTGCTCGAACACCGGGCCGCGGCGAAGGCGGGCCGGTTCGACGCCGACATCTCCGACGGCACCTTCGCTCTCGACGACCACCTGCGTTTCCTCGAGGACAACGCCGACTCCATCGACGCCTTCCACGCCGCACAGGCCCGCACGTTCGACGCGGAGAAGCGGGCGTGGCGTGATGCCGGAGAGTTCGACCGCGTCGACAGCGAGCCGATCGAGATATCCGCCGTCGGTGATCCCCTCGACGGGATGCCGACCGGTGCCGTCGTCGTCGAGGCACCGATGGTCGGCAACGTCTGGCGCGTGGAGGTCGCCGAGGGCGACACCGTCACTGCCGGGGACACTGCGGTGATCCTCGAGGCGATGAAGCTCGAGATGCCCGTGCCGTCGGAGACCACCGGCACGGTCCTGAAAGTTCTCGTGATCCCGGGCACGAAGGTTGCACCCGGGACCCCCCTTCTCGTGATCGGAGCAGTCTGATGAGCATCGGCAGTACCCTCGACAACCCGGGTGTCGGATTCGCGACGCCCGCCCCCTCGGTGAGGGTGTCCGCTACCGATCGCGTTCGCGCCGCACTGGGCCGCATCGACGAGGTGGATCGACCCGAGGTGTGGATCGCGTTGCGCAGCGCCGACGATCTCCTCGCCGACGCGGCCGCCGTGGACGCGCGGGTCGCCGCCGGTGAGTCGCTTCCGCTCGCCGGTCTGGTCGTGGCGGTCAAGGACAACGTGGACGTCGCGGGAATCCCCACCACCGCGGCGTGTCCGGAGTTCGCGTACGTCCCGGAGGAAACAGCTTCGGGTGTCGATCGTCTGGTTGCCGCCGGCGCCGTCGTGCTGGGCAAGACCAATCTCGACCAGTTCGCCACCGGTCTCGTCGGCACCCGGAGCCCCCACGGGGCGGTGCGGTGCGCGTGGGATCCCGAGAAGGTCTCGGGCGGTTCCAGTTCGGGTTCGGCGGCCGCGGTGGCGCTCGGTATCGCCGACATCGGGCTGGGCACCGACACGGCCGGTTCGGGACGTGTTCCGGCCGCGCTGCACGGAATCGTCGGCATCAAGGCCACTCTCGGAGTGATCCCGGCGCACGGTGTGGTCCCGGCCTGCGTCGACTACGACTGCCTCACGGTCTTCGCGACGTCGCTCGACCTGGCGGCGACCGCCGTCCGGATCATGGCCGGACCCGAACCCCGCGACCCGCGCAGCAGGACCTGGCCCGCGGATGTACGACTCGCCGCGCCGAACACTCTGCGCGTCGCGGTGCCGCGCGCCGAGGATCTCGAGGCGCTGTGCGAGGAGTACCGTGACGCCTTCACCCGCACGGTGGCCGCGGCGCGCGAGTCCGGCATCGAGATCGCGGAAGTGGATATCTCACCGCTGCTCGACGCAGCCCTGCTCCTGTACGACGGTGCCGTGGTGGCCCAGCGCTACGCGGCCGTCGGCGAGTTCCTGTCGACGGCACCGGAGGGTGCCGATCCCACGGTCGCCGCGATCGTCGCCGGCGCGAAGAAGCCTGCCGCCTACGAACTCGTCGAGGATCTCGACACCCTCACCCACGTGAAGGCGTTCGCGCGTGAACTGCTGGCCGGGTTCGACGGGTTGCTGCTCCCGACGACGACGGAACACCCGACGATCGCCGCGGTGCAGGCCGATCCGATCGCGATCAATCGTCGGATGGGCACCTACACGAACTTCTGCAACCTGCTGGACATGGCAGCGGTGGCGGTGCCCGGTGCGCCCACGGCGGCCGGTGAGCCGTTCGGGGTCATGGTCGTGGTCCCGGCTTTCGGCGACCAGGTGGCGGTGGACGTCGCGGCCGCGCTGAACGGTGTGGACGCACCGCGTGTGGTCGAGTCCGGCGTCGAACTCGCGGTCTTCGGAGCGCACCTGCGCGGTCAGCCGCTGCACTTCCAGCTCGAGGAACTCGGGGCGCGCTTCGTCGAGGAGGTGTACACCTCCGACGCGTACCGTCTCGCCGCGTTGAACACGACGCCGCCGAAGCCGGGCCTGGTGCGTCACGCACCGGGCGAGGGCGCCGCGATCGTCGGTGAACTGTTCCGGTTGTCGGAGGCCGGACTGGGTCGGTTCCTCGCTGCGCTGCCCGCCCCGATGACGTTGACGAGTGTCGAACTGGCGGACGGGCGGTGGGTCGTCGGCTTCGGCTGCACGCAGGACGCAGCCGCCGACGCGGTGGACATCACCGAGTTCGGCGGCTGGAAGGCATACCGGGCGTCCTGACCCCGGCTCCGGAGTGCAGTTCTCATCGGCGAATTCGCGCATCGTCGACGACAACTGCACACCGGACGACGTGATCAGCGGGGTGGCGGATCGACCTTCACGCCGCCGCCCTCGTGTTCTGGTCCGGCGTCGGGATGGTCGGCGGGCAGACGGTCGCGGAACCGTGCGGCCTCGCTGGGAACGGGACCGCCGGTGGGGTCCTGCGAACGACGATACGGTCCGGGCTTCGGACGGGGCTTGCCGCCCGGGAAGGCGAGCCGGGCGATGGTGCGGTGCACCATGAACCACTGCTTGCCCAATCGCCCCGAGTTGTAGGGCAGTTCGTAACGCTCGCAGATGTCCTTGACCTTCGGCGCGACCTCCGCGTAACGGGTGCTCGGCATGTCGGGGAACAGGTGATGCTCCACCTGGTAGCCGAGATTGCCGCTGAGGATGTGGAACAGCGGGGTGCCTTCGATGTTCGCGGCGCCGACGAGTTGCCGCACGTACCACCCTCCACGCGACTCGTTCTCGACCTCCTTTTTCGAGAAGGTATAGGTCTGGTCCGGGAAGTGCCCGCAGAAGATGATCGCGTGCGCCCACACGTTGCGGATGATGTTGGCCGTGATGTCGGCGAGAACCGTCGCGAGGAAGGTCTTCTCGACACCGGGCAGATACCGGTCGGCGAGATGGGCTGCGGTACGAAACTTTCCGGACCGGCCCTTGCCCATCGGTCCCTTGCTCATCGATCGCAGTCGCCGGCCCAGACGCGAGGTCTTCGGCTGGGGCAACCGGCCCTGCAGCGCGACCTGCGCGAGACCGAACAGCGCGGCGCTCACCAGCGGCCAGCCGACGTAGTCCTTGACGAACTGCGCGCGGGCCTTGCCGAAGATGCCCTTCAGCTCCTCGATCACCTGACCGGTCGACTTCTCGCCGGCCCACAACGCCTCGAGGTCGAGGTCGTGCAGCGCCACACCCCATTCGAAGAGCACGGTGAGCAGCGCGTTGTAGAGAGGTTGCGCCAGGTAGACGGGGTGCCACTTCTGGTGCGGGTCGATCCGCATGATCTCGTAGCCGAGATCCTTGTCGAGGCCGCGGATGTTCGTGAACGTGTGGTGGATGTAGTTGTGCGAGTGCTTCCACGCCTCCGCGGTGGAGGCGGTGTCCCAGTCCCACACCGACGAGTGGATGTCCGGATCGTTCATCCAGTCCCACTGGCCGTGCATGACGTTGTGGCCGATCTCCATGTTCTCGAGGATCTTCGCCACTCCGAGACAGGCTGTCCCGGCCACCCAGGCGGGCTTGTACCACGACGCGAAGAGCAGTAACCGCCCCGCGACGACCAACTGCCGTTGCGCGGCGATGACGTTCTTGATGTACTGCCGGTCCTTGTCGCCGAGACTCGAGTACACCTCGTCGTGGATGGCGTCGAACTCCTTGGCGATCTGCTCGAGATCGTCGTCGCTCAGATGCGCGAGCGGACTGTGTGGTTCCCGCGTCCCGGTGTCGGTCCTGTCGATGCTTCTCGTCACGACGCCCCCTGCTTCGAAGCCGGTTGCTTCACAGTTCTATTTCGATGTCACCCTCCGCGGTGTGGATGCAGGTACGCACCGCAGCCCCGGTGGGCTCGCTCACCTCGTCGGTCCGCAGGTCCCGGAGTTGCCCGGATTTCAGCGTTCCGACGCACGTGTGGCAGATGCCGATACGGCAGCCGTATGGCAACTTCAGGCCGGCGTTCTCGCCTGCGACCAGGATGGGTGTTCCCCCGTCGCACTCCACCTCTTTCTCGCTGTCGAGGAAGTGGATGGTGCCGCCCTCGCCGCTCCCGGCATTCCCACCGATGATCGGCTGGAAACGTTCGAGGTGGAATCTTTCGGGATCACCGTGTTCGTCCCAGTGTTCTTCGAGGGCGTCGAGCAGGTCGCGCGGGCCCGAGCAGAAAGCGTCGCGTTCGCGCCAGTCGGGGCACAGATCGCCGAGGTCGTCGGGGGTGATGCGGCCGCGGTCGCCGCTGAGCCACAGCTCGAGACGCATTCCGGGATGCCGCTCGTCGAGGTCGCGCAGGGTCGAGCCGAAGATCACCTCGTCCTCGGTGTGGGCGGAATGCACGACGACGACGTCGTCGATGCGGTCGCGGTGGTCGAGGCTGCGCAGCATGCTCATGATCGGGGTGATCCCGCTGCCCGCGCTGATGAACAGCATCTTCGCGGGCAGCGGGTCGGGCAGGGTGAACACGCCCTCGACCTCACCGAGGCGGACGATGTCGCCGGGCTCGAGTTTGCGGACCAGGTACGGCGAGACCACGCCGTTCTCGACGAGTTTGGGTGTGACGCTGATGATCCCGTCGACCGGATCGGGGTCGGAGGTGAGCGAGTACGCGCGCCAGTGGTAGACCCCGTCGATGACCACCCCGAGCCGCACGTACTGGCCCGGCTCGTGACCGCGCCACTCGTAGGCCGGGCGGATGAGCACCGATGCGGCGTCGCCGCCCTCGGGGACGACCCGCTCCACACGACCGCGCAGTTCGCGGGTCGTCCAGAGCGGGTTGATCATCTCGAGATAGTCGTCGGGCCGCAGAGGTGTGAACAGGTGCCGCACCGTGCGCAGCAACCATCTCCGAACCGGGTGCACGTGTGGGCGAGCGCCGCGTTCCGCCATGGCGCAACACTACGCGGGCGCGCACACCTCACGTGCACATTCGTCGCCGATGTGGGATCGGTGACAGCTCAGCGCAGGATCGTCAGCTGCACCACGGAATCGGCGTTCGCGACGAGGCGGTGCACGATGCCGGCGTCGACGTGGACGGCGGTACCCGGTACGAGCGACACGGTCTCGTCGGCGGTGCTGAACGAGATGTCGCCGGTGACGGCCTGCACGAGGATCGGAGCGCCGGCCTTGTGGTCGTCCATCGTCTGCCCGGCGACGAAGGACAGACGTACCACGGTGGCACCGGTGACCGCCGCGAGCTTCTCGATGCGTGGCCCGCTCCCCTCTCCCGCGTTGAGCTCCGCGAGCCCCTCGATACGGGTGAGCTTGCCCTCGACCTGCTGTGTACTCATCACGCTTCCTTCTTCGTGGCGACGATCTCGATCGCGACCAGATGCTTCTTGTACTTCGTGAACGTCGACCGCATCTGGAGCACCCGGCTGCGGGCGTCGGAGTCGCGAAGCACGTTGCGAACGAACTTCAGGGTGCCGGGCAGGCCCTCGTCGGCGAGGATGCGCTTGGGTTCGAGCAGCGCCATGGGAGCGAAGCCGATCTTCTCGACCTCGAATCCGTTCTCCTCGAACAGGGTCCGCCATTCCGCCGCGGTGAGCGGGCGGGCGTTGACCTTGATCGAGCGCGCGAGCGACGTGCGGATCTCGGTCTTGACCTCGTCATCGACCTCGTCGGGTTCGATCGCGAGTTCGTGGATGGCGTACCGGCCGCCCACACGGAGCACCCGACGGGCCTCCTGCACGATCTCCGCCTTGTGCCTGTCGGTCTGCATGGTCAGCATCGCCTCGCCGACCACGACGTCGGCGACCTCGTCGTCGAGTCCGGTCTTCGACGCCTCGCCGCTGACCACACTGCCTCCGCCGGCGATGGCCTTGCGCGTCAGTTCGGCTGCCGTCTCGTCGGATTCGACTCCGGTGTAGCTGCCGGGCGAGTACGCGAGGATCTCCTGCGCCGTCCGGCCGAGGCCGGGCGCGAACTCGACGACGTCCGCGCCACGCAACCTCGCGTCGGCGAGCACGCGTGCCGTCAGTTCCTTACCGCCGGGCCGCAGCACACGCTTGCCCAAGCGGGCGAGCAGCCAGTGTCCCGGCAGGTGGGCGGTGTCCCTACCCGCAAGGGGGAG
Organism: Rhodococcus sp. Chr-9; assembly: GCF_000801125.1. Classification (NCBI taxonomy): domain Bacteria; kingdom Bacillati; phylum Actinomycetota; class Actinomycetes; order Mycobacteriales; family Nocardiaceae; genus Rhodococcus; species Rhodococcus sp. Chr-9. The sequence continues at coordinate 215,895 of NZ_JTIZ01000089.1, forward strand.
AGCGTCTTCCGATGTGTGCTTGTCCGCCATGTTCTGCACTCCTTCTCGCGAGGGCAAGGGGGGCTACGGTTCCGAGGCTCTCCGGACCGGTCGTAACGTGGACGGTGCGTCGGTTGTCGCCTCCATGGCGCCGACTATAGAGGATTTTCCTCCTTTTAATAAGGTGACCCTCACCTGAGAGTCACCGCGGGCGCGACGGGAGAGCGGACTTGGCACGGCGGGTGAAGCAACGCGAGCGGATTCTCGGCCTGTTGCGGGAGTCCTCGGGCCCGGTCGACGCCCATCATCTCGCCGCCACGCTCGACCTGCACGTCACGACCGTCCGCTTCCATCTCGCGGGCCTCGGGGAGGAAGGTCTCGTCCGCACCCGGCAACTTCCGATCGAGCGGGTCGGGCGCCCGCGCCTCGGCTACGTCGCGGTGAAGGAACCGTCCTACACCGATCTCGTCGCGCTGCTCGCCGCGCGGATCGGGGGCACCCCCACCGAGCGCGAGGACAAGGCGTTCGAGGTGGGCTCGGACTGGGCGGGCATGCTCGCCCTCGCCCTCGCACCCGCGCCGACCGTCGACGCCGGCACGCTCGTCATCGACGCCCTGCAGCAGTTGGGTTTCGAGACGCAGAGCGCGACGAATGCCTTCGGCACCCACAGCCTCACGTTGTGCACGTGCCCGCTCGCGGAGATCGCCCGCACGAATCCCGAAGTGGTGCGCGGCATCCAACGCGGATTGATCCAGCGTGTCCTCGACGACCACGCCGACCTGCTGCGCAGCCGCTACGCCGTCGACGTCCGGCCCGACCCGCAGGACGGTAACTGTCTCGTGCAGCTGGTGCTGCGCCCGGAGAAGGGCGGAACGACGTCAGCCCGCGACGACGGTCGAGTCGTCACGGGCTGAGCCGGTACATCCGAGCGGGGATCCGCCCACACGGAAGAAGGGTGAACGCGGGGCCTCGGGTCGGCCCCGCATCCTCAGAAGTTGATCATGTGTCCTGCGAGACCGTGGATGGCCTCCTGCAGCGCCTCGCTCAGAGTCGGGTGCGTGTGGACGTTGCGCGCGAGCTCGTTGACCGTGAGGTCCCACTTCTGGGCCAGGGTCAGCTCGGGCAGCAGCTCCGAGACGTCGGGGCCGATGAGGTGGCCGCCGATGAGCTCACCGTGGGTCTTGTCGGCGATGAGCTTGACGAAGCCATTGGGATCGCCCAGACCGTGCGCCTTGCCGTTGGCGGTGAACGGGAAGGTCGCGACCTTCACGTCGTAGCCCTCGGCCTTCGCCTGCTCCTCGGTGAGACCGAAGGAGGCGACCTGCGGCTGGCAGAAGGTCGCCCGCGGCATCATGCGGTAGTCGCCGAGCTCGAGGGTCTCGGCACCGCCGATGGTCTCGGCCGCGACCACGGCCTGCGCCTCCGCGACGTGCGCGAGCTGAAGCTTCGCGGTGACGTCGCCGATGGCGTAGATGCCCTTGACGTTGGTGCGCATGCGCTCGTCGATCGCGATGGCACCGCGGTCGGTGAGCTCGACGCCGGTGTTCTCGAGGCCGTAGCCCTCGACGCGCGGCGCGAAGCCGACCGACTGCAGCACCTTGTCGACCGTGACGGTCTCGACGTTGCCGGACTTGTTGTCCTTGATCTCGACGGTCACCTTCGAACCGTCGTCCGAGATCTTCTGCACCGCGGCACCGGTCTTGATGGTGATGCCGAGCTTCTTGTACGCCTTGGCGATCTCCTTGGAGACGTCGGCGTCCTCGTTGGGCAGTGCGCGGTCGAGGAACTCGACGATGGTGACGTCGACCCCGTAGTTCTTCAGGACGTAGCCGAACTCCATGCCGATGGCACCGGCACCGACGATGACGATGGACTCGGGGAGGTCGCGGGTGAGGATCTGCTCCTCGTAGGTGACGACGTTGTCGCTGAGCTCGGTGCCCGGCAGCAGCTTGGTGACGGAGCCGGTGGCGATGATGACGTTGTCGAAGGTCACCTGTTCGGTGCCGCCCTTGGTGAGGGTCACCTCGATGGTCGTGGCGTCGACGAACGAGCCCTTACCGTCGTATTCGGTGATCTTGTTCTTCTTCATGAGGAAGTGCACGCCCTTGGTGCGCCCGTCCGCGACCTTGCGGCTGCGGTCGTAGGCGGCACCGAAGTCGAAGGACACGTCTCCCGAGATGCCGAAGGTCTTGGCCTCTTTGTTGAAGAGATGTGCCAGCTCGGCGTTGCGGAGAAGTGCCTTCGAGGGGATGCAGCCGACGTTCAGGCAGACACCACCCCAGTACTTCTGCTCGATGATGGCGGTGCTCAGTCCCAGCTGTGCCGCGCGGATAGCAGCGACGTACCCACCGGGACCGGCTCCGAGGACAACGACGTCATAGTGTGAGGTCACGGATATACAGGGTAGTCCCGCCCGATTCCGGTGTCTGCCGATGGTCCGGTTACCGGCCGGTAGCTACCGGATCCGGTGATCGGCCGTGTATCGGCGCACGGCGAGCGGGACCGTCACGGCGAGCAGCACGACGCACCAGCCGAACGCCGACCACACCGGATGGTGCAGCGGCCACGCCGCATCCGCGGGTACCGGCGCGGACGCCGAGAGCAGCTCGCGCAGCGCACCTACGACGGCACTGACGGGATTCCACTCGGCGATCTGTCGGACGACCACCGGCATCGTGTCGGTGGGCACGAAGATGTTCGAGAACATGATCGTGCCGAAGATCATGGGTGCGCACTGCTGCAGGACCTGTTCGTCCCGGATCGAGACGCCGAGCCACACACCTACCCACGAGAATGCGAACCGGAACAACAGCAGCACCACCGCGGCGAGGGCGATCTCCCCGGCGCCCGCTTCGATCCGCCAGCCGACGAGATATCCGATGCCGACCATCGGCGCCAGCGTGACCGCACACGTCAGGGTCTCGGCGAAGGCGAGTCCGGCGGGCGCGGCCACCGGGGAGGTGGGCAGGGTCCGGAAGCGATCCGACAGTCCGCTGCGCATGTCGGCGTTCGCGGTGGCGGCGGTGGTCGCGAGGCCCATGGCCGCCACCAGGACGAGCACACCCGGCATCAGGTATGCGCGGTAGGCGGCGCCCTCGCCACCGGACAGGGCGCCGGCGAAGACGAATCCGAAGAGCAGCATCATGCCCAGCGGTGCGGCGAGGGTGACGAACAGCTGGGCCGGCGAGTGCCGGTAGGTCAGCAGGACGCGATGCAGCAACGTCCGGGTGCCGGTGAGGGCAGAACTGCCGTGGCCGGACTCGTGGATGGTGGTCATGCGGACTCCTCGATTCGCTCGCGTCCGGTCAGGGTCAGGAATGCCTCGTCGAGACCGACGCGGCGACGGCCGATGTCGTCGACGGGGACACCCGCGTCGTCGAGGGCGCGCAGCACGGGCAGCAGCGGCACCGAGTGGGCGTCGGTCGTGAAGGACAGCCGGACCGAGCCGTTCTCGACCGGCACCTGGATGCCGTTGTGGCGCAGGCCGAATGCGCCGATGACGGCGACGGCCTCGTCGATGTGGGCGGCACCGGGGAGGACGAGGTCGAGTCCGGAGCCGACCGCCTCCTTGATCTCGGCGGGAGTGCCGGTCGCGATCGTCCGGCCCGCGTCGAGGATGGTGATGTCGTCGGCGAGCCGGTCGGCCTCGTCGAGATACTGCGTAGTGAGCAGGACCGCGGTGCCCTCGGCGACCAGTTCGCCGACCATCCCGTAGATCTCGTTGCGGCTGCTCGGGTCGAGACCGGTGGTCGGTTCGTCGAGGAAGAGCACGTCGGGTCGCACGAGCATCCCGGCGAGCAGATCCAGCCGCCGGCGCATGCCGCCGGAGCAGGTGCTCGCCTGCCGGTTCGCAGCATCGGCGAGGCCGAAGCGGTCGAGCAGTTCGACCGCGCGGGTGTGGGCGGCGCGGCCGGCCAGACCATGCAGGCGAGCGACGATCATCAGGTTCTCGACACCGGTCAGTCGTAGATCCACCGCGTGGTACTGGCCGACGAAGCCGATGCAGCGCTTCACGCGGGTCGCGTCGTGCACCACATCGAAGCCGCGTACGCGGGCACGTCCGGCCGTGGGCCGCAGCAGGGTGGCGAGCATCCGGACGATGGTGGTCTTCCCCGATCCGTTCGGACCGAGGAGCGCATGGACGCGCCCCGGCGGGACGCGCAGGTGGACGTCGTCGACGACGATGCGATCGCCGAACGCCCGGGTGAGGCCTTCCGCCTCGAGTGCCATCACGATCCACCTCTCGATTGGGAACACCGTTCGCAGTTCGAGGGTACGCATCTGCGAACATCGTTCGCAACCCGTTCGAGGAGGCATGCTGTCCTGCATGACGGTCTCCGACTCGATCTGGCTGCGGTCCGACACCGGGCGCCCCGGCCCGCGACCGGCCTACACGCTCGACCAGCTCGCAGACGCGTGCGTGCGGATCGCCGACGAGGACGGCATCCGCGCCCTGTCCATGCGCAGGCTCGCCGACGCCCTCGGCACCGCCCCCGCGTCGCTCTACCGCTACGTCTCCGGCAAGACCGATCTCGTGGACCTCATGGTCGACCGGGCCGGAGCCGAATACCGCTTCGCTCCGCTGACCGGTGACGTGCGCGCCGACGTACTCGACGTCGCCGAACAGTCCCGCGCAATCCACCGCCGGCATCCCTGGCTGAGCCAGGTCACGGCATCGACGCTCGGCCCGAACTCGATGCGGTATCTCGACCACCTCGTCGGCGCCCTCGCCCCCGCCGGACTCGACCCGACCGCGACGATGACCGGAGTCGCCCTCCTGTCGGGGTGGGTCACCAACTTCACCGCGCAGGAGGCCGCCGGGATGTCTGCAGGGGCGGCCGGCGGCGGAGCCGCGCACATCGCCGCGATGCTCGAGCACGGCGACTACCCGCATCTCACCGCCCTGATGACCGGCGCGTCCGCCGGAGGATCCGCAGGTGATGTCGCAGATGCGGACAGCCGCAGCGGTGCGGACGACGGATCCGATGCGAACGACCGTGCGTTCCGCGCCGGCATCGACGCGCTCCTGTTCGGCATCGCGCCGACCCGCTGACATCGCCTGCCGGCTCCCTGCAAGCGCCGGAGTGATGATCACGGACCGAGCGCGCGGAGACATTCTTGGCGACCACTTGGTGCGCGACGATCTCCGGCGCCCGCTCGGCACCAAGCCGGTTCCAAGTCCGGCCGCGCACGCTACCGACATGACTTCCGCATCCCTCACCCCGCGCCTCACCACCGACGACGACCTGCTCGGAATGCGGCTCGCGCACCGCGTGATCCTCCGCGACGTCACCCGGCTCCGCGAACTGGCGGACCGGATGCTCGCAGATCCGTCGAGCTTCGACAGGGCCCGCTACGCGGCGACCGCCGACTACGTCGGACTGTTCGTCGCGAGTCTCCACACCATCACAACGTGGAGGACCTCGCACTCTGGCCGCTGATCACCGCGTCGGCCGGACCCCACGTCGACTTCACCGAACTCACCGACGACCACGACGAACTCGACCCGCTCCTCGACGAACTCGGCGAATTCACCCGCGGGCTCCCCGACCCCGCGGCAGTGGCCGGCTTCGCACGCACCCTCCGCACGCTGAGTGAGCACCTCCACGAGCACATCGCGGACGAGGAGCGAACGGTCTTCCCGCTCATCACCGGGCACGTCTCCGCCGACGCGTGGCAGCGGTTCGAGAAGGACGCCCAGCGCGGTGGCCGGGCCGACTTCGACCTCACCCGCTTCTTCGCCGTGATGACCGAGGACGAGACCGAGCGGGTCCGCCGCGAACTGCCCCTTCCGGTGCGACTGATGGTCGCGGTCTTCCCCCGTCGGCAACGACGCCGCGAGCGTGCGGTGTTCGGCTGACCCTGCTGTTCGGCTAACCCAGGATCCCGCGGTCGTAGGCGACTGCGACCGCGGCCGCCCTGTCCTTCACCTCGAGCTTCGCGAAGACATGGGTCAGGTGGGTCTTCACGGTCGCCTCGCTGATGAACAGCTCCTGGGCGATGGCCCGGTTCGAGGTGCCCTTCGCGACGAGCGCCAGCACCTCACGCTCCCGGGCGCTGAGCGCCTGCGGGGCGGTGGGTGTCCGCATGTGGTTCATCAACCGCGACGCGACCACCGGCGACAAGACGGTCCGTCCCTCCGCCGCGGCCCGCACCCCGGCGAACAGGTCGTCCCGCAGAGCGTCCTTGAGCAGGTAGCCGGTCGCGCCGGCCTCGATCGCAGGCACGGTGTCGGCGTCCGTGTCGTAGGTCGTCAGCACCAGGACGCGACTGCGCGCACCTCGCGCGACGAGTTCGGTGATCGCCTGCACTCCCCCGCCTCCCGGCATCCGCAGGTCCATGAGCACCACGTCGGGGTCGAGTTCGAGCGTGAGGGTCACGGCCTCCGGACCGGAGGCAGCCTCTCCGACCACGTCGAATTCCGGGGATGCGGCGAACATTCCGCGCAGGCCGTCCCGCACGACGGGGTGGTCGTCGACGATCAGCACGGTGATCTCGTCCGCGTCGGTCACGACGTCCTCCCGGCCCTGATCAGCGGCACCCGCACCGAGACCGCGGTCCCCACACCCGGTTCGGACTCGACGTCCACGACGCCGGCGATCCGGTCGGCACGGGACTGCATGCCCCGCAACCCGAATCCGTCGCCCGGTGTCGCGCACGGATCGAAACCGCATCCGTCGTCCCGGATGTCCACACTCACTTCGTCGTCCATATAGGACACCGTGACACCGGCACGGTGTGCGGAGGAATGCTTGGCGACGTTCGCGAGGGCCTCCTGGGTGATGCGGAACAACGTCACGCCGATGTCGTCGTGCAACGGTTCGGTGGTGCCCGTGACCGTGAGATCGACCCGGATCCCGTGTTCGGCCGACCATCTCTCCACCTCGTGGGCCAGCGCGTCGTCGAGCGTGCGGTGCTCGAGTGCCTCGGGAGCGAGATTGCGCACCGAGCGGCGGGCATCGCCGAGGCTGCGTCGCGCAAGGTCCGTGGCCCTCTCGACGTGGCGCCGCGCCGCCTCCGGATCGGCGGTGTCCTGCGCCGCCTGCAACTGCGTGACGATCCCGGCCAGGCCCTGGGCGAGGGTGTCGTGGATCTCCGCGGCGAGCCGGCGGCGCTCGTCGTCGATCCCCGCTTCCCGTGCATGCACCAGCAGCTGCGCGTGCAGGGCCTGGTTCTCGGACAGCGCGTTCTCGAGTCGGACGTTGGTGCGTTCGAGTTCGGTGATCGCAGCGAGCCGTTCGAGACTTCGCTGCTCGTCACGTTCGGCGAGCCTCATCATCAGCATGGAAATCGAGGCGTTGAGCACGACGAGGAGCCCGAACGCGATCCACATCGTCGTGTCCTCCGGCGGCAGACCACCCGCCTGCGAACCCGCCACCGTCACGGCGGTGACGATCAGCCCGAACCGGATCCAGCGGTCCGGCAGCATCGCGTGGGCATCGAAGTAGCCGGAGGCCGCGTAGATCGCGAAGAACGGGTTGAGCCAGCTCAGGACGAACGCCAGGGCGGACCGGAGCAGGTAGTAGACCGCGTCGCCCTCCGGCATCGACCGGCGGCGGCGACCGCGCCACAGTTCCAGACCCACCGCCACCGCGGTGAGCACCGCTGCCGTGTACCGCTCGGCGGGACTCATCAACAACGTCGCGGTGCCGACGGACAGGACGGTGCCGGTCGCGAGCATCCCCACCGGCGCCCATCTGTAGGTCCGAAGCCACGGATCGTCGGTGGTCGTCGGTGCCGTCATGGCTTCCAGGATGACGGTCGACGCCGTCACTGCCAACGGAACCACCGGATCGCCACGCCGGTCAGGACGACGGTCCAACCCACCACGACCGCGATGCCACCGAGATTCGGCAGGCCGCCCGCGGCGGTCTCGTCGAGCAGTTGCGCTGCGGCACCGAAGGGTGTCAGCTCCACGATCCGTCGCAGCAGCTCGGGCATCGCCTGCACCGGAAGCCATACGCCCGCACTGAACATCAACGGGAAGAACACGATCGTGCCCAGCGTCTGAGCGATCCGCACGGACGGTGCCACCGCAGCCAGTGTCCCTCCCGCGCTCAGTGCCGCAGCGAGAGTGACGAGTACCGCGAGTGCGTATCCCCACGGCTGGGCGGGGAAGGCGACTCCGAAGGCCGCCCGACCGACGATCAGTGCGAGGAAGACCGACGCCAGGACCGCGATCGCGTGCACCACGATCTGTGCGGTCAGCAGGTGCGACGGACTCGCCGGGGTCACGGCGAGCCTGCGGAGGATTCCCCGTTCTCGGTACGACGACAACACCGCGGGCATCGTCTGGACACCGGCCACGATCATCGCGAGGAGGATCGCCACGGGGACGTACAGATCGATCACCCGCAGACCACCGAGGTCCGGATCCGGTTCCCGGAAACCGGGAATCAGGCCGAGGATCACGAGCAACAACGTGGGGAAGACGAGGATCCAGAAGAGCGCCCCGGGTTCCCGCGTGAACAGTCGTGCCTCGGTACGCAGAACGGCGGTCGATGCGGACATCGCCGGGGTGCTCGTCGTCGACGTCTCGACGAGCCTGGTGCGGACGGTCGGGTCGGTCATGACGTGCTCCTGGTGTCGGTGAGATCGAGGTAGGCGTCGTCGAGGGTCGCTTCGGCGATGCGGAGGCGTTCGGCCGTGACGCCGAGGCGTGCCAACAGGCCGAGTACCGCGTGGATCGACTCCTCACTGCCTTCGACGGCCACCCGTTCCCGGGCGGTGTGCACGGAGACGACGCCGGGCTGGGCTTCGAGGAGCGCGGGGTCGAGCGGACCGGACGGGTGGAACGAGACCACGATCGCTGCGGACGACTGCCCGATCAGCTGGGCCGGCGTTCCCAGCGCACGGATGCGCCCGGAATCGAAGACCGCGACACGGTCGCAGAGGCGTTGTGCCTCTTCCATGAAATGTGTGACGAGCAGGACGGTGACGCCGGAATCACGCACCTCCTCGATCAGTTCCCAGGTGTCACGGCGCCCACGCGGGTCGAGTCCGGTGGTGAGTTCGTCGAGGACGACGACGCGCGGTGAACCGATGAGTGCCAGTGCGATGAACAACCGCTGTTTCTGGCCCCCGGACAGTTTCGTGAACCGGGTGTCGAGCATGCGGCCGAGCCCGAGGCGTTCGGCGAGCACATCGCCGTCCGCGGGTCGGGCGTAGAAGGCCGCGTACAACCGGAGGGCCTCGCGCACGGTCAATTTCGGCTGCAGCTCACTCTGCTGCAACTGCGTGCCGAGCAGTTCGGTGACGGCCCGGTGGTCGCGGACCGGGTCGAGGCCGGCGACGCGGACGGTGCCCTCATCGGGTTTTCGCAGACCCGAGATGTGTTCGACGGAGGTCGTCTTCCCGGCCCCGTTCGGACCGAGGACCCCGAAGATCTCACCTTCGTGGATCTCGAAGCTCACGCCGTCCACGACGGCGCGACCTCCGTACGACTTGTGCAGATTGTTCACTTCGACGATCGGCATGCATCGAGCGTCGCGCGGAGCACGGGTCCCGCACATCGTCCGTCCGTCTCGATCGGATGTCCCCCCGATCGGATGATGGCGAGGGTCATCCGGTTCGGGCATGATGTCGCCGTGCGTGTTCCCCGTCGAGATCAACCCGCGCGGCGCGAGGCCGCTCGGGTGTTCGAACCGGGAGAACCCACATGGAATACAACGCAGTGATCGAAATCGACGCCGACCTCGATCTCCTGACCGACGACGAGACCGTCGACCTCATCGAACCGATCGTCCCGCACCACGGGGCGGTGGGCCGCAGCGACAACGGTCGCGCCCAGCTCATCATCACCGTCGACGCCGTCGACGCGATCCACGCCCTGCGGTTCGTGCGCGACCTGATGCAGGACTCGTACTCGTCCTACCGCGTGAACGCGGTGGATGTATTGCCCACCAGCGCGTTCGACGCGATCTACGGTTTCGGCGACTACTTCGCCTGATACGGGAGCGCGGTGGGGGTCCGCGCTGCGCGGACCCTCACTTGCGGCGCCCGAACCTGCGCATGCCGAGCAGGTAGCGCGGGATCGACCGGAACGGGACCCGCACCGGCCAGTCGTCGGGACGGAAGTACGCCTCGGTGCCGCCGTCGACCACCACGACGCTGCCCGTCATGAAGTCCGCCGCCGGGGACAGCATGAATTCGACCCACTGCGCGATCTCGTCGGGCTTCCCGAAGCCCCCGAGCGGAACGGGGAAGCTCTCCACCACCTTCCCGAGGGGGCTCTCGAGTTGCGCGTCGAGCAGCGGGGTGGAGATCGCTCCGGGCGCGAGGATGTTGAGGCGGATGCCGGCACCCGCCCACTCGGGGGTGACCGCGGCGCGTCGCGCCCATCGGGTCACGGCGATCTTCGACGCCGCATAGGTGAACGGCGGGCCCGCCTGCGAGATGCGGGTGGTGCGCACGACGCCCTTGTCCATGTCGCCGGCGAGGAAGGCCTTCACCGCCGAGTTCGGCACGCCGGGAGTCGTGGTCGTCGAATTGGATCCGAACACCACGACCTTGCTGTTCGCGGAGGCGGCCAGAGCTGCTCGCCATCCGACAAGCAGGTCGATCACGCCGCGCACGTTGACCTGCGCGATGATCTCCTCCTTGCCGGGGGTGGGGCCCAGGCCCGCGGCGAGCACGGCACCGTCGAGACGGCTGCCCGCCAGCTCGAGCGTGGCCCGGACGGCGTGGGAACGACCCTCCGGAGTGGATAGGTCCGCCGTGACCTCGGTGTCCTTCAGGTCGATGCCGATCACCGTGTGCCCGGCGGCCCGCAGCCGCTCCGCGCTCGCCCGGCCCATTCCCGAGGCGGCACCCGTCACCGCATAAGCCGCCATGTGCCCCTCCATCGTTGGATTCGGGGCACGTTACAGCGAGGCGACCGCCTCGTGCAGCAGGGCGACGTACCGAGCGAGACCTGCCGCGTCGAGGACATCCGGGGAGGTCGTCACCGACAGGGTCACGGTGTCGCCGATCCCGTGCACGCCGTGGGTGAGCGCCTGCACGGGCGACAGGCCCGGGAAGCCCGAGGTGAACCGCACCCGCCCGCCACCGAGTTCCAGGTCGGCCGGACCTCGGTAGACGCTCGACACGACGGTGTTGCCCGTGACGGTGGGTGGGACGACGGACAGGTCGAGTCGGTCGGTACCGAACCGCAGCAACGGTGCGGGGACGTGGTCGTCGGTGCGGACCCGGATCGCCATGGCGGGGTGCCGCGCACGGATCCGTTGCAACGCCAGGTCGGCGGCGATCGCCGCGGCACGTTCGTGCGGTTCGCGGAGCGCGCAGTGCAGGTCGACGCCGACGTTGCGGTAGCTGTTGCGGGCCGTGCCCGGCGCCACCGCGACCGGCACCTCGGCGGACAGTTCGTCGACGCCGAGGAACTGCGACAGGGCGGCGCCGATGGCCGTGAGCGCACCGATGGTGACCGTGCCGACGCTGCGCAGGGCGGCGGAGTCGAACACGAGTGTGCGGACCGTCCGCCGCGGCCCGGGTGCGGTGTTCACAGCGACCAGCGGCCTCCCCGGGGTGGGTGGCGGCACCGAGGGGTCGGCGAGCTGTCGCGCCGCATCCACCGACCGCCGCCCGTCGGCGATCACCCGTGGAATCGAGAACGGCAGCCGCAGGACGGCACGCGTAAGCATCCCGGCGGGCGAGAGGGCGCGCGGCGGTGTCGTGGGTGTCGCGGTGCCCGCCAGCAGATCGCGGGCGAGCGCGGAGGTGCGCACCCCGTCTGCGAAGGCGTGCGACATCTGCAGGACGACCACGAGGGCGGGACCGTTCCCGCGCGGAGCACCCGTGACATGTGGGAAGACGTGCAGTCGCCACGGCGAGACGGTGACGTCGACGCGGGTCGCGACGAGCCCGGACAGCGCGACGAGCATCTGTTCGTAGCTGCCGGATTCGTGGACGACGAACCGGTCTTCTGCTGGGGTGTGCGCTGCCCAGTAGGGATAGTCGAGACCCGCGGGTACCTCGACCATCCGCACCTGCAGCTCCCCCATCACCGCCGCCCGCGACCGCAGTTCGTCGAGCACGTCGGCGACCGGAGTCGCGGGGGCGTCGAAACAGTAGAGGGCGAACAGGTCGCCCGGGATGCGGTCGCCGAGCCATTCCCGGCGCGCGTCCGACGGATGCATCTGCACGAGGTCACAGTCTGCCTGCCGCCGGAGGCACGTGCGGGGCGGGTATGAATGGATCATGAGCGACGACACGACCGATCCGTACCTATGGCTCGAGGACGTCACCGGCGAGGAACAACTCGACTGGGTGCGTGCCCGGAACGACCGAACGGTCGAGGAGTACACCCGCACCGAGAGCTTCACCGACCTCGAATCCCGCATCCGCGAGATCCTCGACACCGACGCCCGCATCCCCTATGCGCGTCGGCGGGGCGAATACCTCTACAACTACTGGCGGGACGCCGAGCACGTACGCGGCCTGTGGCGTCGCACGACGATGGAGCAGTACCTGCGCGACGAACCCGAATGGGACGTCCTCGTCGACCTCGACGCCGTCGCCGAGGAAGAGGGCGAGAACTGGGTGTGGTCGGGTGCCCAGGTGCTGCGGCCCGATCAGACCCGCGCGCTCATCAGCTTGTCGCGCGGTGGTGCCGACGCGAGTGTGATCCGCGAGTTCGATCTCGTCGAGCGACGATTCGTCTCGGGCCCGGACAGTTTCGAACTACCCGAGGCGAAGACGGACATCGGGTGGATCGACTCCGACACCGTCTATGTGGGAAGCGATTTCGGCGACGGGTCGCTCACCGACTCGGGTTATCCGCGACTCGCGAAGCGTTGGCGGCGCGGCACTCCGATCGATGAGGCCGAGACGGTCTTCGAAGGTGAGCGCACCGATGTCGCTGTCTCCGCCTGGTACGACAACACTCCCGGATACGAGCGCAGCTTCGTCGACCGCGCGATCGACTTCTACCGGGCGCAGCGTTTCGAACTCACCGCGGACGGCGAGCTCGTCGAACTGGATGTTCCCGACGACGCGCGGGTGAGCGTGTACCGCGACCACCTGCTCGTGCGCACCCGCTCCGAATGGCTCGGCCATCCCGCCGGCACGCTGCTCGCCGCGAACTATCCGGCCTTCCTCGCCGGCTCGCGTGAGGTGACGGTGCTGTTCGCCCCGGACGAGCACACCTCGCTCGAGCAGTACGCGTGGACGCAGAATCACCTGCTCGTCGTCACACTGCGCGACGTGCAGACCCGCGTGCGGGTGCTCACACCGGGTGAGGACGGTTGGTCGGACGAGGAACTGCCCGACGTCCCCGATGCCACGTCGACTTCGATCATCGACGTCGATCCGCTCAACAGCGACGACTTCTTCCTCAACTCCAGCGGTTTCACGATCCCTGCGACCCTGCTGTCGGGGACGGTCGGCGGCCCGGTGGAGGCGATCAAGCAGGCCCCGTCGTTCTTCGACGCCGAGGGCATCACCGTCGAGCAGTTCTTCGCGACGTCCGACGACGGCACGCAGGTGCCCTACTTCGTGGTCGGCAGCAACACCGGAACCCCGTCGCCCACACTGCTGTACGGGTACGGCGGGTTCGAGAACTCGATGGTGCCGGCCTACAGCGGCGGCGTCGGGCGGGCGTGGCTCGAGAAGGGCTACACCTACGTCATCGCGAACATCCGCGGTGGCGGCGAGTACGGACCCAGCTGGCACACGCAGGCCCTGAAGGAAAACCGGCACAAGGTCTTCGAGGACTTCGCCGCGGTCGCGAAGGATCTCGTCGCGCGCGGGATCACGACGGCCGAGCAGCTCGGCACCCAGGGCGGCAGCAACGGCGGTCTGCTCATGGGCGTGATGCTCACCCGCTGTCCCGAACTGTTCGGGGCGATCGTGTGCCAGGTGCCGCTGCTCGACATGAAGCGCTACCACCTGCTGCTCGCCGGTGCGTCGTGGATGGCCGAGTACGGCGACCCCGACAACCCCGCGGAGTGGGAGTTCCTGTCGAAGTACTCGCCGTACCAGAACACCGACCCGGATGCCGACTACCCGCCGATCCTCGTCACCACGTCGACGCGCGACGACCGGGTGCATCCCGGCCATGCGCGGAAGATGGTGGCGCGGCTCGAAGAGCAGGGTCACGAGGTCCGGTACTACGAGAACATCGAGGGCGGCCACGGCGGCGCTGCCGACAACGCCCAGGCGGCGTTCAAGTCGGCGCTGACGTTCACCTTCCTGGCGGACAAGCTCGCGAACCGGTGAACTTCGGGGAGGCTGTGTGCGTTCTCGTCGAGAAAGACGCACACAACCTCCCTCATCTCGCCGGTCCGGTGGACTCGCGGACGACGAGCTGCGTCGGGAGCACGAGTTCGTCGGCCACCGCGACCCGCTCGTAGGCCTGCCGGGCGAGCATCTCGATGGCGCGCGCCCCGGCGTCCTCGGTGCGTTCGGCGAGCGTGGTGAGCGACGGCCGGCACAGGTCGGAGCCGAAGATGTTGTCGAATCCGACCACGCTCACGTGCTCCGGGACGGACACCCCGCGTTCCCGCATCCGGCGCAGCACCCCGATGGCGAGCATGTCGTTGTGGCACACCACCGCGGTGGCACCGGCCGCCACGGCGGCGTCGGCCGCGGCGGCACCGCCACCGAGCGTCGGCGAGTAGGGGCCGAAGCGACGCACCGCGATGCCGTGAGCCTGCGCCGCGGCCTGCAGACCGGCCCAGCGCCGCGCTCCCGACCACGACTCGGGCGGACCGCCGAGGAACAGCAACGAGCGGTGCCCGAGCGACGCGAGGTGGTCGACGATCTGCCGCGTGCCCGTCTCGTAATCGGCGACAACGCAGGAGATTCCGCGGATCGCCCGGTTCACCAGGGTCACGGCGTCGAATTCGGCGACGCGCCGCAGCTCGTCGTCCGGCATACGGGCGGCCGCCAGGACGAAACCGTCGACGGCCGGCCCCAGCCGCCGGATGATGTGCGCTTCGGTGGTCGCGCTCTCCTGGGTGTCGGCGAGGACGAGGGTCCGGCCGGAGGCGACGGCGGCGCGTTCGGCCCCCTTGATCACGCCCGAGAAGAAGGGGTTCGTGATGTCGGGGACCAGCAGCGCCAGGGTGTTGGTGCGTCCCGATTCGAGGGCGCGGGCCGCGGGGTTGGGTGCGTAGCCGAGCCGGTCGGCGACCTCGAGGATGTGGTCGCGAGTGGCGGCGTTGACGCGACCGGGCTTGGTGAACGTGCGCGAGACCGTCGACGCCGCGACCCCTGCCTCGCGGGCCACATCGGTGATGGTGGCGCGTTTCCGTGAACGCGGAGAGGCCGACATACGGACAGTATGGCAAAAAAAATGGCAAACGATTGTCGTGGGCTGCGCCACACCCATAACGTCCGTGTATCCGATACTGAAGACCCACCCCCCGAGGCATCCGATGACTGAAAACACCACGGTGCAGCGCACGCCCCGCAAGGCGGCCCTCGCCGCGTGGAGCGGCAGCGCACTGGAGTACTACGACCTGGCGATCTACGGTACCGCCGCTGCGCTCGTCTTCCCGAAGATCTTCTTCCCCGAGGGCAACCAGGCGGTCGCGACCGTCGCGTCGCTCGCGACCTTCGGCGTCGCCTACGTCGCGCGCCCCTTCGGCTCCGTCCTGATGGGCCACATCGGCGACCGCTTCGGCCGCAAGCTGATCCTCGTCGGCACGCTGCTACTGATGGGTGTCTCGACCTTCCTCATCGGCTGCCTGCCGACCTACGGACAGGTCGGCATGATCGCGCCGATCCTGCTGGTCGTGCTGCGGCTGCTCCAGGGGCTGTCCGCCGCGGGTGAGCAGGCCGGCGCGAACTCGATGTCGTTCGAACACGCCCCCGACGACAGACGCGGTTTCTTCACCAGCTGGACACTGAGCGGCACGCAGGGCGGCCAGGTGCTCGCACCTCTGATGTTCCTGCCCGTGATCGCGCTGCTGTCCGAGGAGCAGTTGCAGTCGTGGGGCTGGCGCGTGCCGTTCTGGATCAGCGCCGTGATCGTGCTGGTCGGTTTCCTCATCCGGCGCAGCCTCGACGAGACCCCCGAGTTCCACGCCGAGAAGGCGCACGACGAGGCCCCCAAGGCACCGCTGGCCGTGCTCTTCCGCCACCATTGGACCGGCGTCCTGCGCGTCTTCTTCGCGGCCTTCATCGCCATGGTCAACACGGCCTTCCAGGTGTTCGCCCTCAACTTCGCCACAGCCGACGAGTACGGCATCGGCATCAGCGACACCACGATGCTGTGGCTGGCGATCGTCGCCAACATCATCGCCGTGGGCACCATCCCCATGTGGGCCCTGCTGTCCGACCGCATCGGTCGCAAGCCGGTCTTCGTCTCCGGCCTGATCGGCAGCGCCGTGATGGTGACGGCCTTCCTGTGGTCGATCTCGCGGGGCGACGTGCCGCTCGTGCTCATCACCGGAATCCTGCTCGCCGGCGTGATCTACAGCATGCCGAACGCGGTGTGGCCCGCCACCTACGCCGAGTACTTTCCCACCAGCGTCCGCCTGTCGGGCATGGCGATCGGCACCCAGTTCGGCTTCGCGCTCGCCGGTTTCACCCCGGCCATCGCCGGCTCGCTCATGGACGGCAACGCCGACAACTGGTACCGCGTGGCCCTGTTCTGCGTCGGCGCCGTCGCCATCTCGCTGATCGCGGTGGCCACCGGACCGTCCGGAACCCACAAGATCCCCACCCGTGAGATCGGCCTGCTCCCCCACGATCGGAACACCGCGCCGGTCCCCGCCGGAGCGGCATCGTGAGTGCTCGTCCGACGATCGCCGTTCTCAACGGGCCCAATCTCAACCTGCTCGGCACGCGCGAACCTCATCTCTACGGCACCGCGACGCTGACGGACATCGAGAAGTCGTGCCGCCGCACCGCCGACGACCTGGGCTTCGACATCGACTTCCGGCAGAGCAACCACGAGGGCGAACTCATCGACGCCGTCCACGAACTCCGCGAATCGGCAGCCGGTTTCGTCGTCAACGCCGCGGCCTACACGCACACCTCGGTCGCACTGCACGACGCGCTCGTGACCGTCGCGGCACCGATCGTGGAAGTGCATTTGACCAACGTCCACGCCCGCGAGGAGTTCCGGCACCGTTCGTTCGTCGCTCCCGTCGCGAAGGCCGTGATCGCCGGATGCGGCCCCGACGGATACGAGTTCGCCGTCCGTCACCTGGCCGCACTCGCACTCGATACCGAGAAGAAGGAAAGCTCCCGATGACCACCGCAGCGCCCGCACGTACGTCCTTCCTGCTGGGCCTGTTCGGCGCCGGGATCGGCGGTTCGCTCACCCCGGCCATGCAGGAACGGGAGGGCTTCGCCTCGGGACTGAACCTGACCTACCGCCTCGTCGACGCCGAGCGCCTCGGCTACGGCGCCGAGAACCTGGCCGAGATGCTCGACTGGGCACAGCGTTTCGGCTTCGACGGGCTCAACATCACGCACCCCTTCAAGCAGGTCGTCATCCCCCTGCTCGATGAGTTGTCCGACGACGCCCACGATCTCGGCGCGGTCAACACGGTGGTGTTCCGGGACGGTCGCGCACTCGGCCGCAATACCGACTGGTCCGGCTGGGGGCGCGCGTTCCGCCGCCGGCTGCCCGAGGCCGTCTCCGACCGCGCCGTGCTGGTCGGGGCCGGCGGTGCCGGTTCGGCCGTCGGGTACGCGCTGCTCGAACAGGGCTCCGCGCACGTGTCCATCGTCGACGTCGACGTCGAGAAGGCGCAGGCCTGCGCGACCCGCCTGGCCAAACGCTTCGGCGACGACCGGGTCCGCGCGACCACCGATCTCGCCGGCGCTCTGGCCTCGGCGCAGGGTCTGGTCAACGCGACCCCCACAGGCATGACCGGCCACCCCGGCCTGCCCGTCCCCGCCGAGCTCGTCCGCGAGGACCTGTGGGTCTCCGACGTCGTGTACTTCCCGCTCGAGACCGAACTGATCCACCTCGCCCGCTCCCGCGGATGCCGCGTGGTGCCCGGTGGCGGCATGGCCGTCTTCCAGGCCGTGGGTGCCTTCGAGTACTTCACGGGCGTCGAACCCGACGCCGAACGAATGGTCCGACACTTCGAGGAGCTGACCAGCTGATGCGCCGCGGAATCGCCACCGTCTCGCTCTCCGGTGTTCTCGCCGACAAACTCGACGCGATCGCCGCCGCAGGATTCGACGGGATCGAAATCTTCGACAACGACCTCATCGCGTCGCCGCTGTCACCCGCCGAGGTAGCGCGGCGCTGCGCCGATCTCGGTCTGTCGATCGACCTGTTCCAGCCGATCCGCGACATCGAGGGCGTCGACCCGCGGCGATTCCCCCACGTCCTGCACCGCGTCCGCCGCAAGCTCGAGGTGATGAACGAGCTCGGCGCAACGACCTTCCTGGCGTGCTCGAACGCGCTGCCGACCGCGATCGACGATCCGGAACTGTCCGCCGAACAGCTGCGCGCCGTCGGCGATCTCGCCGCCTCGCACGGGGTCACCTTCGCCTACGAGGCCCTCGCCTGGGGACGCCACGTCAACCGGGTCGGGCAGGCGTGGAATCTCGTCGAACGCGCCGACCACCCGGCCGTGACGCTGGCCGTGGACACCTTCCACATGCTCGCGCGCGGCGACGACGGACGCGCCCTGGCCGGCATCCCAGGCGAACGCATCGGCTTCCTGCAGGTCGCCGACGCCCCGGTGCTCGACATGAACGTCCTCGAATGGAGCCGCCACTTCCGGTGCTTCCCTGGGCAGGGCATGCTCGACGTCTCGGGGGTGGTCGCGGCCGTGCTCGACGCCGGTTACGACGGTCCGCTCTCGCTCGAGGTCTTCAGCGACGTGGTGCGCGAAGCGGATCCGCATGTGACCGCGCGCGACGCGATGCGGTCGCTTCTGTTCCTCGAGGACCGGCTCGGTGCGCGGGTCACCGGGCCCGCACGCGAGAAGGTGACGGTCGCACCGCCGCTTCCGGCGCACACCGACGCGGCGTTCGTCGAACTCGCCGACCCCGACCGCACCGACTACCCGGCGCTGCTCACCGGACTCGGATTCCATGTCGCCGGCCGGCACCGCAGCAAGCCCGTCGTGTGGTGGCGCAACGGCGGCGCGAACGTCGTCCTGAACGAGGAGCCCGCGCCGGGCCCCGCCGCGACCGCGCTGGGTCTCGTCGCCCCCGACGTCGCCGCGGTGGCCGAACGCGCCGCCAGCCTGTTGTGGCCCGCGGTCGACCGCACCCGCGGGGAGGGCGAGGCGGGCCTGCCGGGCATCACCTCCCCCTCCGGCCTGCACGTCTTCGTCAGTGCCGAGGCGGGGCAGACCGACGACTGGCACAACGACTTCGTGGCCGACGGCGCCCCGGGCACTTTCGTGTCCGACGACGCCGCAGTCACTCCCCCGGCCGACGAGGGATGGCTCGGTCTCGACCACGTCGACGTGACGGTCGCGGCGGACGACCTGAACCAGGAATTGTCGTTCTTCCGCACCCTGTTCGGACTGCGTCCGGAGGACCCCGAGGAGTACATCCAGCCGCAGGGCCGCCTGCGTATCCGCGCCCTGCGTGCGGAGAAGGGGGACCTGCGGGTCGCGTTGAACGTCTCCGAGACCGGTGCGGCGCCACAACCGCACGGGGTGACCCAGCTGGCCTTCGCCACGGCAGACGTCGTCGACTCGGTGCGCCACGCGCGTGCACGCGGTGTGGAGTTCCTCCGGCCACCCGCGAACTACTACGCCGACCTCGATGCGCGGTTCGCGCTCGACCCCGCGTTGCTCACCGCCCTGCAGAGCAACGGCCTGCTCTACGACCGCAACGACGACGGCGGTGAATTCCTGCACGCCTACACGTTCCCGGCGCAGGGCGGATTCCAGGTCGAACTCCTCGAACGGCGTGGTGGCTACACCGGATACGGCTCCCCGAACGCCCACGTCCGGCTCGCCGCGGCCGCCCGCGCGGGGTCAGCGGTCACGTAACCACGCCACGATCTTCGCGACGGTGTCGTCGTTGTCGCGGATCCAGCCGTTGTGGCCCAGGGCCCGCGGATTGTGCCACCGGGTGATCTCGGTGGACGGCAGCTTCTCGAGCAGGTGCTGTGCGGACGCGACGGGGGTGAGTTCGTCGCCGTCGATCGTGATCGACAGGACGGGAAGCGTGAGCCGCCCGATCCGTTCCTCGTAGTCGATGTCCGCGCCGGCCGGTTCGAACCGGCCGGTGCGGGCCAATCGTGCCCAGTCGGAGATCAGGGCGCGCGACTGCCGGCCGAAGCCGGCGACGTCGGTCCGGTCGCCGGGCCAGAACCCGGCGACCGCGGCGGTCAGCGACATCGCCGTCGATCCGAGCCACAGTCCCGGGCCGCGGACGCCGCCGTGGTGCCGGTAGTAGGGCGTGCCCGACGCGACGAGGATCAGCCCGCCGAGCCGACCGCGGATGCGCGCGGCGTAGAGCGCGCCGAGCTGCCCGCCCATGGAGTGACCGAGCAGGTACGGCGTCGAGTCGGGAAAACGTTCCCGCACCACCTCGAAGACGGCGGGGAAATGCGTCGCGACGATCTCGTGGTAGCCGTACGTGCTGTCCGGTCCCGGCCTCGGACGGCTGTCGCCCTGGCCGGCCAGTTCACAGATCGCCGCGTCGAATCCGTGGTCGGTGATCGCCTGCGCGAACGGCTCGTAGTAACCGGCGGGAATACCGAGGCCCGGGACGACGACCACGACGGCGCGGGAGGCGTCGCGGCGTGTCTCGTGCTCGTGGTCGGGTCCCGCGAAGAGGCGCACCGGGGCCGTGGTGCCCCCGGGAAGCTGGATCGGTACGGTCTCCACCGGCCCAGACTAGGCCGATCCGGACGCGGCGGGTGCCGGTTTCCCCAGTGTCCCTGCCACCCCGAGTCCGGAATTCAGGGTCGGGATGGGGGTCGTGCCCGGATGTGCTCGGGCCGGGTCGCGGCGGACGATCGAAATGTCCGGTCCAGCACCCTTTCGGAGGAACCCATGCGTACTCTTGTCACCCGCTCCCGTCTCGCGACCGCCGCCGTCCTGTCGCTCGGCACCGCCGCAGTACTGCTCGGAACAGGAACTGCCACAGCACAACCCGCGCCCGGTGTGGTCGGCTCGAGCGAGCAGGCCGCGGTCGCCGTGCTCGCCGCGGAGGGTGTGCCGTACTCGATCGTCAACCGGTCCGGTTCCGCCGGCGGCGACTGCACCGTGACCGCTCAGCGCGACCGGGGATACCGGACCGAGGTCGAGTACGAATACGACAGTGACGACAACGAGTTCGATCGTGTCGAACGTCAGGTGTGGCGCGGGGTCGGCCTGACGGTCGTGTGCCGCTGACGCCTCCCTGCGGTCAGTCCAGACCGAACCGCGCTCCCGCAGAGCTTCCCGCATCTGTTCCCTGCTCCCGAGCGCGCCGGGCGACGCGAAGCGCCCGAGTACACGTTCGACCCAGCTCTCCGCCAGACCCTGATCGCGGTAGAAGCCCGAGATCTCCTCCTCATCGGCGGCGAGGCCGGCATCCCGTTCCTCGGTCGAGTACTGCTCGCGATGCAGCACCACGTCCTGGCCCAACCGCGGCTTGACCTCCGACTCCACCTCGGGATCGGGACGGCCCACCACCAGCCCGACCACAGCGAAACTGTGGTCGGGCAGAGCCAGTTCTGCGGCCACGTCACGCGGATGGTTGCGGATGGCCCCGATGTAGACGGTGCCGAGGCCGAGCGATTCCGCGGCGAGCACCGCATTCTGTGCGGCGAGCGCGGCATCGACCACCCCGAGCAGCGCGGACTCCACGTAGTCGACGTTGACGAGATCCTTGTCGTGCTGCTCGGCGACCCGCGCCGCCCGGGCGAGGTCGGCCACCCACACGAGCAGCAGTGGAGCGTCACGCACCGCCGGCTGGTTGCCGGCGAAAGTCGCGATCCGGGCGAGCCGGTCGCGGTCGGTGACGGCCACGACGCTCCACAACTGCAGGTTGCTCGAGCTCGCGGCGGACGAAGCCGCGGCCACGATCGCGCGCAGATCGTCCTCGGAGACCGCTTCGGGAAGGAACTTTCGCACGGAGCGATGCGCCAGTTGGAGAGCGATGACGTCGTTCCACGCGCCGGAGCCACCGCGTCCGGCCACCTGCTCGGCGGCCCGGGTGCCGTACCTGCGGCGCAGTGCGGCGAGCTGTTCGTCCAGGACGACGTCGGTCATGACGGGAGATCTCCTTCTGATCGGCAGTACCGACGGTCGAGTCTGCCTCCTCGCGCCCCGGTCGCCGAGCATTGCCCTCAGCGTGATTTCTGCGTTGTTCGGGCCGGCTCGTCCGACCGACCCCGAGACGAAGATCAGGGTGAAGATCCGGGCCGTTCCCGGATGTGCCGAGGCCGTTACGGCGACAGGATGAATACATGAACTTCGAGAACCAGGCTCCCCGTCCCTTCACCCGCTCCTCGTCCCAGCGCATGCTCGGTGGTGTGTGCGCCGGACTGGCCGAGTACTTCAACGTCGACCTCAACCTCGTGCGTGCAGGCGCAGTCCTCGCCGCCTTCGTCACGGGCGGCACCGCCGTGTTGCTCTACCTCGCCCTGTGGATGCTGATCCCCGACGCGTGAGATTCGGATTGTTTCGAATTCCACGCGACCGGAGCGCGCAAATGGTAAGGGAATGACCTCGGATCCGAATCGCGCGCTTCGACGGCGTCAATGCTCCTGATACTTCGTTACACATATGCGATTCCAGCCGTCGAACGAGTGCGAATAGAGCAGATTTCGTTATCTCGTCGTGCGAGTTCGCCACGACTGTGTAACACTCGTATTGCGCCTGATGTTGGGGCGCAAAGGGAAGAGAGTGGCAGCAGCGCTGTCGAAGAACCGAAGGGAGACAACATGCTGGATCTTCTGCTTCAGCTCGTACAGGTCGGCTTCGAGGGCATCCGTGACGTTCTCGGAATCCTCGGAACCGGAAGCGTCGAGGTCGGCGGTTCCGTGGGCGGCGCCGGAGTGTAATGCTCCTTCGATAGGGGAATCGGAGGGTTTCCCCATCGAATTGCTGACGAGTTCGGCCGCAGCGTACCGCGCTGCGGCCGAACTCTGTCCGAATTGCAAGTTACGAATTACAATCCGACGGCCTCGGCAATCATGGGCCATGAATTATGTAGATCCTCCTGCCAATAACCCCAGGAGTGCGTGCCGGTCGGACGAGACTCGATATGGGCAGGAATATCGAGTTCTTCGAGCCTTTTCGCCAATCGCAGAGTGCACTGATGCACGGCTGCTTCGATGACGCCTCCGACGACCACCTGATTCATCAGCGCTTCGGGATCGCCGTCAACCGTCGGTGATTCGAGGTTGTCGTATTTACCGGGTAATCCCGTAGCAGACGATATGTACAATGCGATGCCACGTAGACGCTCGGCGTGCACGTAAGCATCGTTCATACTCCAGGCCGGGTTGCTGGAGGACCCCCACATGTTTTCGACGTCCGCACCGCCCTTGGCTTCCACCACCGTACGTACGTAGAAGCGACCCAGATTCGTACTTGTTTCGGCACAACCACTGTAGGCGGCCACCGCTCGGTACAACTTCGGTTCGGCAACGGCCAGGCTCAGAACGGATGTGCCACCCATCGAGAGTCCCGCGATCGCATTCACGCCGCTGGTACCGAAGGTCTCGTCGATGATGGGGGGCAGTTCGCGGGTGAGGAAGGTGGTCCACTTGTTGCGTCCGAGCACCGGATCGTCGTGCAACCAATCGGTGTAGTAGCTGAACGCACCGTCCAGCGGCGTAACCAGGTTGATGTTCTTGTCATCGAAGAAGTCGTCGACGTCTGTCTCCGAATGCCAGGTCGCGGCGCCCTCTTCCCCTCCGGTCGATCCGTTGAGCAGGTACAGCGTCGGGCGTGGCTCCGAGTCGTCGGCAGCAGTACGGACCCTCACCGAGACGATTCGGTCCATCGAAGCCGAATAGACACGGACGATCGAGTTCCGATCGGTTCCTGCTTCGATCGACGACAGAGCCGAGACCGGCTCGGCCGAGCCGGGTGCCGGCGCGGCTACGGCAACGAGCGTTCCTACGGCCACCGCGCCGAGCACTCGTGGAAACCACTCCAAACCCACTGAAATACCTTCCGAACCACGTCACCCGCGGTGGACCACCGAATGGTGAACCCACCTGCACCAGGAACAACGTACCGATACACTCTGTATGCACGCAAGCCACGCAAACCGGTCGATACCGGCCGCGACAACACCCGCGATAGTCCTGTCCGTTCGAGGCACGAGAACGAAGCCCGACCCCACCGAAGTGGGGCCGGGCCTCGTCTGACTCAGGGGCGGATCAGAAGTCCATGCCGCCCATGCCGCCGGTCGGGTCGCCCACGGGAGCGGCGGCCTTCTCCGGCTTGTCGGCGACGACGGCCTCGGTCGTCAGGAACAGAGCCGCGATCGACGCAGCGTTCTGCAGCGCCGAGCGGGTGACCTTGACCGGGTCGTTGATGCCCGCTTCGAGCAGGTCCTCGTAGTCGCCGGTCGCAGCGTTGAGGCCGTGGCCGGCCTCGAGGTTGCGGACCTTCTCGGCGACGACGCCGGGCTCGAGGCCGGCGTTGAATGCGATCTGCTTCAGCGGCGCCTCGAGAGCGACCTTGACGATGTTGGCACCCGTGGCCTCGTCGCCCTCGAGCTTGAGGTCGTCGAGAACCGGAGCGGCCTGCAGCAGGGCCACGCCACCACCGGCGACGATGCCCTCTTCGACGGCAGCCTTCGCGTTGCGGACGGCGTCCTCGATGCGGTGCTTGCGCTCCTTGAGCTCGACCTCGGTCGCGGCACCGGCCTTGATGACGGCGACGCCGCCGGCCAGCTTCGCGAGGCGCTCCTGCAGCTTCTCGCGGTCGTAGTCCGAATCCGACGCCTCGATCTCGGCGCGGATCTGGTTGACGCGACCGGCGATGGCGTCGGGATCGCCCGCGCCCTCGACGATGGTGGTCTCGTCCTTGGTGACGACGACCTTGCGGGCCTGGCCGAGCACCTCGATGCCGGCGGTCTCGAGGGAGAGGCCGACCTCTTCGCTGACGACCTCGCCACCGGTGAGGATGGCGATGTCGGCGAGCTGGGCCTTGCGGCGGTCGCCGAAGCCCGGAGCCTTGACGGCGACCGACTTGAAGGTGCCGCGGATCTTGTTGAGGACCAGAGTGGACAGAGCCTCGCCCTCGACGTCCTCGGCGATGATCAGCAGCGGCTTGCCCGACTGGATGACCTTCTCGAGCAGCGGCAGCAGGTCCTTGACCGTGGAGATCTTGGAGCTGACGAGCAGGATGTAGGGATCCTCGAGCACGGCCTCCTGACGCTCTGCGTCGGTGGCGAAGTAGAGGGAGATGTAGCCCTTGTCGAAGCGCATGCCCTCGGTCAGCTCGAGCTGGAGGCCGAAGGTGTTGGACTCCTCGACGGTGATGACGCCTTCCTTGCCCACCTTGTCGATGGCCTCGGCGATGAGCTCACCGATCGCGGGGTCGCCGGCGGAGATGCCTGCGGTGGCGGCGATCTGCTCCTTGGTCTCGACCTCCTTGGCGGTGTCGAGCAGCTTGGCGGTGACGGCCTCGACGGCCTTCTCGATGCCGCGCTTCAGGCCGAGGGGGTTGGCGCCCGCAGCAACGTTGCGCAGACCCTCGCGGACGAGCGCCTGGGCGAGCACGGTAGCGGTGGTGGTGCCGTCACCCGCGACGTCGTCGGTCTTCTTGGCAACTTCCTTGACCAGCTCGGCGCCGATCTTCTCGTACGGATCCTCGAGCTCGATCTCCTTGGCGATGGACACACCATCGTTGGTGATCGTGGGGGCGCCCCACTTCTTCTCGAGAACGACGTTGCGACCCTTGGGGCCCAACGTCACCTTGACTGCGTCGGCGAGGCTGTTGAGGCCCCGCTCGAGGCCGCGACGGGCCTCTTCGTCGAACGCGATGATCTTGGCCATTGCGAAGTGATCCTCCGGGTATGGGGGTGACACCGGAGCGATCGCTCGTCGGATCGCTCCATGTACGCCTTCGGCCGGAAGCAGTGCCCGCGACGGACGACCAGGGGTGTCGAAAACCCGGTCTCACCCTACCGACCTGGCACTCACGTGTTGCGAGTGCTAAGTGCATTTTTAGCACTCGGGGGTGGCGAGTGCAAGACTACCGGCACCTGCCACCCCCGTCACGAAGTCCGCGAAAGACCGACTACACGGTCGTCCGGATCATCGGTGCCGCGCTCGCTCAACGCGGCGTCGAACCGACCCCCACGGCGCACCACTGTCCCGTCGCGGTGTTGACCGCGAACGACTGGGCTCCGACGCACGTGACGCCGGTGGTGTCGGCCGTGGCGCCCGACCCGTAGCCGGCCACCGACAGGGTCGTCGCCGGACCCTGAGCCCACGAGTGGCTCAGTCCGCCGCCGAGCGCGTAGGCGAACGACCGGCCGCCGTCACGGGCTGCACTGAGCGCCGTGCCGAAGCCCGTCGCGTGGGCTTCGGCGGCACCGGCCGACTCGGCGACCGACACCGCGGTGCCGCTGTCGGCGGCATACGCGCGAGCGAAGGCGTCCTCGGCGGTGGCGCCGCAGCTGGCGGTATCGGACACCAGGATGTCGTTGGCAGAAGGAGGCGACACACAGGTCACCGGCGCCGCTGCGGCGGTACCCCCACCGAACAGCGCGGCCGAGGCCACACCGACGGCGACGAGTACACCGGCCCGGAACGAACGGCGCGCGGTGAGAACGGATCGGAAGGAACGAATGGACAAGAACGGGCTCCTCTGCACTGGAGTGCCTCTTCGCGAAAGGCTGCGTCTGCGCGAACTGGGGAACGAGCGCCCCGCGCGAACGGGGGGCCGGCGCCCCGGCGGTAGGGTACCGATCACATGCGTCTCACGCGAGACCGCCTGTCACAGACTGTCGAGGAGCCCCGGGAGAGCGGCGACGGAGTCGATGACGTGGTCGGGACGATCGACCGCCAGGTCCAGGACGGATTGCCGAAACTTTCCGGTACGCACCAGGATTCCCGTCATACCGAGGCGTTGCCCCGGGACGACCTCGCCCGCGATGTCGTCGCCGACGACCACCATCCGATCCGGTTCGACACCCATCCGCTCCGACGCGACGAGGAAGCCGCGCAGCGACGGCTTGCCCACCGCCACCACCGACCGGCCGGTGAGCTCCTCGAGTCCGGCCAGGTAGACCCCGGTGTCGATGCGCAACTCGTCGGCGGCCTGCCACGCGAGCGCCCGGTGCATCGCGACCACCGGAACGTCCTCGAGCATCAGTTCGGCGACGCGACTCATCGCCCGGTGCGTGAAGGCATCCCCCGCGCCACCGAGGATCACCACTTCCGGATCGTCCTCGTCCAGCACGAGACCGTCGAGATCCGCGGCGATGTCGCCCTCGTTGAGGACCCAGCAGCGCAGACCCGGATAGGTCTGCCGGACGTGGTCGACGGTGAGGGACACCGCGGTGACGATCTCGTCCGGCGACACCTCCATCCCGAGATCGGTGAGCCGCTGCGCGATCTCGGCGCACGTCCGGGAGGTGGTGTTGGTGAGGAAGGCGCGGCGGACGCCGTCGGCACGCAGTCGTGCCAGGACATCCGCCGCGCCCGGGACGGGCTGCCACTCGGTGACGAGCACGCCCTCGATATCGAACAACACCCCGTCTACACGCGTCATGCATCGAGCCTATCCGCGTGCGTGCCTACGGCGACAGGCTCGGCTCACACGCTTCCGGCGAGACGCTCGGCGAGCAGGCGGGTGAACCGCGCCGGATCCTCCACCTCGCCACCCTCGGCGATCAGCGCCATGCCGTGGAGCAGCTCGGCGACGTCGGCGAGCGAGGCGTCGTCCGGACGCTGTTCCCGGGCCGTGCGCAGACCCGACACGAGCGGGTGATCGGGGTTGAGTTCCAGGATCCGCTTGACCCGCGGCACCGGCTGACCGGACGCCTTGTACATCCGCTCGAGGGCGGGCGACATGCTGAAGGTGTCGCCGACGATGCACGCCGGGGAGGACGTCAGGCGCGACGAGAGCCGCACGTCCTTGACCTGCTCGTCGAGGGTCTCCTTCATCCACGACAGCAGGTCGCCGAACTCCTTCTCCTTCTCCTCGCGTTCGGCTTCGGCGGCCTTCTTCTCGTCCTCGGTACCGAGGTCGACGTCGCCCTTGGCGATCGACTGGAAGCGCTTGCCCTCGAATTCCGGAACGGAGGTCACCCACATCTCGTCGACGGGGTCGGTCAGGAGCAGCACCTCGATGCCCTTGTCGCGGAACGCCTCCATGTGCGGGGAGCTCTCGAGCAGCTGCCGCGACTCGCCGGTGAGGTAGTAGATCGCGTCCTGGCCGTCCTTCATGCGCTCGACGTAGCCGGCGAGCGTGGTCTGCTCCTCCTCGCTCGCCGTCGAGTCGAACGACGAGATCGCCAGCAGCGTGTCGCGGTTGTCGGTGTCGGAGATCAAACCTTCCTTGACGACCCGGCCGAACTCGCGCCAGAACTTCGTGTACTTCTCGGGTTCCTTCGTGGCCATGTCCTTGACGGTCGCGAGGACCTTCTTCGTCAGGCGGCGGCGGATGGCCCGGATCTGCCGGTCCTGCTGCAGGATCTCACGAGAGACGTTGAGCGACAGGTCCTGCGCGTCGACCACACCCTTGACGAAACGCAGGTACTCGGGGACGAGATCCTCGCAGTCGTCCATGATGAACACGCGCTTGACGTACAGCTGCACGCCGGTGCGCCGTTCGCGGGCGAACAGGTCGAAGGGCGCGTGCTCCGGGATGAACAGCAGCGCCTGGTACTCGAAGGTGCCCTCGGCCTTGAGCGGGATGACCTCGAGCGGCTCGTCCCAGGCATGGGCGATGTGCTTGTAGAAGTCCGTGTACTCCTCCTCGGAGACCTCGTCCTTCGAGCGCGCCCACAACGCCTTCTGCGAGTTGAGGGTCTTGGTCTCGAAGGTCACCTCGTCGGTGCCGTCCTCCGACTTCGTGGTGCGCGAGACCTCCATGCGGATCGGCCACGCGATGAAATCCGAGTACTTCTTGACGATCTCCTCGAGCTTCCACTGCGAGGTGTAGTCGAACAGGTGGTCCTCGGCATCCTCGGGCTTGAGATGCAGGACCACCGAGGTGCCCTGGGGCGCGTCGTCGACCTCGGCGATCGTGTAGGTGGATTCGCCGCTGGACTCCCAGCGCGTACCGGTCTTCTCCCCGGCCTTGCGGGTGACGAGCGTGACCTTGTCGGCGACCATGAACGACGAGTAGAAGCCGATACCGAACTGGCCGATCAACTCCTCGGAAGCGGCGGCGTCCTTGGCCTCGCGCAGCTTCTGCCGGAGTTCGCCCGTGCCGGACTTCGCGAGGGTGCCGATGAGATCGACGACCTCGTCGCGGTTCATGCCGATGCCGTTGTCGCGCACGGTCAGGGTGCGCGCATCCTTGTCCACCTCGAGCTCGACGTGCAGGTCGGAGGTGTCGACGTCGAGATCCTTGTTTCGGAAAGACTCCAGCCGGAGCTTGTCCAGGGCGTCCGACGCGTTGGAGATCAACTCGCGCAGGAAGGTGTCCTTGTTCGAGTAGATCGAGTGGATCATCAGATCCAGCAACTGCCGCGTCTCGGCCTGGAATTCACGCTGTTCGACGTTCGTACTCATTCCGGGTTCCCTTTCCACAAGCAGAACTTCCCCGGGAATAGTAAGCCGTCCGCGAGTCCGGCCCGTTCGCGCTTCCGGGTCCATGATGGAGGTGCAGACTTCGTCGTTCACAGGAGGTTGCGATGACGGTTCGTCGGACAGTGGTCGTCGGTGCGGGCATCGTGGGTCTGTCCACCGCGTGGTTTCTGCAGGATCGAGGCATCGAGGTCACGGTGCTCGATCGGGTCGGCGTGGCGGGTGACGCCTCGTGGGGCAACGCCGGGTGGCTCGCGCCGGCACTGACCCTGCCGCTACCCGAGCCGGGGGTGCTGCGTTACGGCTTNGATGTTCCGGCCGTCGTCGCCCGTCTACGTGCCGCCCACGACGGATGTGCGGTTGCTGCGCTTCCTCGCCGACTTCGCCCGGCACTGCACGAGACGGCAGTGGACGTCGTCGATGAAGGTCTTCGCGCGCGCCAACCGCCTCGCCCTCGATGCCTACGACGATCTCGCCCGCGGGTCGGGCGACACGATCGTCACCGAACCGACGCGGGTCGCCGATCCGTTCCTCGCGGCGTTCACCTCGGACGACGACCGTCGGCTGCTGGTCGAGGAGTTCGAGCACGCGCGTGCCGCCGGCAGCGAGATCGACTTCGACCTGCTCGACACCGACACGCTGCATTCGCTCGAACCGCTGCTCGGGGACTCGGTGCGGGTGGGTCTCCGGATCCGGGGGCAGCGGTTCATCGATCCGCCGCGGTTCGTCGCCTCGCTGGCGCACGCGGTCCGCGCCCGGGGTGCGGAGATCGTCACCGACGTCGACGTCGAGGAGGTGCGCGACACCGGTCGCGGGGTGGATGTCGTCGTGGCCGGTGGGCACTCGCGGTCGGCGGATGCGGTGGTACTCGCGAACGGAGCGTGGCTCGGGTCGCTCGCCCGGCCGTTCGGCGTGCGCACGCAGGTCCAGGCCGGTCGCGGCTACAGCTTCAGCGTGCGGCCGCCGAGCCTGCCGAAGAACCCGGTCTACTTCCCGGCCCAGCGGGTGGCGTGCACACCCCTCCAGGACCGTTTCCGGGTCGCGGGAATGATGGAGTTCCGCAGTCCCGACGCCCCGCTCGACCCGCGACGCATCCGGGCGATCGTCGACGCGACCCGTCCGCTGTTGCGTGAGATCGACTGGGACGGGCGCAGCGAGGAGTGGGTGGGCTCACGGCCGTGCACGGCGGACGGGCTCCCGTTGATCGGCCGCACCCGTTCGGATCGGGTGTACGTCGCCGGCGGGCACGGGATGTGGGGTGTGGCGCTCGGTCCCCTCACCGGACGGCTGCTCGCCGGGTCGATGACCGGCGAGCCGGATCCGTTGCTCAGGTCGTTCGATCCGCTGCGCTGACCGGTCCGGGTTCGAGACGGTCGCGCACGCGGTCGAACCATTCGAGGACGGCCCGTTCGTAGAGGATGCCGAAGTCGAGGGTCGCCGCGGCGTGCGGCGGGAGGATGTCGGCCGCCGCCTGCTGTTCGTAGGCGGCGAGCTGCTCCTCGTGTCTGCGGCGATGCTCGGCGAGCATCGAGGCGAGGCGCTCGGGCGAGAGGTGATCGCCGAAGGCGACGGTCAGCAGCAGCGGATGGCGGATGTTCTCATCGCCCGGTTCGCGGTCGATCCATTCGGCGAAGGCCGTGCGTCCGGCCTCGGTCAGCAGGTAGGGCTTGCGGTCGCGCGGGCCCTTCTCCCCTGCCTCGATCAGTCCCTGCCGTTCCATCGCGGCCAGTTCCCGGTAGACCTGGCTCGTCGTCAGCGACCAGAACTTGCCGATGCGCGCCTGTGCGGTGGACACCACCGGCCCCGGTATCGCGACATCGCCGCTGCGCGTCTCCGATGCCGAGCGCGAAACGATCGTGGAGGAGCTCGGGCGCCATCTCACCGCCGGACGGTTGACGATCGGCGAGTTCGACGAGCGTGTGGCCCGGGTCTACCGCGCCGTGACGCAGGACGACGCCGGCGCCGTTCTCGCCGACCTGCCGTCGACACTCGTTCCCACCCCGTCCCCGCCGGCCGGCAAACCGTTCCCACGTCTGCGCCTGCCGCTCCACCAGCGCATCGAATGGGGAGCATGGGCCACCGTGGGATCGATCAATCTCGTGGTGTGGGCACTGGTCTCGCTCGGAACGGCCTCGTCGATCTACTTCTGGCCGATCTGGGTCGTCGTTCCGTGGGGCATCGTGCTGGCGGTGCGCACCGCGCTCGGGGTCGAGGGCGGGCCCGGCCGCCGCAGTGTGCCCGGTGGGCGCGAGAACAATGGTCCGGCGGGTCCGACCTGTCTGCAATAGTCGGGACCAGCCGTGCCCATCCCGGGCATCCCGCACGCCGGAGACGGAGCTGCCGATGTTTCTTCTCGACGACAGGCTGGTCTTCGGCGCCGGAGATCTCACCCGCGCCGCCTCGTGCGAGTTCGCAGTGCTCCGCAACCTCGACTCGACGCTCGGTCGGCTCCCGCGCCCCGACACCGAACCCGACGCAATGCTCGACCGTGTCGCCGCACTCGGCGGCCGCCACGAGCAGCGCGTCCTCGACCGCTTCCGCGCGCAGGTGGGTGCGGAGAAGGTCGTCGAGATCGCCCGGCCCGAGTACACCGCGCAGGCGCTCACCGAGGCGGCGCAGGCCACCCTCGACGCCGTCCGGGCCGGCGCGCCCGTCGTCTATCAGGGCGCTTTCTTCGACACCGGTTCCTCCGACACTGCCCCCGATCCGCTCGGCATGATCGGCTTCTCCGACTTCCTCGTCCTCGAGGACGACGGCTACGCCGTCTACGACAGCAAACTCTCCCGGCACGCGAAGGTCGAGGCCCTGCTCCAGCTCGCCGCTTACGCGGACGCACTCGCGCGCACCGGGACGACGGTGTCCTCGCACGCGCATCTCGTCCTCGGCGACGGCTCGATCGCCTCCTACCCGCTCGCGGAGATCATGCCGGTCTATCGGCACCGACGCGCCTGCCTCGAAACCCTTCTCACGTCGCACCGCGCTGCCCCCGGGCCGGTGCGGTGGGGAGCGGGTGGGCACACCGCCTGCGGTCGCTGCGACGACTGCACCCCGGAACTCGAACGTCACCGCGACCTGCTGCTGGTCGCGGGGATGCGCAGTACCCAGCGGCTGCGGCTGATCGAGGCGGGCGTGTCGACCATCGACGACCTCGCCGCATGCGCGGCACCCGTTGACGGGATGGCGCGCCGCACCTTCGACGCCCTGCGCGCCCAGGCACGGGCGCAGCTCGAGGAGGAGAGGCGGGACAGTCCCTATGCGGAGGTCTACGACGCCACCTCGCTCGGCATCCTGCCCGCGCCCGACGAGGGCGACATCTTCTTCGACTTCGAAGGCGACCCACTGTGGTCCGAGGGCGGCAGTTCCGAGTGGGGACTCGAGTACCTGTTCGGCGTCGTGGAGGGACCGGCCGACGCACCGATCTTCCGGCCCTTCTGGGCACACGACCGCGAGCAGGAGCGGCAGGCACTGCTGGACTTCCTCGACTACGTCACCGACCGCCGGCGTCGCCACCCGAGGATGCACGTCTACCACTACGCCCCGTACGAGAAGACGGCGTTGCTGCGGCTGGCCGGGCGCTACGGCGTCGGCGAGGAGATCGTCGACGACCTGCTGCGCGAAGGTGTGCTCGTCGACCTGTACCCCGTGGTGCGCAACTCGATCCGGGTGGGTGCCCGGACGTACGGACTGAAGAAACTCGAACCGCTCTACACCGAGGAGAGCGAGGCACGCGACGGCGATGTCGCCGACGCGGGCGCCTCGATCGTCGCGTACGCCGACTACTGCGCACTGCGCGATGCCGGGCACCTCGAGGAGGCGGAACGCGAACTCGCGTCGATCGCCTCCTACAACGAGGCCGACTGCATCTCCACCCTGCGTCTGCGCGACTGGCTGCTCACCCACGCCCGCGACCACGGCATCTCCCCCACCGAGACGACCCACGACGAGGCCGCTCCCGACGCGCAGGCGCACCCCGTCGAGACGAAACTCCTCGAATACGTCGGCGGTGCACTGGCGGGCGACCGCACCCCGGAACAGCAGGCGGCCGCACTCGTCGCCGCGGCCATGGGCTACCACCGGCGCGAGCGGAAACCTTTCTGGTGGGGACACTTCGATCGTCTGGCGACGGCTCCCGACGAGTGGGCGGACGCCCGCGACACGCTGGTCGCGGCGACGTGCACACTCGAGACCGACTGGCACAAGGCCACGCCCCGCCGGCGACTGCTCCGGCGTCGGCTGTGCCTCGCGGGCGAGTTCGAGCCGGGCAGCACATTGCGCGCCGGGCAGGACGTCTTCCTGTTGTATGACGCTCCGGGACCGGACGGACTGCCCGACGGCGGCACCGGGACGCGCGCGTGGTCGCGCGGCGTGGTCGTCGAACGCACCACGGGGACGGACCATCCCGACGTGCTCGTCGTGGACGAGTCGCTACGGACGGACGAGGAGTACTCCGTGCTA
This sequence comes from Rhodococcus sp. Chr-9, assembly GCF_000801125.1. Lineage (NCBI taxonomy): Bacteria > Bacillati > Actinomycetota > Actinomycetes > Mycobacteriales > Nocardiaceae > Rhodococcus > Rhodococcus sp. Chr-9. Next base: position 249,919 of record NZ_JTIZ01000089.1, read on the forward strand.
CCGGTGGCCGTCACTCCCGGCGCGCCGATCTCGTCGAAGAACATCGAAGCGGCGATCGCCTCCGCCGCCGAGGCGATGTGCAGCGAGTTGCCGGCTCTGCCGTCGACCGCGGCGGTGGACGTACTGCGCCGCATCCCTCCCCGCCTGCGCTCCGGTGCCGCGCTGCCGCCGCTCGGCGACGACGCGGCCGGCACGATCGTCACGACCGTTCTCAACCTGGAGAATTCGTACCTGGCGGTGCAGGGCCCACCCGGCACCGGCAAGACGTACACCGGGGCCCGGGTGGTGGCGGCGCTCGTGAACGAGCACGGCCGGCGCGTCGGCGTGGTCGCGCAGTCGCATTCGGTGGTCGAGAACATGCTGGCCGGCATCGTCGCCGCGGGAGTGTCGCCGGAACTGGTCGCCAAGGCGAAATGCCAGAGCCCCGATCCGACGTGGACCGCCTTCCCTGACGCGAAGTCCCTTGCGGCGCATATCGGTACATCCGCCACCGGCTATGTGGTGGGCGGAACGGCCTGGGACTTCACGAATCCGAACTGCATCGAGCCCGGCAGCCTCGACCTGCTGGTGGTCGACGAGGCCGGTCAGTTCTGTCTCGCCAACACCATCGCCGTGGCCACGGCGGCGTCGAATCTGCTGCTGCTCGGCGATCCCCGCCAACTGCCGCAGGTCTCGCAGGGCACCCACCCCGAGCCGGTCGACGAGTCCGCCCTCGGATGGCTCGCCGAAGGGCACGGTGCGTTGCCCACCGATCGCGGCTACTTCCTTCCGGTGACCTGGCGGATGCACCCGGATCTGTGCGCGCGGGTGTCCGAGCTGTCCTACGAGGGACGACTGCAGTCGAAGTCCGAGATCACCACGCGCCGCGCGCTCGACGGCGTCCCGCCCGGCGTCCGGCTCGTGGAGGTCGCGCACGAGGGCAATGCGACCTGCTCGCCCGAGGAGAGCGCCGAGATCGTGCGCGCCATCGCGGCCGTGCTCGGCTCGGCGTGGACGGACGACGCCGGCTCCCCGCCGCGACCTCTCGGCGAGGAGGACGTCCTGGTGGTCGCACCGTACAACGCTCAGGTCACCCGCCTACGGCAGGATCTCGCCGCCGCGGGTCTGCACCGGGTCCAGGTGGGCACCGTCGACAAGTTCCAGGGCCGCCAGGCGGCGATGGTGTTCGTGTCGATGACCGCCTCCGCCGTCGAGGACGTGCCGCGGGGCATGTCGTTCCTGTTGTCCCGCAACCGGTCGAACGTGGCTCTCTCACGCGGCAAGTGGTCGGCGGTGATCGTCCGGTCCGGCGCCCTGACCGATCACCTCCCGTCGACACCGGACGGCCTGATCGAACTCGGGGCGTTCATGCGGCTGACCGGAGCCGACCCGACCGGGGCGTGACCGCACTCACATCGTCCGTTAGGATCGACGACGATCCTGTTACCTCCGGTAGCAGATACACGGGACCCGGTCCCCCGAGAAGACCCGGTCCCCCGAGCACAGGAGTACACGTGTCGAAGACCCTCGAGGCCACGATCGAGATCACCGCCTCCCCCGAGCAGGTGTGGCGCGTGGTGTCCGATCTGAAGCGGATGGGCGAGTGGAGCCCGCAGTGCCGTCGGATGATCGTGCGCGGTGGGCCGGTGTCGGCCGGCACCACCACGATCAACATCAACAAGAAGGGGCTGCTGGTGTGGCCCACGACGTCGAAGGTGATCGACTTCGAACCCGGCCGTCGCCTGAGCTTCCGGATCAACGAGAACCGCTCCATCTGGTCGTTCACCCTCGAACCCACCGCCACCGGCACGCGGGTCACCCAGCGGCGCGAGGCGCCCACCGGGACCAGCAAGGTCTCGCAGACCCTGGTCAAGTATGTTCTCGGCGGCACCGAGGCGTTCGACGACGAACTGACGATGGGGATGAACGCGACTCTCGCCCGTCTCAAGAACGAGATCGAGGCGGCCGCGCGGGTCTGACCTTCCCTCCTCGGCTCACGTACGCTGGAGTGCCTGTGGACCGACAGGACCCGCCCGCGAGACGGGCGGGTCCCCTGCGGTCCCGGATCACCGATCGCCAGCGATAAGAGGAGCCCGTGGCACGTAAGCCGACGCCCGCCGGAACACCCCCCACCAGCGGGGTAGCCCACATGGTCGACCTGGTCAGGCATGTCGTACCGCCCATGCATCCGGGCGGTATCCCCTTCGTCGCAGCTCCGCTGGCCGTGGCGACCCTCGGCCGCCGCAAGCCCTGGCTGCGCCGCGCCGGTCTCGCATCGGCACTGGCGTGCGCCACCTTCTTCCGGCACCCGCACCGCGTGCCGCCGAACCGCGCCGGAGTGGTCGTCGCTCCCGCCGACGGTGAGATCGCTCTCGTCGACCATGCCGTGCCGCCCGCCGAACTCGGGCTCGGCAGCGAGGAGCGCCCCCGGGTCAGCATCTTCCTGTCCGTCCTCGACGTGCACGTGCAACGCAGCCCCGTCGGCGGCACCGTCCGCTCGGTGGTCCACACCCCGGGCAAGTTCCTCTCCGCCGATCTCGCCGACGCGAGCGAGGTCAACGAGCGCACCAGCATGCTGATCGAGACGCGCGACGGCGCCGAGGTCGCCGTCGTCCAGATCGCCGGGCTGCTGGCACGGCGCATCGTCAACGACGCGCAGATCGGCGACACCCTGCCGATCGGCGACACCTACGGCCTGATCCGCTTCGGATCCCGGGTCGACACCTACCTGCCGGTCGGGAGCACCCTGCTGGTCGAACGCGGTCAGCGCACCATCGGTGCCGAGACCGTCCTCGCTCAGCTGCCCACGGTGTCGTGAGTCCGCACACGCAGGGTTCGCGTGCGGTCGCGACCGGGCGGTCCCGCAATCGGCCCAACGTCGTCCGCCTGCTGCCGAGCGTCATCACGGTCCTGGCGTTCTCCGCCGGACTGTCGGCGGTGAAGTTCGCGCTCGACGGACAACTCGGCACCGCGCTCGGCATGATCGGCGCCGCGGCCGTCCTCGACTCGCTCGACGGTCGCATCGCCCGCATGCTCGACGCGACCAGCAAGATCGGCGCCGAACTCGACTCGCTGTCGGACGCCGTCGCGTTCGGTGTCGCCCCGGCGCTCGTGCTCTACGTGACGTTGCTCGACGGCAGCCCCTTCGGCTGGATCGTCGCCCTGCTCTACGCAGTGAGCCTCGTGCTGCGACTCGCGCGCTTCAACACCCTGCTCGAGGACGACAGCGTCCCCGCCTACGCACGCGAGTACTTCGTCGGCGTGCCCGCACCGGCGGCCGCCCTCATCGCGCTCGCACCCGTCGCCGCCCACATCCAGTGGGGCGACGGCTGGTGGACCGCCTACGGGCTGGTCGCGGTGTGGATCCTCGGGACGGCCGGGCTCGCGATCAGCCGCATCCCGACCTTCGCGATGAAGTCGGCGTCCGTGCCCGCGCGACTCGCCGTGGTGCTGCTCGTGCTGGTCGCGATGGCGGCGGCCGCGCTGGTCACCTATCCGTTCATCCTCATGCTCGTGCTGGTCGCGGTCTACCTCGCGCACATCCCCTTCGCGGTGCGATCGCGGCGCTGGGTCGCGGCCCGGCCCGAGACCTGGGACATCAAGCCCTCGGAGCGACGCGCACTGCGTGCCCGCAACCGCGCGCAGCGTCCGCGTCGTGTCGCCGCCCGGCGTGTCGCCACGTCGGCGAGATCTCAGGCGCGACTCGGGCTGCGCCGTCCGCGAGGACGATGACATGCACGACCCGCGAGGACGATGACATGCACGACCCGCGAGGACGCTAGTCACGTTCTAGGCTCGGCGGGGTGACGACCCCACAACTCTCACTCACCGTCCGGCTCAACACCTCCGCCGCCGACTCGCGGCGCGGTGTCGTGCGTCTGCACCCCGAGGCGCTGGCCGCGCTGGGCCTGCGGGAATGGGACGCGATCGCGCTGGTGGGAGCGCGTCGCACGGCGGTCGTGGCGGGTCTCGCCCCGGCCGGCACCCCGACCGGCACGATCTTGCTCGATGACGTGGTGCTGTCGAACACAGGCCTGAAGGAGGACGCGACGGTCGTCGTCGCGCCCGTGACGGTCTACGGCGCGCGCACGGTGACGGTCACCGGGTCCACCCTCGCGCGGCAGTCGATCCCGGAGACCACCCTGCGTCAGGCGCTGCTCGGGAAGGTCCTCACCGTCGGCGACGCGGTGTCGCTGCTCCCCCGCGATCTCGGACCGGGCACGAGCAACGCCGAGACGACGCGGGCACTGTCGCGGACGTTCGCGATCGCGTGGACCACCGAACTGCTCACCGTCTCCTCGGTCGATCCGGCCGGACCGGTGAGCGTGCAGCCGAACACCGCCGTCGTGTGGGGCGGTGGCCCGGGTGCCCTGCCGTCCTCCGTGCCGTCCGCTTCCGGATTCGTCTCGTCGGGATTCGTCGCCTCCTCCCCCGCGACCGACCGTCCCGAATCGGCCCCCGCCACGCCTCCGCCACCGCCGGTCGAGGATCTCGTGGGTGTGCAGGCCCAGGTCGCGAAGCTCTCCGAGTGGCTCACCCTCTCGCTCGACGAACCCGAACTGCTGCGCACCCTCGGCGCGTCGCCGCATCTCGGGGTGCTCGTCACCGGTCCCGCCGGGGTCGGTAAGGCGACCTTCGTGCGCTCGGTGGTCGCCGACCGGCGTCTGGTCGAGGTCGACGGGCCGGGCGTGGGTGCACTCGCCGCCGACGAGCGGCTGCGCCGGATCTCCGCGGCGGCCGAAGCGGTGCGCGGTGGGGGCGTCCTGCTGCTCACCGACGTCGATGCCGTGCTCCCCGCCGACACCGAACCCGTCGCGACGTTGATCCTCGACGAGCTGCGGCGGGTGGTCGACACCGAGGGCGCGGTGCTGATCGCGACCACCGCGCATCCCGACGACGTCGACTCCCGGCTGCGTGCCCCGGAGATCTGCGACCGCGAACTGTCCCTGCCGCTGCCCGACGGCGCGACCCGCCGCGCCCTGCTCGACGTGCTGCTGCGCTCGGTGCCGTCCACCGGTCTCGACCTCGCCGCCGTCGCGGGTCGCACCCCCGGTTTCGTCGTCGCCGACCTCGCGGCGCTGTGTCGCGAGGCGGCACTGCGCGCGGCGTCGCGGGCGAACCGCGACGACGACGAACCCTCGCTCGTCCAGGACGACCTGCTCGGCGCGCTCGAGGTGATCCGTCCGCTGTCGCGATCGGGTTCCGAGGAGCTGGCGATCGGCAGCGTGAGCCTCGACGACGTCGGCGACATGGTCGAGACGAAGCAGGCCCTGACCGAAGCCGTCCTGTGGCCGCTGCAGCATCCCGATTCGTTCGAGCGTCTCGGTGTCGATCCGCCGCGCGGTGTGCTGCTGTACGGCCCGCCCGGTTGCGGCAAGACCTATCTCGTCCGCGCTCTCGCCGGCACGGGACGTCTGAGCGTCCACGCCGTCAAGGGCGCCGAACTGATGGACAAGTGGGTCGGTGCGTCGGAGAAGGCGGTGCGCGAGTTGTTCGAGCGTGCCCGCAATTCGGCACCGGCGTTGGTGTTCCTCGACGAGATCGATGCTCTCGCACCGCGCCGCGGGCAGAGCTCCGATTCCGGGGTGTCCGACCGGGTCGTCGCGTCGCTGCTCACCGAACTCGACGGTGTCGAGCCGCTGCGCGACGTCGTGGTGGTGGGAGCGACCAACCGGCCCGACCTCATCGACCCGGCTCTGCTGCGTCCCGGCCGGCTCGAACGTCTCGTGTTCGTGCCGCCGCCGGACGCCGAGGCCCGGGCCGCGATCCTGAAGACCGCGGGCCGATCGGTACCGCTCGACGACGACGTCGACCTCGACGACCTGGCCGCCGGACTCGACGGCTACTCGGCCGCGGACTGCTCGGCGCTGCTGCGCGAGGCCGCGCTCGCGGCGATGCGGCGCAACGTCGACGCCGCCGTGGTCACCGCCGAGGACGTCGCGGTGGCCCGGGAGAAGGTGCGCCCCTCGCTCGATCCCGTGCAGGTCGCTCATCTGCAGGCCTACGCGGAGGGCCGTTGAGATGGCCGTGACCACCGCGGTCCGCGTCGCCGGACCGGCAGCCGTCCTCGCGGCCTTCCTCGCCGCCGGGGTCGCGATCCTCGTCCCGGCCGCGGGCGAATCGGTCCTCCCTGAGGGTGCGCGCAGCGAATGGGCACCCGTGGTCACCGCCGCGCTCGCCGTTCTCTCGGCGGCCGGGCTGCAGCGGACCGGCTCCCGACGTACCGCCTGGATGCTGGCCGCCGCCTCGATCGTGGTCCTCGGGTCGATCCGCTATCTCGTTCCCGCCGGCATCTCGGCCGACAGCCTGACGGTCGTCGGATGGGTGATCGCCGCGATCACCGGTGTGCTGCTCGGGGCGGCGACCGCGGGCTCGTGGGGTTCGGCGACCGGTCAGTGGGCCCTGATCGCCGGTGGGTGGGCGGCCTTCCTCACCGCCGCGGCCGTCGGTTCCGAGGTCCCCGTGGAGGCCATGCGCTGGACGGTTCCCCAGTGGGCGCTGGCCTTCGCACTCGTGGCAACGGTCGCCGCCGCGCTGACGGTGCCTGCCGGGATGCGCGTGCAGCGGGCCGATCCGCGGTTGCTCGCGATCATGGTGACCGCCGCGGTGGTGCTCTCGGTGGGCTACCGACTGCTGGGTGAATTCGTGGGTTCCCGCGCGAGCGACACGGGTGTGCTCCTGTGGCTGGTCGCCGGTGGGGCGCTCGCGGTGGCGGTCGTCGGTGCCGAGATCGTCGCGCGCCTCGTCCCGCCCGGAGACGACCGGTTCGTCCTCGCGGTCACCGGGGCCGTGGCCGCGGCGTACCCCGTCCTCGTCGAGTTGTGGTCGGGTATGCAGTCGGCGACCGTGCCGTGGTGGGTGCTGCTCGTCGCGGTGGCCGCCGTGGTCGCCGGGGTGCGGCTCTCCCCCTCCATGCCGTACGCGCTTCCCGGGCTGATGCTCGCCGCGTCGATCTCGGCGGCGACGGTGTGGTGGCCGGCGGAGATCGGCGAGGGAATCCCTCTTGCGGTGCGGGTGGCGCTCGTCGCGCTGGGCACCGGTCTCGCACTCGGGGCATCGTTGCCGGGCTCGGCGTCCGTCGCGGCTCTCGGCCTGGCGCTGCCGGTGCCGGCGACGGCCGTCGTCGGGGCGGTGTGGATGCTTCCGGCGGATGCGCAGTGGTCGGCGCTCGCACTGTTTACCGCGGCCGTGATCTGTGCGTGGCAGGTGCGCTAGCGCTCTCACCTCCCCGATTCGCAAGCGTGCGAAGACAACCGTTAGGATGTGCACAATCCGTTTTGCCCGATGACGGCGAGCGGCGTGCATGTCGGGGCGATCCCCGTTTCGGCGGTGTGCCGTCCGCTGTGACGACAGCGAGTCCCACGGCCCGCAGTCAGTTTCACCCCGCCGACAGGCCCGACCCCGACGGAGTGCCTTTTGATCGCCATACTCGTTGCCCATGCGGTCGCTGCCCTTCTGGCGCCGCTTCTGGTCCGAGTCATGGGGAGAAATGCATTCCTGCCGCTCGCGGTGGTGCCCCTCGCGAGTCTCAGCTGGGTCGTCACCAACTGGGGAACCGATCAGAAACTGCAGATCGCGTGGGCCTCGACGCTGTCGATGAATTTCGATCTGCGCTTCGACACGCTCGCGGCGATCATGTGCGTGCTCGTTTTGGGCATCGGCTCGTTGATCCTGCTCTACTGCTCGCGCTATTTCGAGGACGACGAGCCCCGCCTGGGCTTGTTCGCCGCCGAGATGGTCGCCTTCGCCGGCGCCATGTTCGGTCTGGTGGTCAGCGACAACATGTTGCTGCTCTACACCTTCTGGGAACTGACGACCGTCCTGTCGTTCCTGCTCGTCGGGCATTACGCCGAACGCGCCTCGAGTCGCCGTGCCGCCACCCAGGCCCTGCTCGTCACCACGGCCGGTGGTCTGGCGATGCTGGTCGGCATCATCATCCTCGGCGAGACGGTCGGCAGCTACAACCTGTCCGACGTCGTCGCGGCGGCACCTCACGGATGGCTCGCCGGCGTCGCCGTGGTGCTCGTGCTCGTCGGCGCACTGTCGAAGTCCGCCGTGGTCCCGCTGCACTTCTGGCTGCCCGGCGCGATGGCCGCCCCCACCCCGGTGTCCGGATATCTTCACGCCGCGGCGATGGTCAAAGCCGGCATCTACCTCGTGGCCCGGCTCGCACCCGGCTTCGCGGACAGCGCCGCGTGGCGGCCGATCGTCATCGGTCTCGGTCTCGCGTCGATGATCCTCGCCGGCTGGCGAGCGTTCCGCGCCTTCGACCTCAAGCTCATCCTGGCCTTCGGCACCGTCAGCCAGCTCGGTTTTCTCACTGCGCTGGTGGGTACGGGCAGCCGGGAAGCGGCCCTGGCGGGCCTGGCGATGGTGATCGCCCACGCCCTGTTCAAGGCATGCCTGTTCATGGTGGTCGGCATCATCGACCACTCCACCGGCACCCGCGACATCCGCAAACTCGCGCATCTCGGCTCTGCCGCCCCCTACCTGATGGTGATCGCGATACTTGCGGCGGCGAGCATGGCCGGTCTGCCGCCGTTCATCGGTTTCGTCGCGAAGGAAGCCGCGCTCGAGTCGTCGCTGGTGGCCGAGGTGCTCCCCGAATGGGCGCGGATCGCCATGACTGCGGGCATCGTGGTGGGCTCGATCCTCACCCTCGCCTACAGCATCCGGTTCATCTGGGGGGCCTTCGGTCGTAAGCAGCTCAAACGTCCGAGCCCCGCGGTGCAGAACCTGCACGCGCCCGGCCCGCTGCTGCTCACCGCCCCGAGCGTCCTCGCGTTCGCCGGTCTCGCCGCGGGCTTCGCGAGCTCGTGGATCGACCATCTGATCACCCCCTACGCCGACGAGCTGCCCACCGAACTCGACAAGCCCTACCACCTGGCGTTGTGGCACGGATTCTCCTTGCCGCTGGGTCTGACCGGCGTGGTGATCGTGGGCGGCACGGTCCTGTTCCTCGCGCACCGCACCATCGCGCGTCTGCGCTTCGAGCACCCGCCGCTCGGAAATGCCGACCGGATGTACGACGCGACCCTCCAGGGCATGGACACCCTGTCCCTGCGCCTGACCGCCTTCCTGCAGCGCGGTTCGCTCCCCCTGACCCAGGCGACCATCCTCATCACCCTGGTGGCGCTCCCGACGGTGCTGATGTTCTTCTTCGGGCTGAGCACGATGCCGTCGACGCGCGCGTGGGACTCGATCTGGCAGCTCGGGGTGGGGTTGATCATGATGGCCGCCGCGATCACCGCGACGGCCCTGCGCAACCGTCTCGGCGCAGTGTTGGTCGTGGGCGTGACCGGTTACGGGCTCGGGGTGCTGTTCGCCCTCCAGGGAGCTCCCGACCTCGCGCTCACCCAGTTCCTCGTCGAGACCGTCACCCTCGTGATGTTCGTGCTGGTCCTGCGCAAGCTGCCCGCCGAGACCGACCCGGCCGCGGTGATGGGCAGCAAGTTCGCCCGCGCGATGCTCGGCATCGCCGTGGGCGCGGTGGTCGCCGGGATCGGCGCCTACGCCGTCGCGGCACGCACCACCGATCCGATCTCGCTGCTGCTGCCCGACGCCGCCTACTACGGCGGTGACGGCAAGAACATCGTCAACGTCCTGCTCGTCGACATCCGCGCCTGGGACACGCTGGGCGAGATCTCGGTGCTGCTGGTCGCCGCGACCGGCGTGGCCAGCCTGGTCTTCCGCACCCGCCGCTTCGGCACCGCCCCGCGTGTGGCGGACGCACCCGCGGCGCAGCTCGACGCGGTCTCCGCCAGCAACGAGACGACCTGGCTGCTCGGCGGCGATCTCATCGATCCGCGCTACCGATCGCTGGTCCTCGAGGTCACCACGCGACTGGTCTTCCCCACCATGATGATCCTGTCGGTGTACTTCTTCTTCTCCGGGCACAACGCGCCCGGTGGCGGTTTCGCGGGCGGTCTCGTCGCCGGTCTCGCGCTGGTGTTGAGGTACCTGGCCGGCGGACGCTACGAGCTCGGAGAGGCGGTTCCCATCGACGCCGGCAAGATCCTCGGCATCGGACTCACCTTCGCCGCGGGCACCGCACTGGTGTCGATGTTCCTCGGCGCCCCGGCGCTGTCGTCGGCGACCCTCGAGCTCACGCTGCCTCTGCTCGGCGACATCAAGCTCGTGACCGCACTGTTCTTCGACCTCGGTGTGTACCTCATCGTCGTCGGACTGGTCCTGGACGTGCTGCGCAGCCTAGGTGCTCGCCTCGACGCCGAGACCGTGGGTGAGCGCCGATGACCGCGAACATCACGCTCCTCGCCGTCGTCGGTGTGCTCGTCGCGGCCGGTGTGTACCTGCTGCTCGAACACAGCATCATCAAGATGCTGCTGGGCCTGCTGCTGGCCGGCAACGGAATCAACCTGCTGCTGCTCACCCTCGGCGGCCCCGCAGGTCATGCACCCATCGTCGGTGTGGAGAGCGACGTCGAGCCGGACATGGCCGATCCCCTCGCGCAGGCGATGATCCTCACCGCGATCGTCATCACGATGGGTGTGGCGGCGTTCGTGCTGGCACTGACCTACCGCTCCTACACCTACCGCGCACGGGACGAGATCGAGAACGACCCCGAGGACACCCTCGTGTCGCAGCGGCGCAGTCTCGCCGATCTACCGTCGCGAGACCGCTCCGACGACCCGCTCACCGGTATCCCGAGCAAGAGCGGCGACGCCTTCGACGCCGCGGGCAACCCGATCCCGCTCGATCAGCTCAAGAACATCGAGGACATCGAGGCGTACGAGGATCTGCACGACGGCGACTTCGACGACCCCACCGACTCGGCCTACACGCAGAACCAGGGGGGGACGGACGAGTCCGGCTCTGCCGAAGATTCGGGCGGGGCCGGCTCTATCGAGGATGTCGAGGACGCCGACGAGGACGTCCGCGCGGACGATCCCGACCCCGAGGCCCCCGACCCTGCCGAGGACGAGCGGACCGGAGACGACGAGAAGAACGGGAAGGAGGATCGCCGATGAACCCGAGCGTCGCGAACCTCGTTCCCCTCCCCGTCCTCATCCCCTTGCTCGCCGCAGCCGCAACCCTGATCGTCGGCCGCCGTCCGCGCGTCCAACGGTGGATCACCGTCTTCGCGCTGGTCGCCTCGCTCGTCGTGTGCGTGGCGCTGCTGTACTACGCCGACGCCGACGGCATCGCGGTACTGCAGATCGGTGGGTGGGAGGCGCCGATCGGCATCTCGCTGGTCGTCGACCGATTGTCGGCGTTGATGCTGGTCGTCTCGGCGATCGTGCTGCTGTCGGTGATGCTGTACGCAGTCGGCCAGGGTATCCACGACGGCAACGAGCAGCAGCCCGTCTCGATCTTCCTGCCGACCTATCTCGCGCTCACCGCGGGTGTCAACATCGCCTTCCTCGCGGGCGACCTGTTCAACCTCTTCGTCGGCTTCGAGGTGCTCCTCGCCGCCTCGTTCGTCCTGCTGACCCTGGGTGCGAGCGCCGACCGCGTACGCGCGGGCGTCTCGTACGTCATGGTCTCGATGGTGTCCTCGCTGGTCTTCCTCATGGGCATCGCCTTCGCCTACGCAGCCACGGGCACTTTGAACCTCGCCCAGATGGCACTGCGGATGGACGAGATCTCACCGGGCACCCGGGCCGCGATCTTCGGTGTGTTGCTCGTGGCTTTCGGTATCAAGGCCGCGGTCTTCCCGCTGTCGTCGTGGCTGCCCGACTCCTACCCCACCGCGCCCGCACCGGTCACGGCCGTCTTCGCCGGCCTGCTGACCAAGGTCGGTGTGTACGCGATCATCCGGGCGCACACCCTGCTGTTCCCGGGCGGCGAACTCGACGACGTCCTGCTCGTCGCGGGTCTGCTCACGATGATCGTCGGCATCCTCGGCGCGATCGCGCAGAACGACATCAAGCGTCTGCTGTCGTTCACGCTCGTCAGCCATATCGGCTACATGATTTTCGGTGTCGCTCTGTCGTCGCAGACCGGTCTCGCGGGCGCCGTCTACTACGTCGGCCACCACATCCTCGTGCAGACCACCCTGTTCCTCGTGGTGGGTCTCATCGAACGCCAGGCCGGGTCGGCGTCGCTGCGACGCCTCGGCAGCCTCGCGCTCATGTCTCCGCTGCTGGCGGTCCTGTTCCTCATCCCGGCGCTCAACCTGGGCGGTATCCCGCCGTTCTCCGGGTTCATCGGCAAGGTCGCCCTGCTGCAGGCCGGCGCGGAGGACGGTTCGGTCCTGGCCTGGGTCCTCGTCGCCGGTGGTGTCGTGACCAGCCTCCTGACGCTGTACGTCGTCGCGCGTATCTGGACGAAGGCGTTCTGGCGGGCACGCGCCGACGCTCCCGAGGGCGATCTCGCGGACATCGGCCCCTCGGCGCTGATCGACGAATCCGCCACCGACATCTCCTTCGAGGAACGCCCGGACGTGGGCCGGATGCCGGCCGCGATGCTCGTCCCCACGGTCTGGCTCGTCGCGATCGGTGTGTCGTTGACGGTCTTCGCCGGTCCCCTGCTCGACATCAGCAACCGTGCCGCGGAGAACCTGCGCGACCGCACGGTGTACATCGAGGCCGTGCTGGGGGGTGAGCAGGAATGATGAAACGCGCCAACGTCCTGCGCATGTTCGTCGTGGGATGGACGACGCTGGTCTGGGTCCTGCTGTGGGGCACCTTCAGCATCGCCAACATCCTCGGCGGTGTGGTCGTCTCGCTCGTCGTCATGTTCGTGCTGCCGCTGCCGCGTGTACCCGTCGAGGGTCGCGTGCACGTCTGGTCCGCGATGCGGCTCGGCGCGGTGATCTTCGGCGAGACCATCCGCTCGACGATCAACGTGGCATGGCTCGCGATCCGGCCGTCCCCGCCGCCGGTTACCGGCGTGCTGCGCTGCCGGCTCACCATCAAGTCCGACCTGGTGCTGACACTGTGGACGGACATCATGAACAACATCCCGGGCACCATGGTGCTCGAGATCGACCAGGTGCGGCGGATCATGTACGTGCACGTCCTCGACGTGGGTACCGACAAGGCCGTGGCCGACTTCTACCGTTCCGCCCGCCTCATCGAACGTCTTCTCATCCGGACGTTCGAACGCGAGTCGGAATGGCAGGCCAGCCCCTGGCGCAGCGGAACGGAGGAACTGACGTGACCGTGACACTGGCGATCGCGGGGGCACTGCTGTTCGTCTCCGCAATCCTGATCACCTACCGCGTGATCGCGGGCCCCAACTCCCTCGACCGGCTCGTCGGCGTCGACGCCCTGCTCGCGCTCGGCATCTGCGGCATCGCGATCTGGGCGGTGTACACACGCGACACGTCGGTGCTGCCCGCCACCGTGGCCCTCGCCCTGGTCGGCTTCATCGGGTCGGTGTCCGTGGCTCGATTCCGGGTGCGTGACGAAGGATGACGACGATCATCGACACCTTCGCCCACCTCCTGATCCTCATCGGGGCGGTCATCTCGTTGACCGCTGCGATCGGCGTGGTGCGTTTCCGCGACACCCTGTCGCGCATGCATCCGGCCACCAAGCCGCAGGTGGTGGGTCTGTTGTTCGTGCTGGGTGGCGCGATGATCATCCTGCGCAGTTCCGTCGACATCTGGATGATGGCGTTGGCGGGCATGTTCATGGTCCTCACGGCACCGGTGATCGCGCACCGCGTCGGTCGCGTCGCCTACCGGGAGCAGCTCGGTCGCGACGGCCTGCTCGACGAGGACGCTCCCGGCGGTGCGTGACAGGTGACGAGGAGCTGACGGCCGGGACGTCCTCGGACGATCACTCCTTCAGTTCCTGCACGAGCGAGTCCACCACCGCGACGAGATCGCCGTCCGTCCGTTCCGCGAGCCGGCGCTGACGCTGATAGGACGCTCCCCTCACCGGGATGTCCGCAACTCGCGCGAGTTCGTCGGCGCAGCCGAGCCGTACCGCGGTGGGCATGATCTGCTCGAGCAGATCGTTCAGGTCGTCGGTGACGAGCCGTTCGGTACACACCGGGTCGAGGATGACCTCGGCATCGAGTCCGTACCGCGCCGCACGCCACTTGTTCTCCTTGACGTGCCACGGTTGCAGCACAGGAAGTTCCTCACCGCGCTCGAGACGTTCGTCGAAGTAGACGACGAGTGAATGCACGAACGCGACGAGGGCGGCCAGTTCGGCGCGGTTGGTGATGCCGTCGAAGACCCGGACTTCGAGGGTGCCCCATTTCGGCGCGGGCCTGATGTCCCAGTGCATGCCTCCGGGGTGGCTGATGACGCCGGACTCGAGCTGGTCGGCGATGAATTTCGCGTACTGCGGCCAGTCGGCGAAGTGGTAGGGCAGGCCGGCGGTCGGCAGCTGCTGGAACATCAGCGCGCGGTTGCTCGCGTAGCCGGTGTCGTAGCCCGCCCAGATCGGCGACGAGGCCGACAACGCGAGCATGTGGGGATATTTCACGAGCATGGCGTTGAGGATCGGGATGATCTTCTCCGCGGAGGAGACTCCCACGTGGACGTGCACTCCCCAGATGAGCATCTGCCGTCCCCACCAGCGGGTGCGGTTGATCATCTCCTCGTAGTCCGGGGAGGGTGTGACGGTCTGGTCGGTCCACTGCGCGAACGGATGGGTGCCGGCACACATCAGGTCCACTCCGAGCGGATCGGCGGCGCGGCGAAGCAACGACAGCGACTCGGACAGATCGTCGACGGCCTCGGCGACGGTGTCGTGTACACCGGTGACGAGTTCGACGGTGTTGCGCAGGAACTCTTTGGTCAGCCGCGGGGTCTCCCCGGCGATCTCCTCCACCCTGTCGAAGACGACCGCCGCGCTGTTCGAGAGATCGCGGGTGGTCTTGTCCACCAGAGCGATCTCCCATTCCACGCCGATCGTGGGACGAGGTGATCCCGGAAACGCGACTGCCACGTCTCGATCCAACCACAGGGCCCCGCCGACGGATGTCCGTCGCGGGGCCCCGTGTCAGGAATTACCCGGGTACCGAGCTTCAGGGGATTCGAACCCTGCTCACCCGATGACGCCGCAGGCGAGGCGTGCGCCGAGGTTGTCCTGGTGCACGACCACAGAGGCGCCGTCCTCACCTTCGAGGTCCTCGAGGCCGAAGGCCGAGGTGGTGACGGTGGCGGTGGCGGTGCCGTCCTCGTGGACGACGAGCGAGACCAGGTCGCCGCTCTCCGGGACGGAGGTGTTGCCACCGGCCTGCAGGTGGGCACCGGCCGACAGGAAGGCGCCGGGCTCGCCGCCGTTCGGCGCGGTGGACTGGGGCTCGCAACGGCCGAACTCGTGGATGTGGACACCGTGGTAGCCGGGCTCGAGACCCTCGACCTCGATGGTCACCTCGACGTCGCCGCCGTTCTCGGCGAACGACACGGTGCCGGCCGACTCGCCGTCGACCGTGGTGAGCTCCGCGGTGAGCGCAGCAGCGGAGGCGGAGCCACCGGCGTGCGACTCGCTCCCACCCTCGGTGCCGTGGTCGTCGCCGTGGGCCTCGGAAGCGGGCGCGGCGGATCCCGTCCACACCGGCGGAGTCGTCCCCGGCTCGGTGCTCGCCTCCTCGCTGTTCGAGCACGCAGTCAGGCCCACCGCGGCGATCGCGACGATCGGGGCCAGAGCACGCCAGGACATGCGACGGGTGGAACTGGAGACCATCAAACCGCTCCTTCGAAGTGCCGAAAAGTCACCCGATCATAACCGGGCGTCTCCGGCGACCACCCGGTGGCGGACCGACACGGTTCCGGCGCTAACGCGAAGTGACGATGACGATCACTCCGGGGGCGGCGTCGCGGATGCCCTCGAAGCGCGGTTGCGCGGTGACACCGAGCGACTCGGCGACGGCTGTCGCGGTCTGCTGCTCTCCGGGAGACGACCCGTAGAACACCGAGGTCTGCTGGAGCAAGCCCTCGCTGTAGTTGCCCGTTTCACTGATGGTGTACCCCTCGTCCTCGAGGTAGGCCGCGGTCTGCGCGGCGAGGCCCGCGACCTCCGAGTTGTTGAACACGCGCACCGGTGCCGTCGCGGAGGCCGAGGTGTCGGACGCGAACGCGGTTCCGCTCCCCACGGGCATGGAAGGAGCCGAAGACACGGCCGTGGTGGTGGTCGCACCGTCCCCGGCGTCGGACGTGCCCCCGTTCGCGGCAGCGGGCGCGGGCGCGGTGGGCACCGCGGCCGAGCGCGTGGACGGTGCGGCCGGCGCAGCAGCGGTCGTCGTCGTGGGTGCCGCCGCGGGAGCGGGTTCGTCGTCGGAATCACCGAGCGAGGCGAAACCGAGACCGGCGAACAGGATGCCCAAGGAGATCAGGACCATCGCGAACGCACGCAGAGGCGGTCCCGAGGGTGCGGGCGCGCGGCTGGGGATCTCGGGGGTTCTGCTCACGACCTCGACCATAGTTGCCCGAGCACACGCAGCGCTGCCGACCGGCCGCGCGTGTCGATATCGCATTATCCGGCCCGACGGCCGCCCGTCTAACGGGTGTCGAAACCGAGCCGGCGGGCCGCGCGGGCCTTCTGACGGCTCGCACGCAACCGCCGCAGCCGCTTGACCAGCATCGGATCGGCGGCGAGCGCCNTCCTTGATGGCGTCCTCCTTGGCACCGGCGTACTTCCACCACTGCCGTTCGAACGCCAGGATGTCGAGATCGCGACGGCTCAGGCCGTTCGCCTCGTCGCCGGTGGGTTCCTGCGCGGATGCGCCGTCGCCCTGCTGGGACACGAGATCGGACCGGTCGTTGCCGTGCGCTGCTGCGCCGTCCATTTCCCTCCTCGACTGACTGGATCACACCGTGACGAAGAGTCCTTGCGTCTCGGCGGAAGTCATTCAATCACGGGGTGGGGACACATACCGGTTCGAGAACGCCGCGAGTCGATCCCATTATCCTGTGTCACCATGGCCATTCTTCCCATCGTCATCGTCGGCGACCCCGTCCTGCACAACCCGACCCGGCCGGTGACCGAGTCACCCGCCGAACTCGCTCAGCTGATCGCCGACATGTTCGAGACGATGGACGCGGCCAACGGCGTCGGCCTCGCCGCCAACCAGGTCGGTGTGGACAAGCGACTGTTCGTCTACGACTGCCCCGACCGCGACGAGTCCGGCA
The DNA here is from genome assembly GCF_000801125.1 of Rhodococcus sp. Chr-9. Lineage (NCBI taxonomy): Bacteria > Bacillati > Actinomycetota > Actinomycetes > Mycobacteriales > Nocardiaceae > Rhodococcus > Rhodococcus sp. Chr-9. The sequence goes on from NZ_JTIZ01000089.1 coordinate 266,951, forward strand.
AGGTCGCGCGCCGGCGTGGCGTCGTCGTCAACCCGATCCTCGAGACCTCGGAAATCCCCGAGACGATGCCCGACCCCGAGGACGATCTCGAGGGCTGCCTGTCCGTGCCGGGCGAGAACTTCCCCACCGGTCGCGCCGACTGGGCGAAGGTCACCGGTACCGACGAGAACGGTGAGCCCATCGAGATCGAGGGCCACGGATTCTTCGCTCGCATGCTGCAGCACGAGGTCGGGCACCTCGACGGCTTCCTGTACGTCGACGTTCTGATCGGGCGCAACGCCCGCGCCGCGAAGAAGACCATCAAGCGCGCCGGATGGGGCGTCCCGGGCCTGACCTGGCTCCCGGGTTCGGTGGAGGACCCTTTCGGCCACGACGAGGACGACTGACGAGGCGACCGGCGAACCGTCGATGACGACCGACCGTCCGGCCCCGTCCGTACCCCTCGGTACCCGGGTGGTGCTGCGGTACCGCCTGCCCGCCGGCTACAGCCACCCGATGACCGATGTCATCGGTGAACTCGTCTCCGTCGAACCGGTGGTCGCGGTGCGCACCGCCGACGGTCGTGTCGTCCAGGTGTCCCCCACCTCGGTCGTCGCGCTCAAGCCGATCGCGGCGCGGCCGATCCGCGTCTCGGAGATCCGCGCGCTCGAGCACGCCGCCGCCGCGGGGTGGCCCGGTCTCGAATCGGCCTGGGTGGACGGCTGGCTCGTGCGCGCCGGACACGGTTTCACCCGGCGNCGCTGGGTGAACGCGGCACCGTGGCGGACCCCGCCGATCCGGCGGTGCGCGCCCGGCTCCGTGAATGGTTCGCGGCACGCGGATTGCCGCTGCGGCTGCTGGTGCCCGATCGACTCGCCCGGATCCCCGAGGGGTGGCCGACCTCGGAGCCGGTGCTCGTGATGGGCGCCGACCTCGCGAACATCCCCTTGCCGCCGGAGCCCACCCCGGTCACGATCACCGACCGGCCGGACGCCGACTGGATGTCGCTCCACCGCGCCGACGCCGACCCGCTGCTCGCGCAGGACGTGCTCGGCTCGGTGGCCGCGGGGATCCTCGGGTTCGGCCGCATCGGTGCACCCGGGCAGCCGCCCCTGGCGATCTGCCGCGCGGCGATCACCGATGCGCCGGACGGACGCCGCTGGGTGGGTCTGTCGACCGTCGAGGTCGCTCCCGAACACCGGCGTCGCGGACTCGGCACACTCGTGTGCGGTGCCCTGCTGCGCTGGGCACGCGAGCACGGCACGACCCACGCATATCTGCAGGTCGAGGAGGCGAACACCGCGGCGCGCGCCCTGTATCGCGAACTCGGCTTCGTCGACCACCACCGCTACCGATACGCCTCCGAACCCGTCGGATAGGTCGCCTACAGTGAGCGTGTGCGCCTTGCTACCTGGAATGTGAACTCCGTCCGTGCCCGTACCGACCGCATCCTCGACTGGTTGCAGCGAACCGACACGGATGTGCTCGCGATGCAGGAAACCAAGTGCAAGGACGAGCAGTTCCCGCACGAACGCTTCGAGGAGCTCGGCTACCGCGTCGCGCACGTCGGACTGAGCCAGTGGAACGGTGTGGCCATCGCGTCGCGCGTGGGCCTCGACGACGTGCAGATCGGCTTCGAGGACCAGCCCGGTTTCTCCAAGGACCCGGAGGTCGATCCGGCGCTCGAGGCGCGGGCGATCGGGGCGACGTGCGCGGGTGTGCGCGTATGGAGCCTGTACGTCCCCAACGGCCGCGACCTCAACGACCCGCATTACACCTACAAGCTCGACTGGCTCGCCAAGCTGCGCGCCGACGCGCACGCCTGGGCCACCGCAGCGCCCGGGCAGCCCATCGCGCTGGTCGGCGACTGGAACGTCGCCCCCACCGACGACGACGTGTGGGATCCGGCCTTCTTCGAGGGCAAGACGCACACTTCGCAGCCCGAGCGCGACGCCTTCCACGCGTTCGCCGACGTCGGCTACACCGACGTCGTCCGTCCGTACGCGCCCGGCCCCGGGGTCTACACCTACTGGGACTACACCCAGCTGCGCTTCCCCAAGAAGCAGGGGATGCGGATCGACTTCGTCCTCGGATCACCGGCCTTCGCGGCACGGGTGACGGGCGCCGAGATCGACCGCAACGAACGCAAGGGCAAGGGCGCGAGCGACCACGCACCGGTCGTCGTCGACCTCGACCTCTGAGCAGGTCCCGCGTCGGGTGGACCGCCCGCACAGGCATCAGGCCTTGCGGGCAGGCACCTTGCGCTGCGGCTGCTTGCGCCGGGTCTCTTTGCGGTGGGGGTCCGTGCGCGGCAGCTCGAGAGCCACGACGACGTCGCGGTAGTTCTCGTGCGACGACACGAATCGCTGCACATAGGTGCACACCGGCCGCACCCGCCAGCCTCGGCTGCGAGCGAGATCGAGCGAACCACCGACGAGGACGGCCGCGAGACCCCGATGACCGAAATCCTCGACGATCACGGTGTGCATGAAGTCGACGACCGGCGGGTTCGGCGCCGGAACGCGTTCGAAGTCGTAGTACGCCAGGATGCCGACGAGATCGCCGTTGAGGCGCAGTTCGAACCGGTTCTGGTCGGCGTTGTCCGACACGGCGAGGTCCGGCGAACTCGTGTTCATGAGCGCCTCCAATAGGGGTGTTGCGTGATCGAACTGTGACCTATGCCACTATAGAGCAACGAGGCGACCACCGGCAGCAACGCTGTCGTGTTTCGCAAAGTGCACCCGCCTCAGCGCCTCCCGGCCGTGTTCGAACACACCCTCGGTAGGGTGTCCGCGTGGACCTTCTGCCCCTGTCGCCTCGAGGCGAGACCCCGGTTCGAGCCCTCACCATCGCCGGCACCGACTCCGGAGGCGGAGCCGGCATCCAGGCCGATTCCCGCACGATGGCGATGTGCGGTGTGCACGCATGCGTCGCGGTGGCCGCCGTCACCGTCCAGAACTCCGTCGGCGTCCGCGGGTTCCACGAGATCCCCGCCGAGACCGTGGCCGACCAGGTGCGGTGCGTGGTCGAGGACATCGGGGTGTCCGCAGCGAAGACGGGCATGCTCGCCTCCACGCAGATCATCGAGGCCGTCGCACAGGTGTGCTCCGAGGTGGGCATCGGCCGCGACATGGAGGTACCGCTCGTCGTCGACCCGGTCTGCGCATCGATGCACGGCGACCCGCTGCTGCACTCCGACGCGCTCGACGCGATCCGCGGGGTGCTCATCCCCCTCGCCACCGTCGTCACCCCGAATCTCGACGAGGTACGGCTGATCACGAGCATCGAGGTCGTCGACGACGCGTCGGCCCGGCGCGCCGCCGAAGCGCTCCATGCGCTCGGCGCCCAGTGGGTGATCGTCAAGGGCGGTCATCTGCGCAGCTCGGAGAAGAGCACCGACCTGCTGTTCGACGGCGACCGTTTCCTCGAGTTCAGCACGCCGCGCATCGAGACCGGCAACGACCACGGCGGCGGCGACACGCTCGCAGCCGCGATCGCGTCCGCCCTCGCGCATGGCCGGTCAGTGCCCGAGGCAGTCGAGTTCGCGAAGGAATGGATCACGAAGTGCCTCGAGTGGTCCTACGACCTCGGTCACGGCCACGGCCCGGTCAACCCGTTGTGGCGACTGCACGAGCGCTGATCGCGCCCGTCTTCACTCGGTGAACTCGGCGCGCACCTCGGCCCGCTGGTCACTTGCGGGCACCCCGTCGGGTCCGTCGATCGAATTCGCGTAGACAGCCGTGCCGTAGGCGACGGCGGCGGCCGCCGCGGCGAACGCGTCGCGGTCGATGCCGGCCAGGGTGTCCTCGGGGGTGTGGTAGTTCGGGTCGAAGGGCTGGTCGGCGGTGCCACCCCACCGGTCGGCCTGTTCGGGGGTCTTGACGTCGTCGGCGCCGGTGAACACCCCGCCCGCGGGGATGCCGAAGGCGACGAACGGACCGTAATCGGAACGGCCGTCGAAATCCGTTCCGCCGACCTCGATTCCGCGTTCGTCGAAGAACTGCGCGAAGGTCCGTTCGATACCCGCCGAGCCCTCCGGTCCGGGTCCTTCGCCGACGGCGTCGGAGTCGTCGCCGTCGAACACCAGATATCCGGCGTTGGGCGAGCCGAGCATGTCGAAGTTCAGGTACAGGGCGATGTCGAGTCGTTCCTCGTCGGACAGCGACTCGACGTACCTCGTGGAGCCGACCAGTCCGACCTCCTCGGCGCCCCAGAACGCGAACCGCACGGCGTTGGTCACGCCCGGCTCGCTGCCGAGTTGCAGCGCGGTCTCGAGGACGGCGGCGACGCCGGTTCCGTTGTCGTTGATCCCCGGTCCTTCGGGGACGCTGTCGAGGTGCGCGCCGACGACGACCACGTCGTCGGTCGAGCCGGTGCGCGTCTGCGCGATCACGTTGCGCGACTTCCGGTCCTCGGTGCGGGTCTGGAGTGTCACCGTCACGGTGGTCGCGGCGGACAGGCGCTCGGCGTCGGCCCCGGCCACGCCTCCGACCGGGATGCGGGGGGTCGATTCCGCCCCGAGACCGGCGGCGGCGAGCGGGCCGTCCTCGTTGTTGGCGACGAGCAGCGCGGCCGCTCCCCGTTCGGCGGCGACCTGCTCCTTGACGGCGAAGGTGCACACGCCGCGATCGACGATCACCACCGCGCCGGTCGCGTCGATGCCGTCGTAGTCGGTGGCCTCGCAGCCGGGGGTGTCGTCGGGGGCGATGCGCACGACGCGCGCGGTGAGCCCCTCCGGTCCCGTCGACGGCGACATGCCGAGTGCGCTCACGCCCATCGGCTCCCCGTCGACGGTGAGCTGCTCGTTCTCGACGGCGAACAGGGTCGTGTCGAACTCCGGTGTCTGCACGTCGAATCCGGCGTCGCGCAGGGCTCCGGCGACGTAGTCGACGCTCGCGTCGTAGCCGGGGGTTCCGAGCGAACGGTTTCCGTCGTTCTCGCCGGCGATCCGTTCGAGTTCCGTCAGGTGCGTCATGACGGCATCGAGTTGCACGGCGTCGGCGAGCGCCGTCGGGTCGACGGGCGGCGCCTCCACCTCCGCCTCCGAGCATCCCGCCGTCAGCAGTACACCGGCGGCGATCAGGGCCGCTCCCCGCATGCCGTATCTCGTCTGCGCCCACGCCATCGACCGAGCGTACACAAAAGCACTGCGCCGCACGGGGAAAGCGTGCGGCGCAGTGTGCGGAGGCAGAACCTGCGGCGTGTCGAGGTAGTCCCTCAGGCGTGTCGAGACAGTACCTCAGGCGTCGCGGCGGTTGACCACCACGAGTGAGGCCGCGAACACCAGGAACGAGAAGGCCGCGAAGTACAGGAGCGATCCCCATGGACCCCAGTGGAATTCGATTCCCTGCCCGATACCCAGGAAGTTGTTCGCGTTCGCGAACGGCAGGAACGGCTGGATCTCGCGGCCCACCGAACCGAACAGCGCGAACAACGACTCGAGCAGCAGCGGCCACAGCATCAGCAGCGCGATCGTGCCGGCCGACTGCCGCAGCAGCGTGCCCACACCGACCGCGAGGAAGACGCACAGGAACGCGTAGATCGCGGTGCCGTAGACCGCGCGCCACGCCGTGTCGCCGCTGAGGACGAGCTCGCGACCTGCGTCGGGCCCGGCCAGTGCCTTCGCGAGGTAGAAGGCACCGAACGAGACCGCGAGTGTCAGCACCGCGCCCAGCACACCGATGAGCAGGGCCTTCATCGTCAGGAGCAGGGTGCGGTTCGGGGTGGCCTGGAAGGTCGTGCGGATGACCCCGAAACGGTATTCGCTGGTGACCGACAGTGCCGCGAGGATCATGAGCACCAGCACACCGAAGCCGGTGACGCCGCTGACCGCGACGTCCACGGTCGGATAGAACCGTCCCAGTTCGTCGTCCATCCCGGCCGACGCGCGGGAGACCGACCCGAGGATCGCGGCCAGACCCAGACCGAGGGCGACGATGACGAGGGTGCACCACAGCGGTGACTGCACCGACGTGAGCTTGATCCGTTCGGCCCGCAGTGTGTCGAGCGCCGTACTCATCACAGTCCACCCTTCATGACGTCGTCGACTCCGGATCCGTGGTATTCGACCTCGCCACCGGTGAGTTTCATGAACGCTTCCTCGAGCGACGCGTTGCGGCCCGCGAGTTCGTGCAGCACGATCGACCGGGTCGCAGCGAGTTCGCCGATCTCCGCCGCCGGAGCGCCCGAGACGTGCAGGGCACCGTCGTTCTCCCGCACAGTGTGCCCGCGTTCGGTGAGCGCGGTGCGCAGCTCGTCGAGTTGCGGGCTGCGCACGACGACGAACGAGTCGGACGCGCGGTCGACGAACGCCTTCACCGAGGTGTCGGCGATGAGCCGTCCACGGCCGATGACGATGAGATGTTCGGCGGTCTGCGCCATCTCCGAGAGCAGGTGGCTGGACACGAGCACCGTGCGGCCTTCCGTGGCGAGCGCCTGCATGAACCTCCGGATCCACACGATGCCCTCGGGGTCGAGGCCGTTGACCGGTTCGTCGAACAGCAGCACGCGCGGGTTGCCGAGCAGTGCGGCGGCGAGACCGAGTCGCTGCGACATGCCGAGCGAGAAGCCGCCGGCGCGCTTGCCCGCGACCTCCGTCAGTCCCACCTGGCGCAGAACCTCGTCGACACGCGAGGCAGGCAGACCGTTCGACGCGGCCAGCCAGGCGAGATGCGACCGCGCCGACCGGTTGGGATGCACCCACTTCGCGTCGAGCAACGCCCCGACGGTGGTGAGCGGCCGTGTCAGCTCGCTGTACGGCTTCCCTTCGATCAGTGCGGTTCCCGAGGTCGGCCGGTCCAGCCCCAGGATCATGCGCATCGTGGTGGACTTCCCCGCGCCGTTGGGGCCGAGGAAGCCGGTGACGATGCCGGGACGGACCGTGAACGTCAGGTCGTCGACCGCGGTCGTGGACCCGAAGGTCTTGGTCAAGCCGGTCACTTCGATCATGCGCACCACCCTACGTGCGGCTCCGGCGAGCGCATCCGATCACACTCCCCGGAGCCGCACGCGGTGCGTCAGGGGACGAAGACCTCGGTGGTGACCGGGATGCTCGGTCGCTCGGTACGCATCGTCAGGGCGACGCGGCCGGGCCCGGGGAACACGTGCATGAACAACGGCCGGGTGCTCGTGTGGAAGGCCGGCACGAAGCGGGTCTCCGTACCGCGGGCACCGGTGTCGAGGTTGTGCCAGTCGAAAGCGACGGTGACGTCGCAGTTCAGGATGCTCGGCGTCCACTCGCCGAGAAGCGAGTAGCCCTGCGTGATCCGCAGTTCGATCCCGTGGGTGGCACCCGGCGCCGAGGAGTACTCGTAGAGCGGGCCGTCGAAGGCGGTTCCACCGGCGCGCACGATGCCGGCGCAGATGCCGTCGCCCAATGTCAGCACGGGTGGCGTGGACAACTCCGTCGTCGCGCACGACCTCGGTCCGGTGTTCGACCAGCCCATCTGACACGGTTCCTGGGCGCCCGCGACACCCGGCGCCGCGACGGCGACGACAGTGCCCATGAGCCCGGCAGCGGCGGCAGCGAGAATTCTGTGTGCAACTGTCATGCCCGGGGATCGTACAGACCGATCGGTAACCCGTCGCGCGACAATCGGAAACCCCTGAACACCAAGGTGCTCAGGGGCTTCCCGTACCGGTCACGGCTCCATCGGCGAAGATGCCTGGGCCCAGAAGCGTTTCGGGATCCGGCCGGCGTGCCGGGCACGGAATCCCGCTTCGACGGCGTGACGCATCGCCGACGCCATCAGCGCCGGATCCTTCGCGCGGGTGACGGCGGTCGCGAGCAGCACGGCGTCGCAACCGAGTTCCATCGCGAGCGCCGCGTCGGAGGCGGTTCCGATTCCCGCGTCGAGGATCACCGGCACACCCGCAGCCTCGACGATCATCTCGATGTGGTGCGGGTTCGAGATACCGAGGCCGGTCCCGATCGGCGAGCCGAGCGGCATCACCGCGGCACAACCGACGTCCTCGAGGCGCCGCGCGAGGACGGGATCGTCCGTCGTGTACGGCAGGACGACGAAGCCGTCGTCGACGAGTTGTTCGGCCGCGGAGACGAGTTCGATGGCATCGGGCAGCAGCGTCCGTTCGTCGGCGATGACCTCGAGTTTCACCCAGTCGGTCTCCAGCGCCTCCCGCCCGAGCTGCGCGGTCAGCACGGCTTCCTTCGCGCCGCGGCACCCGGCAGTGTTCGGCAGCGGTTCGATGCCGAGGCGGCGCAGCAGGTCGAGGACACCGGTTCCGGAGGCCGCGTCGACACGGCGCATCGCGACGGTGGTCAGTTCGGTGCCCGACGCGACGAGTGCCTCCTCGAGCACGGCCAGGTTCGCCGCGCCACCGGTGCCGGTGATCAGCCGCGACCCGAAGGTGCGGCCGGCGATGGTCAGCTGCGGCAGGTCGGCGCCGGGATCGTGTGTGTCAGCCACCCTGGACCGCCGTGAGGATCTCGATGCTCGCTCCGCGTGTGACCGGCTCCGACCAGCGGCCGCGCGGGCACACGACACCGTCGACGGCGACCGCGATGCCCTTCTCGGGCAGACCGAGCTCGTTCAGCAGTTGTGACACGGTCGGGGCCGCGTCGTAGTACTTGTCCTCACCGTTGACGGTGATGCCCACGGACACGTTCGTCATCCCACACTCGCTTCCGTAATTCGTCCAGGACAGGCGTACTGCGCGTCGGCCAGCGACCGCCCACCGAGTTCGGCGAGCACCGCGTCGACGGTGAGCGGCGTGAGCAGCACACCGTTGCGGCCGTGGCCGGTCGCGGCGACGACACGATCGGAGAGCCGGCCGATCAGCGGCAGGTTGTCGGGGGTCATCGGGCGCAGGCCCGCGCTCGCCTCGAACAGTTCGTACTCGCCGAGCGCAGGAAAGATCTTCTCGGCGTCGGCGATCAGATCGCGCACCCCGGCCACCGTGACCTGTGTGTCGGACGCCTCGTACTGTGTGGCGCCCACGACGAGGCCGTCGTGGCGGGGCACCAGATAGGCGGGGCGTCCGTGGACACTCGCGCGCACGGTGCGCTGCGGCGGCGGGGTCGCGCCCGGCCGCACCCGCAGGCGCAGGATCTCGCCCTTGACCGGACGGACCGGAAGGCCCGGCCACAGTCGCGCCGACGCCGAGCCGGCGGCGAGCACCACCTGATCGTCGGGAAGGTCGGCGAGATCGTGGACGGCGGCGTCGGAGAAACGCACCCCGGCCGCGGTGGCCGCGACGCGCAGGGCGTCGACGAGCGTACGGTTGTCGACCGACGACTCGGTGGGCGCGAGCAGTCCGAGACGCACCTTCGGCCCGAGCGACGGTTCGAACTCCCGGATCTCCGCACGGGAGAGCAGACGCATCTCGTGCCCCCGCTCCCCGACCCATTCGGCGACGGTCCGCAAGTCGGCCGCGTCCGCCGCGTCGAGCGCGACGGTCAGCGACTCCTCGGCGGTGAACACGTCGACGCCGGTCTCCGCGCGCAGTGCATCCGCGAATCCGGGCCAGCGGTCGAGCGAGGCCGCACCCAGGGACAGCACGTGGTCCTCACCGGGCCAGCCCTCGGACAGCGGGGCCAGCATCCCGCCGGCCACCCACGAGGCGCCACTGCCGGGATTCGGGTCGTGCACGGTCACGATGTGCCCCGAGCGGGCCGCGCGCCATGCGATCGACAGCCCGATCACTCCGCCACCCACGACGGCCACAGTTGCCATTGGTCCACCTCACTCCCTGCGCCGGCATGATCCGGGTCAGGTCATAACGGTCGGGGCCGGCAGGCCCCCTCTCAGCCCCGCGAACCTCGGGACTCCCGTGTCGTCACTTTCTGCTTAGAGGCTACCGTCTTGGTCGTGACCACCTATCGCGGCAACCATCCCGACCCGCGCGGCCGCCTCGCGACCGCCCGGTTGTATCTGTGCACCGACGCTCGCCGGGACACCGGCGACCTCGCACGGTTCGTCGAGGAGGCCCTCGCCGGTGGGGTCGACATCGTCCAGTTGCGCGACAAGGACTCGGCCGGCGAGAAGAAGTTCGGACGCCTCGAGGCACGCGAGGAACTCGCCGCCCTCGAGATCATCGGCGAGGCGTGTGCACGCCACGGTGCGCTCCTGGCCGTGAACGACCGCGCCGACATCGCGCTCGCGTCGGGCGCCGACATCCTGCATCTCGGTCAGGGCGACCTGCCGGTGCGGCACGCGCGGCAGATCCTCGGCGACGAGATCGTCATCGGCCGCTCGACGTCGAGCCGCGCGCAGGCTGCGCTCGCCGACATCGAGGAGGGCGTCGACTACTTCGCATCCGGGCCGGTGTGGGACACACCGACCAAGCCGGGACGGACCGCAGCGGGGCTGGAGGTGACGCGCGAGGTCACGCAGTCGCAGCCGGCACGGCCGTGGTTCGCGATCGGCGGCATCGATCTCGAGCGACTCCCCGAGGTGCTCGACGCCGGTGCCACGCGGGTCGCGGTGGTCCGGGCGATCACGAAGGCATCCGATCCGCGGGCAGCCGCGGCGGCGCTGAAGGCCGCACTCCCGACCTGAGGCGTTACAGCCAGCCCAGCACGGCCGAGGGCGACATCGCGATCGTGCCCTCGGGCAACCGCGCGCGCAGGCCGCGATCCGCGGTGACCACGACCGTCACCCCGGGGTCGACCACGGCCGTCGTGGTGGAGGCCAGCCGGGTCAGTTCGTCGTCGCCGCTGCCGTCCGCGCTGTGCACCGGGATCCGGACGTCGTCGATCGTCGCGTCGCGGGCATGCCCTTCGAGGACCGCTTCGACGCGGGGGACCCAGCCGAACGTCCCGTCGGGAATTTCGACGGTGCGGGGCAGGACCGCGGCGAGGTCGGCGAGCAGGGCGCTCGTCGCGCCGGGGCGGTCGCGCCACCATCCGGTGGGGCCGCTCGCTCCGAGCACGTTCGCGGTGTCGAGCAGCATGCGTACCGGTGAGGTGCGCAGCGACGGCCACGCCTCGGCGAAGCCGCTGTGCAGCGGCATCGCCTCGACCTCCGGTTCGGGCACCCAGCGCAGTTCGGTGCTCTCCTGGTTGAGACTGGTCACGAGAGTTTCGGTGGCGTCGGCGACGACGGTGGTGTAGGTCCATCCGCCCGCGAGACCGGAGGTGACGCGTTCGGCGCGTACCGTCACGGCCGCGAGATCGATGCCGGCCTCCTCGTGGGCCTCCCGCACGGCGGCGTCGACGGTGCTCTCGTGCGAGTCGCGCGCTCCACCGGGAAGTGCCCACGTCCCGCCCTGGTGCGACCATGCCGCCCGATGCTGCAGGAGAACCGCGGGGCGACCGTCCGCGAGCGGAGCGCGCAGCAGCAGACCTGCGGCGCCGTGCCGTCCCCAGCGCTTCTCGCCGTCCGGTCCGACCGCCCAGCCGTCACCGTCTCCACGCATTGCGTCCGCCTCTCCGACCCGCCCTCGCCCGGACCTGTGCCCGGTACCGGATCCCCGCCGTCCGTGGACGGCAACAATACCGCCGGGCTGCTTATATGCTCCCCTCAGACCGCTCGACACGAGGAAGGGAGTGCCCGGTGGACGTACGGATCACCCCTCCCTTCGCTCCTGTCGAGAGCCACATCCGCGACGACGCCGATACGGACACTCCGGACGCCCGGTTCGACGACGCTCGTGCCCTGCTCCGGTCCACGCCGGTCCGGTTGGTGGTCCTCGGGGTGGTGCTCACCGTGCTGCTCGTCGCCTCGGCAGCGGTCTCCGCAACGATGGTGTCCGGCAGGCAGGCCACCCACGATCGTCTCCTCGCGTCCATCGAGCCGCTCGCCAGCGCGGCCCAGAATCTCTACAGCGCGCTGTCGGTGGCCGACGCCGCCGCCGTGACGGGCTTCATCTCGGGCGGACTCGAACCGGAGGCGGTGCGCAGTCGCTACATCCGGGCGACCAACGAGGCCGCGGAATATCTCGTCATCGCGGCGACCGGCCTGACCGATGCCGACCGCGAGACCGCGCACAACCTGACGGAGATCGGGCGGCTGCTGCCCGTCTACACGGGTCTCATCGAGACGGCTCGCACCAACAACCGCACCGGGCATCCGGTCGGCGCCGCATATCTCGGCGAGGCCTCGCACCTGATGCAGACCGAACTGCTCCCCGCCGCGCAGGAACTGCACACGCGCGGCGTCGCCGCGGTCGAGGACACCCAGCGCGACGCGGTGCGACCGCCCTGGCTCGCGATCGGATTGCTCCTCGTCACGGTCGCTGCCCTGTGCGTGGCGCACGCCGTCGTGAGCCGCCGCAGTCGTCGCACCCTCAATCCCGGAATCCTCGTCGCGATCGGCGCGACCGGCGCGCTGCTGTGCTGGTTGCTCGTCGCGGGCCTGGCCTCGTCGAGTGCCACCGAACGCGCCATCGAGCGCGGTGCGGCACCGCTCGCCGATCTCACCGAGGGCCGGATCCTCGCCCAGCAGTCGCGTACCGCCGAGACCCTGCTGATCGCCCGGCGCGACACGACCGGCGCGTACGACGACACCTTCGAGACCAACATGGCGCGGCTCGGCGACATCCTCGACGAGTACGGTCGCGATTCCGCCCTCGAGGCGGGCGCCGAGGCAGTGGAGACCGCCCGGTCGGCGCACGACGCATGGATCAACTCGCATGCACGCATGGTCGACGCCCTCGTCCGCGGCGACTACGCAGCGGCCTCGGTCCTCGCAGTCGGTGCAGGTCCCGGCGAGTCCACCGCCCGGTTCGTCGCTCTCGATGCGGCCCTGACGGAAGGAATCGACGACACCCGCACCGAACTGCGCGACAACGAGTTCCGCGCCTCCCGCACCCTCGCCGGCCTCGCACCGATGTCGGTGGTGCTGCTGACGGTGGCGCTGGTCGGCGTGTGGGTCGGTCTCCGGCCGCGGTTGAAGGAGTACCAGTGAGAGAGCGCGTTCTCGTCGCGGGCCTGTGCGTCGTCGCCGCACTCGCCGGCGGGTGCGCGACCGACCCCCCACCGCGCGCCCCCGGCCTCCAAGGGACGACGACCTCTCTCCCGCTTCCCGAGAACGCGCGGATGCTCGAGTCGTCGGTGGCCACACCGCCCGCCCCCGACTGCGGCGATCCCACCGCCTCGCTTCCCCCGGATCCGAACGCCACCGGACCTGCGATCGATCGGATCCGCACGCGCGGCCGGCTGATCGTCGGCCTCGACACCGGCAGCAACCTCATGAGCTACCGCGACACCGCGACCGGGCGCATCACCGGTTTCGACGTCGACATCGCACGTGAGCTCGCCCGCGACCTCCTGGGCGATCCCGACCTCGTCGACTACCGCATCCTGTCGTCGGCCGAGCGCGAGAAGGCGCTGCAGGACTCCACCGTCGACATCGTCGCGAAGACCATGAGCATCACGTGCGCCCGACGCGAGAAGGTCGACTTCTCCACCGAGTACTTCCGAGCCCAGCAGCGCGTGCTCGTCGTCCGGGGATCCGGCATCCGCTCCGCCGCCGATCTCGCCGGCCGGCGCGTGTGCATCGTCGAGGGCACCACCTCGCTGCTCCGGATGCGAGAAGTGCAGCCGTCGGCGTCGATCCTCACCGTGCCGTCGTGGGCCGACTGCCTCGTCGTCCTCCAGCAACAGCAGGTCGACGCCGTGAGCACCGACGACACGATCCTCGCCGGACTCGCCTCACAGGACCCCTATCTCGAACTCGTCGGCCCCTCCCTGGGATCGGAGCCGTACGGAATCGGAATCCGGCTGGGCAGCGACGAGCTCGTACGCTTCGTCAACGCCACCCTCGAACGGATCCGCTCCGACGGGACGTGGACGGCGCTGTACGAGAAGTACCTGCGGGTGCTCGGTCCCACTCCGTCACCCCCGACACCGAACTACCGGAAGTGACGGCCATGTCCGACGAACCCGAACCGGCCGATACCCCGTCGGCCGATTCCGGCCCCGCCACCGAACGCGGCCCCGGCCCCGTCCCCGCCACGCGGCCCGACTCCACCCAGCGCTCGTCGATCTGGTCCGGCTCGTCCTCCCAGCGTTCGTCCTCCCAACGTTCGTCGAACCGCCGCATCCGGCCGCGCGGAACCCAGCGTCGCCGCATCGCCGGCCTCGTCGACGTGCCGGTCCCCACCACGAAGGATCCGGTCGACGCCGTCCTCCGCGATCCTCACGTCTCCGAAGGCAAGAGGTTCTGCGCGAAGTGCGGACAACCGGTGGGACGCAGCACCCCGTCGGGGCCGGGTCCCACAGAAGGTGATTGCCCCCAGTGCGGAACACATTTCCAGTTCACTCCGGCCCTGCACCGCGGGGACCTCGTCGCCGGGCAGTACGAGGTGCAGGGTTGTCTCGCCCACGGCGGACTGGGATGGATCTACCTCGCGATCGACCGCAACGTGAGCGACCGCTGGGTAGTGCTGAAGGGCCTGCTGCAGAGTGGCGACGCCGAGGCCCAGGCGGTCGCGGTGGCCGAACGCCAGTTCCTGGCCGAGGTCAGCCATCCGAGCATCGTGCAGATCTACAACTTCGTCGAGCACCCCTCACCCGACGGCACCCCGATGGGATACATCGTCATGGAGTACCTGGGTGGTCACACCCTGCGTACCGTGCTCGACAACTATCCCCCACCGAACCGCATCCCCGTCGAGCAGGCCATCGCATACATGCTCGAAGTGCTACCGGCACTGCAGTATCTGCACGACATCGGACTGGTCTACAACGACCTCAAGCCCGAGAACATCATGGTCACCGACGAGCAGATCGAACTCATCGACCTCGGCGCCGTCTCCGCGATCGAGGGATACGGCTATCTGTACGGGACGCCGGGATACCAAGCACCCGAGATCGTCCGGACCGGGCCGACGGTCGCGAGCGACATCTACACGGTCGGACGCACACTCGCGGTGCTCACCCTCGACATGCCCTCGGACAAAGGCCGTTACCGCGACGGTCTGCCCACCCCCGAGCAGGCTCCCCTGCTCGACGAGTTCGACTCCTTCCACCGCCTGCTCCTGCGGGCCACGAACCCCGATCCGCAGCAGCGCTTCTCGTCCGCCGACGAATTGCACGGACAGCTCACCGGTGTGCTGCGCGAGATCCTGTCGAAGAAACTCGGCACCGAACACCCCGGACTGTCCCGGCTGTTCAGCCCGCCCCGCACGACCTTCGGCACCGACGAGGCACTCGTCCCCACCGACGTGTACGCCGACGGGATCGAGCGCGACCCCAAACTGCGGGGCCAGGATGTCGCGGCGGCACTGCCCGTCCCCCTGCTCGACCCCAACGATCCGAGTGCCGCGCTCCTCGCCGCCGCGGTGCACAGCGAACCGCAGCAGACCCTCGACTCGCTCCGGCACGCGCGCGAGAACGGGGTCGGGCGGGTCGTCGGAGCATCCGACGTGTCGTTCTCCAAGGAGATCACCCTCGCCGAGGTCCGCGCCCATCTCGATCTCGGGCAGGTCGACAGCGCGGTGGAGATCCTCACCCGCCTCGAGCGCGAGTTCGGCGACGACTGGCGCATGGACTGGTACGCCGGCATCGCCGAACTGCTGCAGGACGACTACGAGGCAGCGTTCACCCGGTTCGACAAGGTGCTGCACGCGCTTCCGGGTGAGATCGCCCCGAAGATCGCACTCGGGGCCACCGCCGAACTGACGCTGCAGCATTGGGAGAGCGACGACCCCGACGCGTGGCGACGCTTCTGCGAGCAGTCCTACCGGGTCGTGTGGCGCACCGATCACGCCGTCGTCAGCGCGGCCTTCGGGTTGGCACGCCAGCTCACCGCCCGCGACGAGATCCGCGCCGCCGTGGACGTGCTCGACGAGGTCCCCACGACCTCCCGGCACCACAGTGCCGCGACCATGACCGCCGCGCTGATCCTGTTACGAGGCGGTCGCGTCGAGGAGATCTCCGAGGCGGATCTGCGCGAGGCCGCGCACCGGATCGCGTCGCTGCCTCCCGACGAGGGTCGCGCCCTGCAGATGCGCGCACTGGTCCTCGGGACAGCGCTCGAATGGGTGCGCAGTGGACGGGCATCGAGTCGCGAGTACGACCGCATCCTCGACGTACCGTTCACCGAGAAGGGACTCCGCCTGGGCACCGAGGCGGCGCTGCGGCAATTGGCGCGCAACGCCCCTTCCCGCACACACCGCTACACCCTCGTCGACCTCGCGAACGCGATCCGGCCGCGCAGTTTGACCTGATCAGAAGTCAGCGCCGGGCGAACTGTACGGCCGCGCGGGCGATGGCGAGTTCCTCGTTCGTGGGGATCACGAGAACCTCCACCTGCGACGAGTCGGTCGAGATCCGGCGTTCCCCGTCGTCGTCGGCAGTGTTGCGCGCATCGTCGACGACGATGCCGAGCCGGTCGAGGCCGGAGAGGCTGTCGCGCCGGACGTCGACGTTGTTCTCCCCCACCCCACCGGTGAACACGACCGCGTCGACGCCGCCGAGCTCGAAGGTGTAGGCGCCCAAGTACTTCCGGATACGATGCACGTAGACTTCGTACGCGAGTCGCGCGTCCTCGTCGCCCTCGCCGACGAGCTTCAGCAGAGCCCGGAAGTCGTTGACACCCGACAGCCCCTTCAGGCCCGAATGCCGGTTGAGCAGGTCGTCGATGGCGTCGACCTTCAACCCGGCCGCCCGGTTGAGGTGCATGACGACACCCGGATCGATGTCGCCGCTGCGCGTGCCCATGACGAGACCCTCGAGCGGGGTCAGTCCCATCGAGGTGTCGATCGGGCTCCCACCTGCGACCGCCGACGCCGACGCACCGTTACCCAGATGGAGCACAACCAGATTCAGGTCCGCGATGTCGCGTCCGAGGAACTCCGCGGCACGCCCCGACACGTATTCGTGTGAAGTACCGTGGAATCCGTACCGCCGGATGTCGTGCTTGTGGGCGATGTCGCGGTCGATCGCATAGGTCGCCGCGTGCGGCGGAAGACCGTGGAAGAAGGCGGTGTCGAATACACCCACATGGGGGATGTCGGGCAGTTCCTCCCGCGCGACCTCCATTCCCACGACGTTCGCCGGATTGTGGAGGGGCGCAAGGATCGACAATTCGTCGACGGCGCGGACCACGTCGTCGTCGATCAGGGTCGGTTCGTAGAAGACCTTGCCGCCGTGCACGAGTCGGTGTCCGACGGCGACGATGCCCACCTCGTGCAGCGGACGGCCCAGCCCTTCGAGCATCTCCAGTACCGCACGCAGTCCGGTCCGGTGGTCGGCGATGGCGTCGTTGCGTTCGTCCGCCCCCGCCGTGTGGTGGAAGACGATCCGGCCCTCCGGTTCCCCGATCCGCTCGATCAGTCCGTGCGCCAGCGACTTTCCGCTCTCCGGTTCGATCAGCTGGAACTTGATCGACGACGATCCGGAGTTGAGGACCAGGACGGTGCCTGCGGTGACCGGGTTCGGGCTGCTCACGCGTCTTCCTCCTGCGCCTGGATCGCGGTGATGGCGATGGTGTTGACGATGTCCTGGATCAGGGCGCCCCGCGAGAGGTCGTTGACCGGCTTGTTCAGGCCTTGCAGGACGGGTCCGACGGCGACGGCACCGGCGCTGCGCTGCACGGCCTTGTAGGTGTTGTTGCCGGTGTTCAGGTCCGGGAAGATGAACACCGTGGCGCGTCCGGCGACGTCGGAGTCGGGCAGCTTCGCGCTCGCGACCGTCGGTTCGATCGCCGCGTCGTACTGGATCGGACCTTCCACCGGCAGGTCGGGTCGCCGCTCCCGGACCAACGTCGTGGCCGAGCGGACCTTGTCGACGTCGGCACCCGAACCGGATTCGCCGGTGGAGTACGACAGCATCGCGACCCTCGGGTCGATGCCGAACCGGGCGGCGGTCGCGGCGGACGAAATCGCGATGTCGGCGAGCTGGTCGGCGGTCGGGTCGGGGACGACGGCGCAGTCGCCGTACGCGAGGACACGGTCGGCGAGGCACATCAGGAAGATGCTCGACACCGTGGAGACGCCCGGTTCGGTCTTGATGATCTCGAGGGCGGGGCGGATCGTGTGGGCGGTGGTGTGGGCCGCGCCCGAAACCATGCCGTCGGCCAGTCCCAGGTGCACCATCATCGTGCCGAAATATGAGATGTCGCGCATGATCTCGCGTGCACGTTCGACGGTCATGCCCTTGTGGGCACGCAGCCGCGCGTACTCCTCCGCGAACCGGTCGGCGTGCTCGGAAGTGCGCGGGTCGAGGATCTGCGCCTGCGACAGGTCCACCCCGAGTTCCGACGCCCGCTGGCGGACGGCTGCCTCGTCGCCGAGGATCGTCAGCTTCGCGATGCCACGCTGGAGCACGCGTCCGGCGGCTCGAAGGATGCGGTCGTCCTCGCCCTCGGGTAACACGATGTGCCGCTGCTGGGCCCGCGCGCGGTCGATGAGCTGGTATTCGAACATCTGCGGGGTGGTCACGGACGGTCTCGGCAGTCGCAACCGGTCGAGCAGAGAACGGGAATCGACGTGTCGTTCCATGAGCGCGAGTGCCGTGTCGATCTTGCGCTGTGCGCCGAGGGCCATGCGGCCTCGGGTGCGGTCGGCAGCCGAGGCGGTGTCGAAGGTGCCGAGTTCGGTGGTGAGTATCGGCAGCGACGGCTTCAAGGCCGTGACGAGCTGCGCGATCATCGGGTGCGGCAGCAGGCCCCCGTTCATGATGATGCCGGCGAGCGTCGGGAATCCTTCGGCGGCATTGGCATTGACCAGCGCGAGGATGACGTCGGAGCGGTCGGCGGGAGCGATGACGACGACGCCGTCGGTGAGCCGCTCGAGAATCCGTTCGGCGGTCATGCCACCGACCATGATCCGCAGCGCTTCCCGCTGCAGCAGGTCGGGGTCACCGCTGTAGAGCTCGCCTCCGATCGCGGTCTGCAGCTCGGCCATCGTCGGCGCGACCAGTGCGGGCACCTCCGGGAGCGTCCACACCGGTTCGGTGCGGTCGCCGAGAGCCCGGGCGATCTCGTCGAGTGCATGGGGGTCGCAGCGGTTCACCACCACCGCGCCGAGATGCGCGTGCTGTCCCGCGAGCTCGTTCGCACACACACCGGCGAGCTGGGCGATCTCCGAGGGCGTGCGGCGGGAACCGCGCAGGACGAGCAGTACCGGGGCGTCGAGGTTCGCCGCGATGCGGGCGTTGTACGACAGTTCGCTCGGGTTGGCGATCTCGG
Source organism: Rhodococcus sp. Chr-9 (assembly GCF_000801125.1). Lineage (NCBI taxonomy): Bacteria > Bacillati > Actinomycetota > Actinomycetes > Mycobacteriales > Nocardiaceae > Rhodococcus > Rhodococcus sp. Chr-9. The sequence goes on from NZ_JTIZ01000089.1 coordinate 286,024, forward strand.
TGTAGTCGCTGCCGACGATGACGACGGCGTCGCAGCGGTCCGCCACCGCGTGGTACTTGCCGACGATGTCGCTGAGCGCGGCGTCCGGGTCGTCGTGGACGTCGTCGTAGGTGACGCCGATGCAGTCCTCGTAGGCGAGGTCGACGGTGGTGTGTTCGAGCAACAGTTCGAGGATGTAGTCGATGTCGCTGTCGGAGCGCGCGATGGGACGGAAGACACCGACGCGGGCGGTGGACGCGCACAGCGTCTGCAGCACGCCCAGGGCGACCGTCGACTTCCCGGTGTCCCCTTCCGGAGCTGCGATGTAGATGCTCGAGACGGACCCTGCAGCAGCACTCATGGATTCCACCCTAACTGCAAACTTTGCTCCGTCCCGCGTACCCGCGCACATGCCCGGCCGGAGGTGTCCGGCCGGGCATGGGAGTCGCGGGATGTCAGGACTGGGTCTGCAGCACGCGCGGGGTGTCGGGCTGCTCGGTGCCGCTCCTACTCAGCGGAGAAGCGGCACCTTGCGGGTCGGACGTCAGGTGAGTGCGCGCAGGCGCGGGGCGAGGTCGCGCTCGAACAACTCCAGGAACCGCTTCTGATCATGACCCGGCGCATGGAACACCAGATGATTCAACCCCGCATCGACATACGCCCTGACCTGCTCGACCGCCTCGTCCGGATCCGACGCCACGATCCACCGCTTGGCGACCTGCTCGATCGGCAACGCATCCGCCGCCGCCTCCATCTCCATCGGATCATCGATCGAATGCTTCTGCTCCGGCGTGAGCGACAGCGGCGCCCAGAAGCGGGTGTTCTCCAACGCCTTGTCCGGATCGGTGTCGTACGAGATCTTGATCTCGATCATTCTGTCGATCTGCGCCACATCCCGCTCCGCCTTCTCCGCCCCCTCGGCGACGGCCGGCAACAGCTTGTCGGTGTAGAGCTCCATGCCCTTACCCGAGGTGCAGATGAACCCGTCCCCCGCGCGTCCGGCATAGCGAGCCACGACCGGACCGCCGGCGGCGACGTAGACCGGGATGCCGCCTTCGGGCACGTCGTNCGCATAACCGGTGGCGATCTCGTTGAGTGCTTCACCGGTGCCGACCCCGAGGAAGATCCGTCCCGGATACAGACACCCCATCGTCGCGAAGGCCTGCGCGATCACCGCCGGGTTGTACCGGAACGTCGGCGTGAGCACACTCGTGCCCAGCTGCAACCTTTCGGTGCGCTCGCCCACGGCGGTCATCCACGCCAACGAGAACGGCGCATGCCCACCGTTGTGCCGCCACGGCTGGAAATGATCCGACACCGTCGCCGAATCCATCCCGTGCGCCTCGGCCAACACACCCAACTCCACCAGCTCGCGCGGCCCGAACTGCTCTGCCGACGCCTTGTATCCCAACTTCAAACCCTGAGCCACAGATTCCTCCGACCGTTCGCGTTCCGATGTCCCCGAGTATGCCCACCGGACGCTCGTCGTCGGTCGAGACCGACGTTGTGTTCGAAATTCACCGAAAAATCGCACACAACACCGGTCTCGACAGGTCACCCGAGGGCACCGGCGCGGTACAACGCGCGTCGCACCCTTTCGACGAGGACTCGAGGTCGCCGATACAGCAGGTCGGCGCCGACACGCACCACGGTCCAACCGAGCTCCGACAGCAACGCATAGCGGTCGATGTCGATGGTCCGCTGTACTCGATCGGTCCAGTGCTGCGCACCGTCGTACTCGACGAGGACCCTCCACTGCTTCCAGCCCATGTCCGCACGTGCCACGAACCGCCCACCGTCGTAGATCTCGATCTGCGTCTCCGGCACGGGCAGACCGGATCGGACGATCAGCAGCCGCGTGTGCGTCTCCGGTGGTGACGCGGCACCTCCGTCGACGAGTTCGAGAACCTTCCGTACGGACGCGAGGTGCCGAGCGCCCTTGTTCCGAGCGGCCACCGCTTCGATCTCGTGGACCTTCGTTCCGGTCGCATTGCAGAGCGCGTCCACCATTTCGACGCACCGATCGAGGTCCGCACCGCGCGCGAGGTCGAAGGCCGTTCGGGCCGGTATCGTCACCGTCATTCCGTCGACGACGCAGGATTCGATGTCGTCGACGCTGCGAACGATGATGCCCGGCGTCGAGTGCAGTTTTCCGGGTCGCACCATCTCCGCCGGCAACGACGCGTCGAGCCAACGGGTCCCGTGCACGGCGGCTGCGGATGGTCCGGCCAGTACCCCGGCGCCTCCGGTCCACAACCAGGCGGCCTTCGCGCGTAGCAGCGCGGTCGCTTCGACTCCCGGAGCGACGTACACATTGCGATGAAGCTTCACGAAGTGGTGCCGAAGTTGATACCGCGTCACCGATCCGGCCGCCAGTGCATCGGTGCCGGCGAACGGTTCGTGGAAGTCGACCATGAGCGCGAGCGTGCCCGGTCTCCTGCGTTCCCGGTACCCCGAATCCGCCGTCTGTGGAGAACTTTCGACGTTATCCCCAGACGCGCCGAATCGAGACCGGTGTTGTTGTCGATTTCTCGCGAGTTATCGACAACAACACCGGTCTCGACGAACGATCACGCGGCGCGGACCCGCGCCAATCCCCATTCGCGGGCCAGCAGTTCGTAGGAACGCAGACGGTCCTCGTGGCCGTGGGTGACCGAGGTGACGACGAGTTCGTCGGCGTCCGTCACTCGGCGGAGGGTGTCGAGTCGCTCCGCCACCGTGCTCGGCGCCCCCACGAACTGGGTGACGATACGGTCGTCGACGAGGGCTCGCTCCTCGTCGGTCAGCGGCGGGGTGGTGTCCGGGTTCGGATACGGGATCGCGCCGTGACCCGAGCGGATGCTGTGCGTCCAGTGCCCGTAGGTCGACGCCAGTTCGCGTGCGGTGGCGTCGTCGTCGGCGACCACCGCGTCGGCCGAGACCACCACGTAGGGCTTCCTCAGGATCGGCGACGGACGGAACGCTGCCCGGTACGCCTCGACCGCTTCGACTGTCGTGCCCGGGTGGACGTGCTCACGGCGACGTCCTGTGGGCGGGAGCCATCGGAATGGGCCTTTCGGGAATGCGGGGTGTGGGAAAGCGAGGGTGCAGACGTGGGTCCCGGCGGTAGCACCCGCACCCGCGTACGGGGGGTTGCTGCGACGTCGTAGAGCCAGGTCTCTCGGTCGCTCTGGATGGTCGCGGCTCAAGCTACGGAGTGCGGCGCGGCGCGGACAGGCTTTCTCTCACCGTGGCGGAAATACCGTCCCTCGTCGAGACCGATGTCGATGTCGACGTGGTGCCCCGACATCGACGACAAGGCCGGTTTCGGTACGCCGTAGACTCGCCTCGGTGACCCCGCTCGAACTCTTCCTCGTCGCATTGGCCGGACTGGGCGCCGGAGCGATCAACTCCCTCGTCGGATCCGGCACTCTCATCACCTTCCCGACGCTCGTCGCGTTCGGTGTGCCCCCGGTGACCGCGACGATGTCCAACGCGATCGGCCTGGTCGCTGGAGGTGTGTCAGGCACCTGGGGGTATCGGCGCGAGCTGCGCGGGCAATGGGAGCGGCTGCGATGGCAGATCCCGGCGTCGTTCTGCGGGGCACTGGTAGGAGCGTGGCTCCTGCTCCACCTGCCTGAGACCGTCTTCGAGACGGTCGTACCCATCCTGCTCCTCCTGGCCCTTACCCTCGTCGTGTTCCAGCCGAAGATCCAGGCGTGGGTGGCCCGCAGAACCGGCGGCGACGCCGACGGCCACCTCGGACCGGTGCGGATGACACTGCTCGTCGTCGGCACTTTCGCCGTCGGCATCTACGGCGGCTATTTCACGGCGGCGCAGGGCATTCTGCTCATGGGTTTGTTCGGAGCGTTGCTGCACGACCACATCCAGCGACAGAACGCGGTGAAGAATCTGCTGTCGCTGGTGGTGAACGTCGTGGCCGCGTGCGCGTACATCCTGGTGGCGTTCGACCGGATCGACTGGACCGTGGCCGCACTGATCGCGGTGGGTTCTTTGATCGGTGGCTATCTCGGCTCGCACTACGGCCGACGCCTGTCGCCGGTCGCGCTGCGGGCGGTGATCGTCGTGGTGGGGCTGATCGGTCTTTACCGACTGCTCGCCTGACGCACCACTTTCCGGAATTCACCTCTGCCGGGGTTGTCCGCAGCGTTACGAGAAGAACAGGTATCAATCCGATTTCAGAGAAATGGGAATCCCCGCCACCACGAGAGTTGCCGACTCACTGGCCTCCGCGACCCGCGCATTGAGCCGGCCGAGCATGTCGCGGAACAATCGGCCCGAAGAGGTCGCGGGCACCACTCCGCTACCGACCTCGTTGCTCACGGCGACCACCGGCACCGCACACTTCCGCCACGCCGCGATCAACTCGTCCACATCGGAGTGGACAGGGTCGAGGTCGCCACCATCCCAGACACCGTGGATATCGAGCCGTGCCGTCAACCACGTTCCGAGACAATCGATCAGCAGCGGTTCCGTAGCGGTGCACAGCACCTCGGCGACATCGACCGTCTCCACCGTCGACCATGAACCGGGACGTCTTTCCCGGTGCAGTGCAACACGTTCCGCCCACTCCGCGTCACCCTCTCGTGTCCCGCCGGTGGCGACGTAGGTGACGGACGGGCAGGACGCGAGTAGTTCCTCGGCGTGCCGCGACTTGCCCGACCGCACTCCCCCGAGAACCAGCGTCCGATGCGGCACGACCGGAGTGCCTTCACCCACGTGGACCACCTCACCGTCACGACCGGGACGAGCATCCACCTGCTGCAGACGATTCCGCAGTTCGTCGATGGGCGGATTGTGGTGGCCCAGATGCACTGCGACCACCTCGGTGTTCTCGGTGACGGCACCGACACCGCGCAGACCATCCACCATCGCGCCGAACTCGGGCAGGCCGAGGTGACCCTCGGACAGTTCGGAACGGTCGCCGAAGGTTTCCTCGAGGAATACCGCGTCGAACCGGGCGTCGCGCACGGCCTCGAACCACTCGGCGAGCCACATCCCGGTGTCGCACGCCCACAGCAACCGCGACCCGCCGGGGCCCGACAGGTCGTACAGCACCGCGTCGCCGTCGCGGAAGACCTTGTGCCGTGCGGGAAGAACGCGCACCGAGTAGTCGCCGACGGTGAGCGAATCCCCCGGCTCGACCGGCACGAAACGCACCGGCGCGTCGGGAGCCACCCAGGGTCTACAGGTGTCGAGCGCGTCGGCGGGACCTATCACATCGAGTTCGACGCCGGCGGCCACCCACGACCGGAACAACAATGCCTGCGGGCCCAGATGATCTGCATGGGCGTGGGTCAGGAGGATATGCCGCACCTGCGCCAGCGACCTGCCGTGCCGCACGGCTGCGCGGGGCGCCTCCGGACCGCAGTCGAGCATCAGCACGTCGTCGACGAGTGCCGCGGTCTGCCCGCGGATCTCGCCGCGACGCGCGGCATCCGCGCAGGATGCACACGTGCAGAACGGGTTCGGCCACCCGTCCGCCGCGCCGGTTCCCAGGAGCACGACCTCCATCAGCGGTCCTTCGTGCTGTCGCGGAGCGGGAGGACGGCGCGACCCGCCGGGCGGTCGAGGATCTCGACGCGGGCGCCGTAGACCTGCGCGATGCGTTCGGCGGTGAGGACGTCGTCGGGCGCTCCGTCGGCGACGACGTGCCCGCGGTCGAGCAGTACGAGCCGTTCCCCGTATTGGGCGGCGGAGGTCAGGTCGTGCATCGCGGCGATGACGGTGAGGTCGCCTTCGGTGCGCATCGAATCGACGAGTTCGAGTACCTGCTGCTGGTGTCCGATGTCGAGTGCGCTGGTGGGTTCGTCGAGGAGCAGCACCCGCGGTTGCTGGGCGAGAGCGCGTGCGAGCACGACGCGCTGCAGCTCACCGCCGGACAGTTCGGTCGCGAGTCGCGGTGCGAACGCTTCGAGCTCGAGCCGTTCTACGATCCGGTCCACCACCTCGCGGTCGTGCGCGGTCTCGGATCCGAAGCGCGGGATGTGCGGGGTGCGGCCGAGATGGATCAGTTCCCTGACGGTGACACCTTCCGGCACCACGGGGCGTTGCGGCATCAGCGCGACCGCGCGTGCCATGTCCCGACGTCCGGCGCGCCCCGGCACGATGTCGGCGACCTGCAGGTGACCGGTGGCCGGCACGAGACCGGCGAGGACGTGCAGCAGGGTGGTCTTGCCCGACCCGTTGGGTCCGACCAGCGATAGCCAGGAGCCGGCGGTGACGTTCAGGTCGATCCCGTGCAGCACCTCGACGCCACCGCGTTCGGCGCTGAGCTGCCGGCACGACACCGTCATGGTCGGGGTGGTGAGAACATCGCTCTTCATCGGACACCTCGGCTCCGTCTGAGCACGACGAGGAAGAAGGGCGCCCCGATCGCCGCGGTGACGACACCGATCGGCAGTTCGGCGGGCGACATGACGGTGCGGGCCAGGACGTCCGCGAGGACGAGGAAGGACGCACCCACCAGCAGCGACAGCGGCAGCAGGAGACGGTGGCCGGGTCCGGCGAGCAGCCGGACCGCGTGGGGGACGACGATGCCGACGAACCCGATGAGACCGCTCGCCGAGACGACGGCCGCGGTTCCGAGGGTCGCGACGCAGACGAGCAGCAGCCGCACGCGCGCCGGGTTGATCCCGAGGCTCGCGGCTTCGACGTCGCCGACCGCCATGACATCGAGTGTGCGCCGATGCAGCGCGATGATCGCGACGGTGACCACGACGTACGGCAGGACCACGACGACGTCGGACCAACCGTCGGTGGACAGGCGGCCGAGCATCCACGAGTACACCTGCCGCAGGGTGTCGTCGTGCAGCTGCATGAAGAACGTCTGGATCGCGTTGGCGAAGGCCGCGACGGCGACACCGGCGAGGATGATGACGACTTCCGAGCGGCTGCCGCCGACGGTGCGGCCGAGCGAATACGTCGCGCCGACGGCGAGCAGGCCCCCGGCGAAGGCCGCGATCGGGACACCGGCGAACCCGGCCGCGCCGCCCACGACGATGGCGAGGGTGGCACCGAGACCGGCGCCGCTGGAGACCCCGAGCAGATAGGGATCGGCGAGCGGATTGCGGAAGACCCCTTGGTAGGCCGCACCGGCGATGGCCAGCATCGCACCGACCAGCATCCCGAGCACGACGCGCGGCATCCGGATGTTCCACAGGATCGCCTGCTGACGCGTGCTCAACCCGGAGTCGACGTCGACGAGCGGCAGGCGGTCGGCGATGTCGAGCAGCACCCCGCCCGGGGTGAGACCGGCGGGCCCGACGAGGATCCCGACCAGCATCGCGGCGAACAGGGCGAGCACGGCGCCGGTCAGCACGAGCACGTTGCGCGGCAGTACCCGCGCACCACCGGGTGGCAGTGCGCGGGTGTTGCCTCGCGACACGGAGATCAAGGCGTGGGCTGGGCCGCGGGGGTGGTGCCGACGATCCGGGCGACCTCACGCATCAGGTCCACGACGCGCGGCCCCCAGCGACTGGCGATGTCCTCGTCGAGGACGTAGACCTGGCCGTCCCGGACAGCGGTGAGCTCGCCCCATCCGGCACGTTCCGCGACGACCTCGGGCGTGACGCCGCAGCACTGGCCGTCGGCCAGGAAGATCACGTCGGGGTTCTGTTCGAGGACGTACTCGGCGGACAGCTGCGGGTAGCCGTCGCCGCCGGTCGCGATCGAGGTCAGCCCCAGCATCGAGTAGATCTCGCCGATGTAGGTGTCGTCGGTGACGGTGTAGAAGGTGTTGTCGAGCTCGTGGTAGTAGGTCAGCGGGGTCTCCCGTTCGGGGAGGCCGGCGAGAATCTCGTCGATGTCCGTCTTCATCTGCGCCACGAGTTCGGCGGCGTCGCCGACGTGTCCGGTGACGGCTCCCAGCTGCTCGATCTGGGCGTAGGTGTCGTCCAGGTTCTCGGCCGCGGGAAGGATCAGCGTCTCGACACCGGCCTGTTCGAGTCCCGCAACGAGATCGGCGGTATCGGCGTTGGCGACGACCAGGTCGGGTTCGTAACCGAGGATCGCCTCGACGTTGGGGGTGTACCCCGACAGATCGGTGACGGGCGCGTCGGCCGGATAATCGGATCGGTCGTCGACCGCGACCACCTGGTCGCCGGCACCGACGGCGTAGAGCATCTCCGTGCTGGTGGGGCTCAGCGACACGATGGCCTGCGGGACGTCCGCGGAGGTGGTGTCGGTGTCACCGGACGGTGACGAATCGTCGCTGCTCGAGCACCCTGCGGCGAGGAGCGCGAAAGCGGTCAGTCCGGCGGCGAGCAGCCGTCGGTGGTTGTCGAGTGGCACAGCCATCCTCCGTTGTTCGGAGGACGAAAACAGCACGGCTGCAACAGGCGGTTGCGGCACGCCACCGTCCTTCGTCCGAGGACCAGTACGTACGGACCCTCCGCGCCGGCCGACCTGGCTCACCCCGTATCGGGACTTACAGTTGCGGGACAGCGCCGGAATCTCACCGGCTTCACCGAAAACGCAGCGGGTGCCCTACCGGATCGGCAGGACACCCGCAGCGTAGCTCACGGCGTCCCAGGTCAGGACAGCGCCTGCTGGAGATCCTCGAGCAGATCCTCGGGATCCTCGAGGCCCACGGACAGTCGCACCACGCCGTCGGACAAACCGATCGCGGCCCGGCCCTCCGGTCCCATCGCCCGGTGGGTGGTGGTCGCCGGGTGGGTGATGAGCGACTTGGAGTCGCCGAGATTGTTCGAGATGTCGACGATGCGCAGCTTGTTCAGCAGCTCGAAGGCACGCTTCTTGCCCTCGCCCTCGGGGGCGTCGAGCTCCAACGTGATGATCGTGCCACCGCCACTCATCTGCGACTTCGCGAGTTCGTACTGCGGGTGCGACTCGAGATACGGGTACTTGACCCAGCGCACCGCATCCTGCGACTCGAGGAACTGCGCGATGCGCAGCGCCGAATCGACCGAGGCGCGCAACCGCACCGGCATGGTCTCGAGGCCCTTGAGCAGCGTCCACGCGTTGAACGGGCTCAGCGACGGCCCGGTGTGGCGGATGAGCTTCTGCACCGGCCCGTCGATGTAGTCGGCGGGTCCGAGGATCGCTCCGCCGAGCACGCGGCCCTGACCGTCGATGTGTTTGGTGCCGGAGTAGACGACGATGTCGGCACCGAGATCGAGGCTGCGCTGCAGCAGCGGGGTGGCGAAGACGTTGTCCAGCACCACCTTCGCGCCCGCCGCATGTGCCATCTCGGAGACGCGACGCACGTCGACGAGGGTCTGCATGGGGTTCGAGGGGGTCTCGAAGAAGACCGCGGTGGTGGGCACCGACAGTGCCTTCTCCCACTGGTCGAGATCCTCGCCGTCGACGAACACCGTCTCCACGCCCCAGCGGGGCAGAATCTCGTTGCACACGACGAAGCACGAACCGAAGAGGCTGCGTGCCGCGACGAGACGGTCGCCCTTGCCGAGCAACGCGGCGAGCGCGGTGAACACCGCGGACATGCCTGACGCGGTGGCGTACGCCCCCTCGGCACCGTCGAGCAGGCGCAGGCGCTCCTCGAACATCTTCACCGTGGGGTTGCCGTAGCGGGAGTAGACGAAATGGTCGACGTCGCCGGTGAAAGCGGCCTCGGCGGCCTCGGCCGACTCGTAGACGAACCCGGAGTTGAGGTAAAGGGCCTCGGAGGTCTCCTCGAAACCGGATCGGAGGGTGCCGCCGCGCACGCCGAGCGTGGCGGGGCGAACGGTGGCGGGCAGCGCCTTGTCGAACGCGCCGCCCTGGGGGATGGAACTCACGACTGCCTCCACGGCAGGCCCGCGGCCCGCCAGCCCTCGGCACCGCGATGGCTTTCGCCGTCGAGAGCGCCTTCGAATCCTTCGAGAACGTTGTAGGCGGGGGTCAGGCCCGCAGCGGTGGCGGCCGTGGCCGCTCCGATGGAGCGCTGCCCCGAGCGACACAGGAAGATCACCGGTCCGCTGCCGATACCCGCTGCCCTCAGATCCTCGACGAAGTTCGGGTTGGGGGCGCCGTCGGGGTAACGAACCCACTCGATGAACACGGTCCGGCGACCGAGCGACGAGGTCTCGGGGACCCCGACGTATTTCCACTCGGCTTCGGTACGCACATCGACGAGCACGGCATCCGGATCACCTTGCAGCAGGTCCCATGCCTGCTGCGGCGTTATATCACCTGCGTAGCTCACCGGGACATATTTTCACAGGTCGGACTGTGACGTACACGCGGGCACCGCTTCGTATACGCACGGCGACACGTCAGAACCGGCAGATCCGCCACACGTCGTCGATGCGGACGACCTGCCACGTCTCGGTCTGCGTCTCCCCGTCGAGGCCGGTCCGGACGTCGACGGTGGCCCGATCGCCGTCCACGGCGATGTTCTGCGTGGCCTGCAGCTCCACGCGTCCCTCGACGTCCGCGAGCGGTGCTTCCTCGACGGGCAGATCGCTGCACCGCAGCCGGTCGAGGATCGGTCCGTCGTTCTCGTTGTGCGCGGAGACGTAGTCGGTGACGGCGCGGCGCACCATCTCGTCCTCGGTGAGGTCGTCGCCCGCCGGGGAGAAGAGCTGGGCGCCGAAGACGACGAGGACGAGCACCACCAGGACCGCGAGGGCTCCGAGGAAAGGCCCTATGCTGCTACTGGTGGGACCGTCGGGATCCGGGCCGGGATCGGGTTCGGGTTCGGGGGCTCCGCGCTTGGCCATGCGCCCGATCCTAGTGGGCGCGAGGTCGCAGCCCGTCACGACCGCATTTGCCCTAAAAACCCTCTCGAGGTAGGAATTGTCGCATGGCCACCACGCAGCTCGTTCGACGCCTCGCCGTCGACCTGTGTCGTATGGGTGCCCACATGTGTTGTCGCTGAAGCGATTCGCTCGACGGCTCGATTCATCCTCCTTCGCCGTCATCCCCGCGCGACCTGCGCCGAGCCCACTGAGGGCAGCCTTAATTTAAGCTGGATATGTCCGTCCGCACACCGAAGAGGTAGTTGATCCCCTGATGACCGATCAGACTCGTCCCCTTCGCGTCGCGATCGTGGGTGCCGGCCCTGCCGGTATCTACGCCGCCGACGCACTCATGAAGTCCGACACTGCGCAGGATCCCGGGGTCAGCATCGACCTGTTCGAGCGCATGCCGGCGCCGTTCGGTCTGATCCGCTACGGTGTCGCGCCCGACCACCCGCGCATCAAGGGCATCATCACCGCCCTGCACAAGGTGCTCGACAAGCCGCAGATCCGCCTCCTCGGCAATCTCGACTACGGCAGCGACTTCAACCTCGACGACCTGCAGCGTTTCTACGATGCGGTGATCTTCTCGACCGGCGCGAACGCGGACCGCGCGCTGAACATCCCCGGCATCGACCTCGACGGCAGCTACGGCGCCGCCGACTTCGTGTCCTGGTACGACGGTCACCCCGACGTGCCGCGCACCTGGCCGCTCGAGGCGGAGAAGGTCGCCGTCCTCGGTGTCGGCAACGTCGCGCTCGACGTCGCCCGCGTGCTCGCCAAGACCGGCGACGAGCTGCTGCCGACGGAGATTCCGCCGAACGTCTACGAGGGTCTGAAGAACAACAAGGCCGTCGAGGTGCACGTCTTCGGTCGCCGTGGTCCGGCGCAGGCCAAGTTCACGCCGCTCGAGCTGCGCGAACTCGACCACTCCCCGACCATCGAGGTCATCGTCGACCCCGAGGACATCGACTACGACGAGGGCTCCGAGCAGGCACGGCGTAACTCCAAGCAGGTCGACATGGTCGCCAACACCCTGCAGGACTGGGCGATCCGCGATGTGGGCAACCGCCCGCACAAGCTGTTCCTGCACTTCTTCGAGTCCCCGCACGAGATCCTCGGCGAGGACGGCAAGGTCGTCGGTCTGCGCACCGAGCGCACCGAGCTCGACGGCACCGGCAACGTGCGCGGCACCGGCAAGTTCAACGACTGGGAAGTCCAGGCCGTCTACCGTGCGGTCGGCTACCTGTCGCAGAACATCGCCAAGCTGCCCTTCGACGAGCAGGCCGGCACCGTGCCGAACGAGGCCGGACGGGTGCTCGCCGACGAAAGCGCCGAGGGTCCCGACCGGTTCATGCCGTACACCTACGTCACCGGCTGGATCAAGCGCGGCCCGGTGGGCCTGATCGGCCACACCAAGGGCGACGCGAACGAGACCGTCGCGAACCTGCTCGAGGACCGGGCCGCCGGCCGGCTGAACACCCCCGAGGATCCGTCCGAGGACGCGATCGTGAAGTTCCTCGAGGACAAGCAGCTGCCGTACACCACCTGGCAGGGCTGGTACCGCCTCGATGCGCACGAGCGCAGCCTCGGTGAGGCCGAGGGCCGCGAGCGCGTGAAGGTCGTCGAGCGCGAGGACATGTTCCGCGCGAGCGAGCCGCACAAGGCGTGACAGCAGCCTGAACTGCACGAACGAGGAGGGACCCATCCGCGCGGATGGGTCCCTCCTCGCTTTCGGGTCTGCTCGGCTTTCCGGGTGCGCTCAGGTGAACAGGACGGCGCCCAGCCACACCGACGCCGCGACGAGTCCGCCGAACAGTTCGACGAGGATCGACAACGCGACCGCCTTGGTCGCCGCGACCGTCGAGACCCACGCGTCGCGGTGGGTGCGATGCCGCTGCACCTCCGACAGGTACATGCCGAGCAGGAAGCCCAGGAACAGCCCGACGACGGGGACGACGAAGAACCCGACGATGCCGAGCAGACCGGCGAGGATCAACGAGCGGTTCGGCACCCCGGCCTGCTGCAGTCGCTTGCCGGGCCAGGTGTACTTCACGATGCCGGTGACCAGCAGCGCCACCGCCGCGACGCCCAGCACGATCCATGCGGTGGTGCCTCCCGTGAGGAACGCCCATACGGCGATAGCGCCGAAGATCAGCAGGACGCCGGGCAGGACCGGCAGCACGATCCCGAGCAGGCCGACGAGGATCGCCAGCCCGACGAGCAGTTCGCCGCCGGCACTCACGGCGCCACCGGGCGGGTCGAGCGGGCGGAAGACAGCGGAGTACCGGGACGCGGTGGCAGCATGGTGGGACTATATGTGCCACCGGTCCACGCCCCCGGGAGGACGCGATGAGCAGTACCAGGCCTCACAGCAGCCCGAAGAGTGCATCGGACGCCGCAGCCGCCGCGGTGCGCGGCGACGTCCGGTACTTCACGACGCCCGGTGTCGATCCCGCCGAGGCGGTGGAGTGGCAGCGCCGCGACGCGCGGATCGTCCACCACGGCACCGGTCGTGTCGTCTTCGAGCAAACCGATGTGGAGTTTCCTGCCTTCTGGTCGCAGAACGCCACCGACATCGTCACGCAGAAGTACTTCCGCGGGCAGCTCGGACACCCGGATCGTGAGCACTCGTTGCGCGACGTGATCGCGCGCATCGTCGACACGATCACGGCGTGGGGGCACACCGACGGTCATCTCGACGATCCGGAGGCGTTCGCCGCCGAGCTGACCTATCTGCTGATCCACCAGCGGGCCTCGTTCAACAGTCCCGTCTGGTTCAACATCGGGGTGCCGAACACTCCGCAGCAGGCCAGCGCGTGTTTCATTCTGTCGGTCGACGACAGCATCGACTCGATCCTCGAGTGGTACCGGCAGGAAGCGGTGATCTTCAAGGGCGGGTCGGGCGCCGGGGTGAACCTCTCCCGGATCCGCTCGTCGGCCGAACCGCTGACCGGTGGCGGAAGCGCATCGGGGCCGGTCAGCTTCATGCGCGGCGCCGACGCCTCCGCCGGCACCATCAAGTCCGGCGGCAAGACCCGGCGGGCCGCGAAGATGGTGATCCTCGACGTCGACCATCCCGACATCGAGGAGTTCGTCGACTGCAAGGCGATCGAGGAACGCAAGGCGCGGGTGCTCGCCGAGGCCGGTTTCGACATGGGTCTCGACGGCACCGACATCCATTCGGTGCAGTACCAGAACGCGAACAACTCGGTGCGCGTGACCGACGAGTTCATGCACGCGGTGGTGGCCGACGCCGAGTGGCCGCTGCGTACCGTGACGACCGGCGAGACGGTCCGGACTGTCCGCGCGCGAGAGTTGTTGCAGCGCACCGCCGCCGCCACCTGGGAGTGCGCCGACCCGGGCATCCAGTACGACACGACGATCAATGCCTGGCACACCGCCTCCGCGACCGGCCGGATCAACGCGTCGAATCCCTGCTCGGAGTACATGCATCTCGACGATTCGGCCTGCAACCTCGCGAGCCTGAATCTGCTGACCTTCCTGCGCGAGGACGGCACCTTCGACGTCGACGGTTTCCGTCACTCCGTGGCGGTGATGCTCACCGCGCAGGAAATCCTCGTCGGCCGCGCCGACTACCCCACCGAGCGGATCGGTGAGACGTCGCGGCGGTTCCGGCAGCTCGGGCTCGGTTACGCCAACCTCGGTGCGCTGCTCATGGCTTCGGGCCTGCCCTACGACAGCGAGGCCGGACGCGCGACGGCTGCGGCGATCACCGCCCTGATGACCGGTCACGCCTACGCCGTGTCGGCGGACATGGCGAGGCGCCTCGGACCGTTCGACGGTTTCGACGAGAACCGCGCGCCGATGCTCGACGTGCTGGGCAAGCATCGTGGCGCACTCGATGACATCGACGCCGATCTCGCACCGGCCGACGTGCTCGATGCGGCACGACAGGCGTGGGACCGCGCCGTGGCCGACGGCTCTGCCCACGGTGTGCGCAACAGCCAGGTCAGCGTGCTCGCACCGACCGGCACGATCGGGCTCGCGATGGATTGCGACACCACCGGGATCGAACCGGATCTGGCGTTGGTGAAAACCAAGAAGCTCGTCGGCGGCGGCAGCCTCACGATCGTCAATCGCAGTGTGCCGCGCGCACTGTCGCGTCTGGGTTACAGCCCGTCGGAGGTCGCCGATATCGTGGCGCACCTCGATCTGCATCATGATCTCGCCGGTGCGCCGCACGTGCGCGACGAGCACGCACCGGTGTTCGCGACGTCCATGGGCGACAACGTCATCTCGCCGCGCGGCCACGTCGCGATGATGGCCGCGGTGCAGCCCTTCCTCTCGGGTGCGATCTCCAAGACGGTGAACCTGCCCGAGTCCGCGACCGTCGACGACATCGCCGACATGTATGTCGACGCGTGGCGCCTGGGCGTGAAGGCCCTTGCGATCTACCGTGACAACTGCAAACTGGGACAACCGTTGTCGACGGCGTCGCGCCCTGCTGTCGCAGAAGCGGCTCCGTCCACGGCGCCTCGCCGCGAGCGGCTCCCGCGCACCCGCACTTCTCGGACGTTCGAGTTCCGGGTGGCGGACTGCAAGGGCTTCGTCACGATCGGTGAGTACGACGACGGGCGTCCCGGCGAGATGTTCCTGCGCGTGTCCAAACAGGGCTCGACGCTCGCCGGCATCATGGACGCCTTCTCGATGTCGGTCAGTTACGGTCTGCAGTACGGGGTCCCGTTGCGCACCTTCGTCCGGGCCTTCACGAGTACGCGTTTCGAGCCGGCCGGGATCACCGACGATCCGGATCTGCGGATCGCCACGTCGATCCTCGACTACATCTTCCGGCGACTGGCGATCGACTATCTCGAACCCGACGAGCGCGCCGAACTGGGCATCCTCACCGGCGCCGAGCGTTCGGTGCCCGACACCCCCACGCTCACGCCGTACACGAGCACACCACCGGTGCGTGAGCCCGATCCGCCGGCGACCGCGCCGCGGGGCACGCACAGCACGAGCAGCGCGAGCACGTCCTCCCCGGGTGGTCTCGCTGCTCCGTCACCGTCGAATCCGGACGCGCCGTACTGCATGCAGTGCGGAGTGAAGATGCAACGGGCCGGGTCGTGCCACGCCTGCCCGTCCTGTGGGAACACCAGCGGCTGCAGTTGAGGTGATGCGTCCATACTGGCGGGATGGTCCTGGGAGTCGACACCGAACTGACACTGACGGCCGCGGGTGCGGTCTTCCTTCTTGCGCTCGCTCTCGGCGTGTGGAAGTACCGGCAGATGGCGACGTCCGACGACCACCTCGCGCACCCGTACGTCGACATCGCCCACCGATCGGCCCTGATGTATTCCTTCGCGACGCTGCTGGTCGCGGTGTTCGTCGAGCTCAGCGCGTGGCCCACCGCAGTGAACCTCGCCGCGGCCGCGGTGATCGTGGTGTTCTTCGTCGGCGCGATCGCGAGCTATGTCGTGCACGGTGCGCTGCGCGACACCACGAATCAGTTCGCGCATCCGGTGCGCGGGACGGGTCCGGCGATGGCCGCGCTGATCGTCGGTGAGATGGGTGGCTTCGCGGTGCTGTTCGCCGGCTTCCTGTGGGATGCCTTCGCAAGCTGAGGCCGCGTCAGGTGCGGTGTTCGAGCAACGACAGGACGTTGCCGTGCGGGTCGCGGAACCATGCGACCCGCATACCGTCGGGTGCGGTCCACGCGTCGTGGTCGTCCTGATCCATGCCGTTGTACCGGATGAACTCCACGCCGTGCTCGCGCAGTCGTTCGACGGTGCCGTCCAGATCGGATACCCGCCAGCCCAGCACGGTGTAGCCGGTCTCCTCGCGCGACTGCACGAGGGTCACCCGGACCGGTGCGCCGCCGCCTCCGTCGAGGACGAGCGCGAAGGGGTCGCGGGAGAGCTTCCGGAAACGCAGGGTGTCGACGTAGAACATCTCCGAGACGTCGAGGTCGGTGCTCGGGACGAAGCTCACGAGTTGGCCGGTGATCGTCATACGTCCACTGTGCTCCGGAGCGCCCGAGTGCGACAGCGGATTCGGCGGATTCACGCCCCCACCTCGGCGATCCGGCGACTAGGCTCTCGATCATGAGTACTTCGGAGATCGCTACGGTCCTGGCCTGGCACGACGCTGTGAACAGCAACGACATCGACACGCTCGTGCAGTTGTCGAGCGACGACATCGTGCTCCCCACCCCCGACGACGATCCCGACCAAGGACTCGACGAACTGCGCGAGTGGGCGACGACGGCAGGGGTCACGCTGCAACCGGGCCGCCTGTTCGTCCACCACGGAATCGTGGTGGTCGAGGAGACGGTGACCTGGGCGTCCGATCCGGGTCCCCGCGACGAGGCGATCGCCTTCCGGGTGGTCGACGACCAGGTGGTCACCGTCGTCCGCCACGCCGATCTCGGCGAGGCCTTCGAGGCGACCGGACTGAGCGAGGCCGACCTCTACGAGGAGTGATCCACTCCCGACGACCGGAACCCCAGCGACCGGAGCCATATTCTGAACGCTCGCTAAGGTACTCTCCGTTGCGACAGTCCCTACACATCGGAGCGAGGTTCGTCGAGTGTCCGCTGAAGCTGTTGAGAAGAAGGGTCCGCTCGCGGGTGTCCGCGTCGTCGAGTTCAAGGGTCTCGGTCCCGGCCCGCACGCCGCGACCCTGCTCGCCGATCTCGGCGCCGATGTCGTCATCGTGCAGCGCCCCGGCGAGATCCCGCCGGAGGGACAGCGCGATCCGATTCAGCGCAACCGTCGCATCGTCGAGGCCAACCTCAAGGATTCCGCCGACATCGAGAAGGTCCTGACCCTGCTCGAGCGCGCCGACGTCCTCATCGAAGGCTTCCGTCCCGGCGTCACCGAACGACTCGGCCTCGGACCGGACGTGGTCCTCGAGCGCAACCCGCGCATCGTCTACGGCCGCATGACCGGCTGGGGCCAGGAGGGCCCGCTCGCCAACGCCGCCGGCCACGACATCAACTACATCTCCCTCACCGGCGTCCTGCACGCCATCGGCCGCCAGGGCGAGCGTCCGGTGCCGCCGCTGAACATGGTCGGCGACTTCGGTGGCGGTTCGATGTTCCTCGTCTTCGGCATCCTGTCCGCCCTCGTCGAGCGTCAGACCTCCGGCATGGGCCAGGTCGTGGACGCGGCGATGGTCGACGGCGCCCTCGCTCTCTCGCACATGATGTGGGCGTTCCGCGGTCGCGGCGCGTGGTCGGACGAGCGCGGCGTCAACATGCTCGATACCGGCGCCCCGTTCTACGAGGTCTACGAGACCAAGGACGGCAAGTACATGGCCGTCGGTTCCATCGAGCCGCAGTTCTACGCGCTGCTGCTGCAGGGCCTCGAGCTCGATCCGGCCGACCTGCCGCACCAGCTCGACACTTCCCGCTGGGCGGAGATGAAGAAGATCTTCACCGACAAGTTCCTGTCGAAGACCCGCGACGAGTGGACCGAGATCTTCCTCGGTACCGATGCCTGCGTCTCCCCGGTCCTCACCTGGGCCGAGGCGGAGAAGAACGAGCATCTCGTCGCACGCGGGTCGCTGATCGAGATCGACGGCGTCGTGCAGCACGCACCGGCGCCGCGCTTCTCCCGCACCCCCGCCGGTGAGCCGGTCGGTCCGGCGGCCGAGGCCACCGACATCGACACCCTTTGGGTCTGATCCGGCAGCCCGAGCCCGCCGACGCTCCGACGATCGTCCTGGCGCACAGGATCAGACGACGAGCCGCGCCTCGTCGGGTGTGCGCCCGGAGGCGACCTGCTCGTAGGCGGCGGCCATCGCCTCGACGGCGTCGTCGAGGACCTCGACATCCTGCGTGTACGGCAGACGCACGAAATGTTCGAACGCACCCTGCACACCGAAGCGCGGACCGGCGGAGAGCAGCACACCGTGGGACGGCGCGGCGGCAGCCAGCGAGGTCGACACCGGCTCGGGCATCCGCGCCCACAACGACATCCCGCCCTGGCCCGGCGTGTACTCCCAGTCGGGCAACCGCCGGTCCAAGGCTGCGCACAGCGCACGGCGTCGTTCCCTCAACGCGGCGCGGCGACGTTCGAGCAGTTCGTCGACTTCGGAGAGCAGATGCGCGGCCGCGAGCTGTTCCATGACAGGCGTGCCCAGGTCGACCGCGGTCCGTGCCCCGGCCAGCCGGACGATCGTGTCGCGGTCGGCGCGGATCCATCCCACCCGCAGGCCACCCCACAGCGACTTCGCCGTCGAACCCACCGTCACCACCGACGCGCCGGCAGGCATGGCTGCGACGGGAGGCGGCGGCGGGGCGTCGAGCCAGAGATCGACCATCGACTCGTCGACGACGAGCGTGGTTCGCGTGTCGCGCATGATGCGGGCCAGTTCGGCGCGGCCGTCCTCGTCGAGGCACAGGCCAGTGGGGTTGTGGAAGTCGGGGACGAGGAAGGCGGTGCGCGCCGCGGTCTGCCGGACGGCACTGGCGACACCGTCGAGATCCCAGCCGCCGTGCGGGCCGTTCTCCGGGCGCACCGGAACCGGCACCGGGCGCGCGCCGTAGCGGCGGATCGCTTCGAGCGCATTGGGATAGGTGGGGTGGTCGACGACCACCCGGTCGCCGGGGTCGTCGAGCACACCGAGCAGCAGGCGCATCGCGTGCTGCGCCCCGGAGGTGACCATGATCTGGTCGGGCGAGGTGGGCAGTCCACGCTCGCGGTAGCGGCGGGCGATGACCTCGCGCAGCACCGACACCCCTATCGGTTCCATGCCGTGCGAGTCCAGATAGGTCGACATCGACCGCAGCGCCGCGGCATACGCCGCTTCGATCTCCGCTGCCGGCGCGGGCAGCGAGGCGTTGCTCAGATCGATCGCCGGGCCGATCGGCATCCGGGACCCGGTGTTCTCCGCGCCCCGGCGAGCGGGCACGGCGACCGTGCTGCGGGCACCCTGCCGACTGCGCAGATAGCCTTCTTCCCGCAGCGCCGCATAGGCGGACGCGACGGTGGTGCGGCTCACCGACAGCGCCGCGGCGAGTTCCCGCTCGCTGGGCAGGGCGACCCCGAGCGGGACGCGGCCGTCGTGCACGAGCAGGCGGATGCTGTCCGCGAGCGCCCGGTAGGCGGGTCTGGGATCGGGGCGAGCGGAGCGACGGGAATGCGACTGCCCCGAATCCTGCCAGTTCCCGAGGTCGCGGACGAGCGACACGGCTCCGATCGCTCGAGTGATCACCGATCCAGTATGCCCCGCATCGCGCGGGCGGGATCAGGCCGGTGGATCGAGCACCTGACGGAACAGGACCGTCCCTCGCGAGTCGAGCAACTCCACCCGCATCTGCTTCGTCGCGCCGTCGATGAACACCTCCCCGAAGTGCTGATATCCGTCCATCGGCGAGGTGTTCGCCGCCGGGGGCGCGTGCACGAAGACGGCCTCGGGACCGAACGTTCCGTCCAGCTCGTTGGGTCCGAAAGCACCGGCGTTGAGCGGTCCCGAGACGAACTCCCAGAACTCGTCGAAGTCGGTGAACGAGGCGCGGTCCGGCGAATAGTGATGCGCGGCCGTGTAGTGCACGTCGGCGGTCAACCACACGGTGCCGGTGATCCTGCGCGCTTCGACCGCCGACAGGACCCGCGCGATCTCCGATTCCCGGCCCGAGGGAGCGCCGTTGTCCCCGTTCGCGATTCCTTCGAAGGCCGTATCGCCGTCGGGTACGACCAGGCCGATCGGCAGGTCGGCGGCGATGATCTTCCAGGTGGCGGTCGAACGGGTGAGTTCGTCGATGAGCCACTGCGTCTGCGCGCTGCCGAGCACCTGCCCCGCCGCGCCGACGTTGGTGCCGTTGACGTCCTTGTAGGTCCGCATGTCGAGTACGAAGACGTCGAGCAGCGGTCCGTACCGCACGACCCGGTGGATGCGTCCGTCGACGGCCTCCGCCGGATCGAGCGGGAGCCACTCGTGGAAGGCACGGAAAGCCCGTTCCGCCAGGACGTCCACGTTCTTCTCGGTGTACTGCTCGAGATCCAGGATCTCACCCGCGTACCAGTTGTTGACGGTCTCGTGGTCGTCCCACTGCACGATCTGCGCGACGGAGGAGTTGAACCGCCGATAGTTCTCATCCATGAGGTTGTAGGCGTACTGGCCGCGGTACTCGTCGAGGGTCTGCGCCACAGCACTCTTGGCCTCGGTGACGATATTGCGCCAGACCCGGCCGTCCGGCAGCTCGACGGTCTCCTTCAGCGGATTGTCGGCGTACACGACGTCGCCGGAATGCACGAACAGGTGCGGGTCGCGACGGGCCATCGTGTCGAAGATCGTCATCCCACCGATGTCGGGGTTGATACCGAAGCCCTGACCGGCGGTGTCGCCGGACCACTGCAGCCTGATGTCGCCGGGTGCGGTCGGGGCGGTGCGGAACAGACCCGTCACCGGCTCGGACGTGGCGCCGTCCTCGCCTTCGAGGACGACACGGTAGTGCACCTGCTCGCCGGCCGGCAGTCCCGTCAGCCGCAGTCGGCCGGTTCCGTCCGTCTCGGGCGTCAGCAGACCACCCACGTGTCGGACGGGATCGGTGAAGGATTCGGTGGCCGCCGTCTCCACGACGAGCCGCGCCGGTCGATCCGAGCGCGCCCACACGAGCGCCCCGTCGGCCCGCACGTCGCCGGTGGCCACACCGTGGGTGAGGATCGGCCGCTCACGGACGAGGCTCGGCGTTGCAACGGAACTTCCCGACGAGCACGCCACCGCCGGAGCCGCGAGGGCTCCGAGCGCGACGGTGCGCAGCAGGGTTCGACGGGACACGTACATGGTTCTCCCCGGGGTCCGACGGACTGTGCGGGACGAGCGTGCACAGTCCGTGCGAACCGTCGGTGAACATGCAGTGAGGGATCGGCGCCCGTCCGACGACGAATCGGCGCGGGCCGGGAGCTACCCCGTCAGCGGATGACGTCGCGCCGGACGATCGTCTCGTCGCGGCCCGGCCCCACACCGATGCAGGAGATGTAGGCGCCGGAGAGCTCCTCGAGACGCAGCACGTAGTTCTGCGCGTTCTTCGGCAGCTCCTCGAAGGTGCGGGCGTGGGTGATGTCCTCCCACCAGCCCGGCATCTCCTCGTAGATCGGCTTGGCGTGGTGCACGTCGGTCTGCGTCATCGGCATCTCGTCGATACGCACACCGTCGACCTCGTAGCCGACGCAGATCGGCACGGTGTCGAGACCCGACAGCACGTCGAGCTTGGTGAGGAAGTAGTCGGTGATGCCGTTGACGCGGGTCGCGTAGCGGGCGATGACGGCGTCGAACCATCCCGTGCGGCGGGCGCGACCGGTGGTGACACCGACCTCTCCACCCTGCTTGGCGAGGTAGGCGCCGTGGTCGTCGAACAGCTCGGTCGGGAACGGACCCGAGCCGACGCGGGTGGTGTAGGCCTTGAGGATGCCCAGCACCGTCGAGATCTTCGCCGGGCCGATACCCGAACCGACAGCGGCGCCGCCGGCAGTGGGGTTGGACGACGTCACGTACGGATAGGTGCCGTGGTCGACATCGAGCAGCGTGCCCTGCGAACCCTCGAGGAGGATCGTGTCGCCGCGCTCGAGCGCCTTGTTCAGTTCGAGGCGCGTATCGGTGATGCGGTGCTTGAAACCCTCGGCCTGGGTGAGGACCTCGTCGACCACCTGCTGCGGGTCGAGCGCCTTGCGGTTGTAGATCTTGACGAGCACCTGGTTCTTGAATTCCAGTGCGGCCTCGACCTTCTGGGTGAGGATCTTCTCGTCGAGCACGTCGGCGACCCGCACGCCCACGCGGGCGATCTTGTCCTGGTAGCAGGGGCCGATACCGCGTCCGGTGGTGCCGATCTTCTTCTTGCCGAGGAAGCGTTCGGTGACCTTGTCGATGGCCACGTGGTACGGCATGATCAGGTGCGCATCGGCCGAGAGCAGCAGACGGGACGTGTCGACGTCGCGCTTCTCGAGGCCTTCGAGCTCGGTGAGCAGCACACCCGGATCCACCACGACACCGTTGCCGATGACGTTGTTGACGCCGGGCGTCAGGATGCCCGACGGGATCAGGTGCAGGGCGAACTTGTCGCCGTTGGGCAGCACGACCGTGTGACCGGCGTTGTTGCCGCCCTGGTAGCGCACGACCCACTGCAGACGTCCGCCGAGTAGATCGGTAGCTTTGCCCTTGCCCTCGTCGCCCCACTGGGCTCCGATCAGGACGATTGCCGGCATGTCGCGCTCTCCTCAGGCAGGTGTCTACGTGCGGGCGGTCTCGCCTGCAGGGTCCTGCCCAACCGGGCAGCAGCCGGGACCACAGTGTAGTCCACCCTCCGACGAGCGCGAATGACGGGACTGCAGAAGCGCCGGAGCTGCGGCGCGCGGTGGCGGGTCGCCGCCGCCCTCCCATTACAGTGGACGCAGCCGAGAGCCCGACGAACCCGACCCCTCGAGGAGACCCGTTGACCCCGGTAGTGCTCAGATGCGGTGACGTGCCATTGCCGTTGGCGCTGACCCCCGTGACCGCACTGTCTGCGCCTGCCCTCCCCGAGAAGGACGACTTCGAGGACGTCTTCGCGCATCTCGAGTCAGTAGAGGACCCTCGTCTGATCGTCGTAGGCAACGACGCGGCGTTCGCCGCGACCGTCACCCGGCTGATGCGCACCGAACGCCTCGACCTGGAGGTCGCGTACGTCCCGGAGACACGAACCCCGGCCACGGAGGCGTACGGGTTGCGGACGGGGTCGAAGGCCGCCACCGTCGCCCTGCAGGGGGTCGCGAAGCCGTTGCCGCTCATCCGCGACGACGCCGGTATCGCCCTCGTCGGCCGTGCGCTGCTGTGCGGTGAGAACGGCGATGCGCTCGTCGGGGAGGCCTACGTCGATGACACCCGCCTGTTCTCCGGCACGGTGCCCGGCATCCGCGTCGAACCCACACCCGCGATGCCCGGTCTGCGGGCCGCGATCGACCGGCCGCGCTGGTTCGGCGGCTACAAGTGGCTGACGGGCCGGGCCATGCAGTTGGGTTCCCCCGCCGCAGTCGTCACCCGCGACGGGGTCGCGAACCCCCGGGCTCTCAAGCGGTCGACCTTCTACCGGCACGACAAGAAGTGGAAGCTCGTCCGCTGAAACCCATCTTCAGCCGACGTTGACCCCTGTCGGCTCAGCCGACGTTGACCCCTGTCGGCTCAGCCGACGTTGACGCCGTAGTCCCGTGCGATGCCCGCCAGACCGGAGGCGTAGCCCTGGCCGATGGCGCGGAACTTCCACTCGCCACCGTGGCGGTACAGCTCACCGAAGACCATCGCGGTCTCGGTGGACGCATCCTCGGTGAGGTCGTAGCGGGCGAGTTCCCGGCCGTCGGCGCGGTCGACGACGCGGATGAACGCGTTGCGCACCTGACCGAACGACTGGCCCCGCGCGTCGGCGTCGTGGATCGACACCGGGAAGACGATCGACTTGACCTCCGCGGGAACGGCGACGAGGTCGACGTTCACGCTCTCGTCGTCGCCCTCGCCCTCACCGGTGAGGTTGTCGCCGGTGTGCTCGACGGAGCCGTCCGGCGAACGCAGGTTGTTGTAGAAGACGAAATGCTGGTCGGACAGGACCTTGCCGTTCTCGCTCGTCAGCAGTGCACTGGCGTCGAGATCGAAGTCCGCGCCGGTCGTCGCGCGCACGTCCCAGCCGAGACCCACCGTCACCGCCGTCAGGTTCGGAGCTTCCTTCGACAGCGAAACGTTGCCGCCCTTGGCCAAGCTCACACCCATACCGAATCCTCTCGCTCGATGATCGTTGCCTACCGCCACCCTAGTGAAGACCGGACGAGTCGGGCAGGACGTGTGAAGGCCGTCCCGCGGGGGTAGCCGCAGGGCACCGGACGATGGCCGGGGACGGCGTTCCCGGCCTTTCGGTGTGTACGGCGGATGTCGCGCGAGGGAGAAGAGGGTCGGTTGTGGTGATTCGAGTCGCGTCGGTGCCTGCGTCGCACGTCTACGTCCGGCACCTCGCCTGCCCGGAGGGCGACGACGTGATCCGGTTGACGGATCCGGTTCCCGCCGACGGCCGCAAGGTTCCCGGGGGCTGGTGGCCGCCGTTGATGCTCGAACCGGGCTGGGTGAGCGACCACCACGAGGAATTCGACGTCTTCCACATCCATTTCGGATTCGACGCGATCGGCGCGGAGCAGCTGCAGGACGTCGTCGCCGAACTCGCCGAGCACGACAAGCCTCTCGTGTACACGGTGCACGACCTGCGGAACCCGCACCACCCCACCCCCGGTGAGCACCACAAGCAACTCGACGTGCTGATTCCGGCCGCGGACGAACTGATCACCCTCACGCCGGGCGCCGCCGAGCGGATCCGTCTGCGCTGGGGCCGGGAGGCGACGGTCCTGCCGCATCCGCACGTCGTCGAACAGCACTGGCTCGAGCGACCGCGTCGCGACGAAAGTCCGTTCGTCGTGGGAGTCCACGCGAAGAGCCTGCGCGCGAACATGGATCTGTTCCTGGTGCTCGACACGCTGGCCGAGACCGTGCGCTCGCTACCCGATGCGGTGTTGCAGATCAACGTGCACGATGAGATCTTCGATCCCGACAATGCGTACTGGTACAACCCGGAAGCCGGTTCCCGCATCCTGCAGTACGGCGAGCAACCCCAGGTGGACGTGCGGGTGCATCCGTACTTCTCCGACGACGAACTGTGGCAGTACCTCTCGGATCTGTCGGTGTCGGTGCTGCCCTACCGTTTCGGAACCCATTCGGGTTGGCTCGAGGCGTGTTTCGACCTCGGCACCGCTGTGATCGCGCCGAGTTGCGGCTTCTACGGCGAGCAGCGTCGGTGCGGGGTGTACACCTACGACGAGGACACCTTCGAAGCCGACTCGCTCGATCGTTGCGTGCGAGAACTGTACGAGAGCAGGGATCTTCCGCGAGCCGACTGGTCGCAACGTATGGACGAACGTCGCGCGCTGGCCCGCGCCCATCGCGATATCTACCTGCGCGCGATGAGCAGCCGGAGCAGATCATGACGC
Source organism: Rhodococcus sp. Chr-9 (assembly GCF_000801125.1). Lineage (NCBI taxonomy): Bacteria > Bacillati > Actinomycetota > Actinomycetes > Mycobacteriales > Nocardiaceae > Rhodococcus > Rhodococcus sp. Chr-9. The sequence goes on from NZ_JTIZ01000089.1 coordinate 311,669, forward strand.
CGTTGCGCATCGCACTCGTCGCGTCGAACAGATATCCGATCCGCCAGCCCTTCGCCGGCGGACTCGAAGCGCACGTGTGGCATCTCGCTCACGCGCTCGGCAAGGACGGCCACGAGGTGACGCTCTTCGCCGCACCCGGATCCGATCCGGAACTTCCGGCCTCGTTCCTCGAGGGGCCGTCCTTCGAGGTCAGCGAACTCGCACGCAGCGACGTGTCGATGCCCCCGTCGAACGGCTTCCTCGGCGACCACCACGCCTACCTGTCGCTGATGCTCGATCTCGCCGGACCGTCCGCCGATGCCTTCGACGTCGTGCACAACCACAGCCTGCACTACCTGCCGATAGCGATGGCCCGCATGTTGCACACCCCGCTGCTCTGCACGCTGCACACGCCGCCGACGCCGTGGCTCGAGTCGGCGATGGCGACTCCGGGTGGGTGCCCGGGCACGTTCGTCGCGGTCAGCCGGCACACCGCGACGGCCTGGGAACACGTCACGCCCGGTCCGGTGGCGGTCGTGCCCAACGGTGTCGATCTCGGAGCGTGGCCGGTCGGTTCGGGAGGTGAGGATCTGATCTGGTTCGGCCGCCTCGTGCCGGAGAAGGGCGCGCATCTCGCGATCGAGGCCGCGCGCCGGGTCGGTTACCGGCTGCGGATCGCGGGCCCGATCAGCAACCGGGGGTACTTCGCGGAACACGTCGAACCGTTCCTCGGTCCCGACGTGATCTATCTCGGTCATCTTTCCCAGCCGGATCTCGCTGCCGCGGTAGGACGTTCGGCAGCAGCACTCATCACCCCGCAATGGGACGAACCGTACGGGCTCGTCGTCGCCGAGTCCCTGGCATGCGGGACACCCGTGGTGGCCTTCGCGCGCGGCGGCATCCCGGAGGTCGTCGACGAGAGCAGCGGATGCCTGGTCGCGCCGGACGACATCAACGGCCTGGCCGAGGCGGTACCCCGCGCTGTCGGTCTGTCCCGTGCCTCCGCCCGAGCCCGCGCGGAGGAGCGTTGTTCGGAACGCACGATGGTCGATGCCTACGTCTCGCTGTATCGGGAACTCGCGGGAGCGGCATGATCGGCTACTACATCCATCACCACGGGCACGGACACCGCACCCGCGCGAGCAGCATCTGCGCGGATCTGCGGACGCCGGTGACGGCATTGTCGTCGGCGCCGCTCGGCACTGCCGCCGACGCCTTCGACGACGTCGTGCTGCTCCCCCGCGACGACCTCGCCGTCGACACCGCGCAGGACACGACGGCCCACGACGTCCTCCACTGGGTTCCCACCCACGACGACGGTCTCCGCGAACGCATGCACGCGCTGGGGTCGTGGATCGCCGCGACCCGCCCGAGCCTGCTGGTAGTGGATGTGTCGGTGGAGGTGACGCTCCTCGCCCGCTTGTACGGGATCCCCGTCGTGGTGCTCGCGATGCCGGGCGAGCGCACCGATACCGCCCACACGCTGGCCTATCGCGTCGCCGACCATCTCATCGCACCGTGGTCGCAGGACGTCTACGATCCGCACTGGCTGCGCTCGTACGCCACCTCGTACGTCGGCGGGATCAGCCGTTTCGACGGACGCCCGTCTCCCACCCGCACAGCCGGTGAGAAGCCGAGGGTACTCGTCATGAGCGGCAGCGGCGGATCGTCGATCACCGTCGACGATCTGCACCGGTTCTCGTCACGCTACCCCCAGTACGTGTGGGAGGGTCTCGGTGTCGCGGGCGGCCCGTGGGTCGACGATCCGTGGCCCGTCCTCACCGGCGCCGACGTCGTGATCGGGCATGCGGGCCAGAACACCGTCGCCGACATCGCGGCCGCCGCGCGACCTGCGGTCGTGATCGCCGAACCCCGTCCGTTCGACGAACAGCGTTCCACCGCAACGGCTTTGGAGAAGTCCGGACTGGCGGTGGGTCTCGACGGGTGGCCCGACCCGGACCGCTGGCCCGAACTGATCGAGCGAGCACGCGGCCTCGACCCCGTCGAATGGAAACGCTGGCAGGTCGACGGTGCCGCGGCGCGCGCGGCGGCGATCCTGGACGACCTAGCGGAGCGATCGTGACCGTCTCGGTCGTCACGGTCGCCGCAGGTCGCAGCACGCATCTGCGACGCCAACTCGACGGCCTCGCACGCAGCACCCGGACACCTGACGAGCACATCGTTGTCGCGATGGGTGACCCGGAGGTCACGGAGGTCGTCGCCACGGCCGGCTCGTCGGCGCGAGTGGTGGACATGGACGTCGACTCCGCGAAACTGCCGGTCGGAGAGGCACGGAATCTGGGCGCGCGGACGGCGTCGTCGGATCTGTTCGTCTTCCTCGACGTCGACTGCATTCCGGCTCCCGACCTGATCGAACGGTACGCCGAGGCGGCCGGCCGGCACCCGGCTGCGCTGCTCAACGGTCCGGTCACCTATCTGTCCGAACCGGGCGCCGACGGCTACGACCTCGACCGGCTGGGCGACGCGATCGATCCGCATCCGGCCCGTCCGTTCCCCTCCTCGGGTGAGATCGTGCTGGACGATAGACACGAAATGTTCTGGTCGCTGTCGTTCGCGTCCCGGTCGCTCGTGTGGGACCGCATCGGCGGGTTCTGCACCGCATACAGCGGATACGGCGGCGAGGACACCGATTTCGGACAGAAGGCCGCCCGTGCCGGAGTCCCGATGGCCTGGGTCGGCGGCGCCCATGCCTTCCACCAGTACCACCCGGTGTCGAGCCCGCCGGTCGAGCATCTCGACGACATCCTCACCAATGCCGCGCTGTTCCACCGGCGTTGGGGGTGGTGGCCGATGCGGGGGTGGCTCGACGAGTTCGAGCGGACGGGACTCGTCTCCTTCGACCCCGACACGCAGCGGTGGACGAAGGTGCGGACGACCGGCCCGTGAAGACTTTTCGTTCCGTGTGCTAATTTCGGCACCGTCATTGCGACGACGCACGAGGAAGTCGGTGTGATTCCGGCGCGGTCCCGCCACTGTGACCGGTAGAGCGATCTCCGGGAGCCAGATACTCACGTCGCCGTACCTCCTTGCCCGGGGCGGACTTCCCCGAGAGAGGGTGTAATCGCCGTGCGTGTACGCGCAGCCTTCCCGAAGCTCCTTGTCGCGTTGACCTCCTCGAGCCTTCTGCTCGCCGGATGTTCGACGGCGGGTTCCGACACCGAGAACGACGCCTCGGACGAGTGCATCACCGACTTCGATGCCTCGGTCGACTACTTTCCCGACAAGTCCGAGATAGTCGACGCCGATTTCGAAGCCGTGGTCGCGCAGGCGGCCGACGCCCCGACCTGGCTCGTGGGTGGCGGCGTCGGCGGGTTCACCGCGGGGCTGGCCGGACTCGGCCGCGCCGGTGTGGTGATCGTCGCGGCGCTCGGGGCCACCGTGTTCCCCTTCAATGCCGTCACGGCCATCGTGGGGGCGCCCGTGGTCATCGCCGTCCTGATTCGTTCACGGCGTGGAACACTGGGAGCGGCACTGTGACCTCCACCGGCGTGGAACTACGCGATCCGACCATCGGCCACGCCCGTCGTCGTGCCTTCCGTGGCAGGACGGTCACGGAGATCGCTTCGAAGGTGAACGTTGCTCGACGGGGTGAACTCGTCGACGTGCTCGGACGCCTGGCGCGCGAGCAGAATCTGGCGGTCGTCATGTCCACCCACGAACTCGAACTCGCACTACGGGTGTCCGACCGGATGTGGCTGCTCGAAGCAGACCGCACACTGACATGCGACACTCCCGCTGCTCTCGCCGAATCCGGCCGTATCGGAGCGGAGTTCGATCGCGGACGCATGCGGTTCGGTCCTCGTAGGATGGTGTTCGACCTGGAAGCGGAGGACAGCCGTGTCTGATGCGATCGGGGTTCTCGAGCGAATCGCCGTATGGAGCCCGTACTTCCGCGTGAGTACCGGACCTGCCGACGACAGATGGCGTCCCACCGCAGATCTGGCCGCCCCCGCGACCCGCGACGCTCTGGTGGCCGATACTGCCGCGCGGATGGACACCGACGAACCGCGCGTGGCGGCATCGACCCTCTTCTTCGGATACGTCGCACGCGTGTGGTCGGTGGCGATCGGTTCCGTCGTCGACTCCGGACGATGCATCCGGCTCGATCCCGAGCAACTCTTGTGGCGGAACGACGCCGGACTGCACCTGCACATCACCGAACCCGGATTCGGCGACGACATCGTGACGGAAGTCCTCGACCGGCAGATCGAACCTCTCGTCCATGCGTGGCGCGACGTGGTCGCGGCCGGCCTGTTGTGGGGCAACGCGGCATCCGCTCTGATCGGTGCCGGTCGGGTGATCGGTTCCGATGCACAGCCTCTCGTCGATGACCTTCTGTCCGATCCGCGTCTCGCGGACACTGCGGACCCGGCGACCGGCCGTCGCCGTAGTTGCTGTCTTTACTACCGCACACCCACCGGCGGGGTCTGCGGCGACTGCGTCTTCCCCACCCCGCCGGACGACCGCTCGAAGGAGATGCCGTGACAGTCGTGTTCGATCCCGAGAACTATTGGAACGACATGTGGTTCGGTCTGCTCATCGAAGGCTCGGCACTGGAGGTCGCGGCCCCGAACGCACCGAAGAAGATCGGGATGTACGACGGGTACGTCACCGTCGACTTCGGTCGGTGGCACTTCCATCTCTGCATCGGCGAACACACCGCGAGTGGGCCGGAACTCGGCCGGATCCGCCGCTGCAGTCGCGCCGAGTTGTACCGCAGGATCGGCAGGGACGACACCGTCACCTCCTGGGGTCTGCGCATGTTCAACGGCCGGGACGAGCAGATGCTCACGATCATGCTGCCCACCCCGTTTCTCACCAACACCCAGCGACTGACGGAGGAACCGGTCTGGGAGCACCTCGAGGCGTGGGACCGCATCCGCGGAATTTCTGGGGCTGGAACCCGATCCACGCGATCGCACAGGTAGGGGCTTCCGGCACACATGAGTGTGAAGCCGGGCGCCGACCGAGGTCCGGCGCGGAGCGGTCCGTCCGCGAAGGCAGAACGCGCCCGGTCACCGGGCGGCCTCGATGTCGACCGACCGGTGGGGCAGGACCAGCGGTGTGCCTGCGACGGGATCGGTGATCACAGTGGCCTCCACACCGAAGACGTCGCGCACCATCTCGGAAGTGATGACTTCGCTGGGCGGTCCGGCGGTCACCAGCGTCCCCGCTCGCATCGCCACAAGGTGATGGGCATAGCGACTGGCCATGTTGAGATCGTGCAACACCAGCACGATGGTGCGTCCGAGCCGGTGGTTGAGGGAAGCGAGCAGATCGAGCACCTCGATCTGATGGGCCAGGTCGAGGAAGGTCGTGGGCTCGTCGAGCAGCATGATGTCGGGATCCTGGGCCAACGCCAGCGCGATCCACACGCGTTGGCGTTGGCCACCGGACAGTTCTTCGATCGGGCTCTCGGCCAGCTGGTCGACGCCGGTCGCCGCCAGTGCGGCAGCCACCGCCCGCTCGTCTTCGGCACTCCACTGTCGGAACCACCGTTGATGGGGATGCCGGCCCCGGCCGACGAGATCGGCGACGGTGATGCCGTCCGGGGCAAGGGGCTGCTGCGGCAGCAGACCGAGGGCGCGGGCCAGTGTGCGCGCCGGCATCTCGGTGAGCTCGGTACCGTCCAGAAGGACTCGGCCGTGCTGCGGCGACAACAGGCGGGCCAGGCCCCGCAACAGCGTCGACTTGCCGCACCCGTTGGGTCCGACGATCGCCGTGATACGGCCGGCAGGCAGGCTCGTGCTCACCTGGTCGACGATCAGCGAGGATCCGTAGCCCAGGCTGAGCTGCTCGGTCGTCAACGAGACCGACCGGATCGCGTGTGCTGGCTGTGGTGTCATCCGGCGGCTCCGATGCGGTGGGCGCGGGCGAGGAGATAGAGCAGGACCGGCGCTCCGAGGATCGCCGTGAGGACTCCGACGGGCATCTCCGACGGCGCGAAAATCGAACGGCCCGCCAGATCGGCGCCGACCACCAGAAGGGCGCCGACGGCGGCAGAGGGCGCAAGGCCGATCTGCCGCTCGGCGAGGATGCGGCGAGTGATCTGCGGCGCCACCAGCGCGACGAAACCGATGGGTCCGGCAGCTGCGGTCGCCATCGCGGCGAGGACCACTGCAATCAGCAGCAACAACACCTTGCGGCCTTGACCGGCTCCGGTCAGGGTGCGGGTGAGATCGTCGCCGAGCTCGAGCAGCCGCAGGTGCCGCGACTCCACGATCAGGACCGGGACCGTCGCCGCCAGCGCGATGACAATGATGGTCACGTGCAGCCCGCTCCGATTGGCCAGGCTGCCGGTCAGCCAGGCAGCGGCACTCATGGCTCGGTGGATGTCGGAACGGGTGAGCAGATAGGAGATAGCGGAGGAAAGCATCGCCGCGACACCGATCCCGACCAGCACCAGCCGGAAGCCGTGCAGACCGCGCCGGTAAGCGATGAGCACGATCATCAGCGCAGCGAGGACCGCGCCGGCCAGCGCACCGAACACGAGCTGCAGACCGCTGCCCCCCACGACAAGCAGCACGGTCAATGCGCCCATCGCCGCCCCGGAATTGATGCCGATGATGTCGGGGCTGACGAGCGGATTGGCGGCGATGCGCTGCAATATGGCCCCCGAGAGCGCAAAAGCCGCGCCGACACCGAGCCCGGTCAGTGCCCGGGGCAGGCGGTCGCCCAGCACGACCTCGCGCTCGATGAGGGTGCCTCCGCCTCCCACGATGGTGACGGCGTCGGAAACCGAGATCGGGTACACCCCGAGGACCAAGGAAGCCGTGGCGACCGCAACGGCGGCCACGCCGGCGAGGACGGTGAGCAGCACCGAGGAGCGGCTGATCCGAAAGGAGACCGGGGTACCTCGCGGGGCCACCAGGAGCGTGTCGCGGGTTGGACCGCGGCGCACCGGCGAACTCATGTGCCGACCACCTTGCGGTTGCGGACCAGGTAGAGGAAGAACGGGGCGCCGACCAGGCCGGTGATGATCCCGACCTGCAGCTGTTCGGGTTGGACCAGGAGTCGTCCGACGATGTCGGCGATCAGCAGCAGCATGGGCGCGAGCACGATGGTCCAGGCGAGCACCCAGCGGTAGTCCGAGCCCGTGATCATCCGTGCGATATGGGGTACCACGAGCCCGATGAACCCGACCGGACCTGCGATAGCGGTGGCGCCACCCGCAAGCAGAACCACAGCGAGAGCCCCCGCGATGCGGTCGACCCACACACGGGCACCGAGGCTGCGGGCGAGATCCTCACCCAGAGCCAGAGCATTCAACGCGCGGGTCAGGCCAACAGCCAGGACGACACCGACGGCGATGAACGGCGCTACCGCGGCCAAAGCGTCACTGTCCGAACGGGTCAACGATCCCACGACCCAATAGCGGAAGTCCTCCATCGTGGAGGCGTCCTGGAGGGTGATCATCGTGGTGACCGCGCCCAGGAGCGCGGTCAACGCCGACCCGGCCAGAGCGAGCTTCACCGGCGTGGCACCACCCGGACCGAGCGAGCCGAGCATGTAGACGAAGACGGCGGCCACCGCAGCTCCTGCGAAGGCGAACCACACGTAACCGGCAGCGCTCGTGATGCCGAGACCGACCATCGCCGAAACCACCGCCAGCGCCGCGCCGGCGTTGATGCCCAACAGTCCGGGTCCCGCCAAGGGGTTGCGGGTCAGACCTTGCATCACCACGCCGGCGAGGCCGAGCGCCATCCCGGCCAGCAATCCGGTCACGGTCCGCGGGATGCGGATATATCGCACCGCACGCTCGACGTCACTGTCCGCCGAACCTGTAACGGCCCCGACCACGTCGGAGAGGCCGACCGGCAGGGTGCCGAGCAGGACCGAGCCGAGGGTCACGGCCACCAGAACAGCCGTGGCCACCGCGAGCCCGAGTAGGCGAGTACGGTTGCCGCTCAGCAGGCCGGAACGCACGACAGGCGCGCCGGCAGCCGGGGCCGGACCGTCCGCAGACCGCTCCGGGGTCGTTGCCGCCGTCGTCACCGCCTACCTCACTCGCCCCCGTCTTGTCCGGTCTCGTCCTGGATGGCCAGGTCGGGGTGCAGCAGCGAAGCCAGCAGCTCGATTGCATGGGCGATGCGGACTCCGGCGGCGCGGTCAGCGAACAGGAAGGGATGCACGGCACCGTTCTGCACCGCCGACAGGCCCGCGAGCGCCGGGTTCTGCACGATCGTCTGCGCCTCCTCGGCGCCGTCCTGGCGGGTATAGGAGGCGTCGCAGCAGGTGCTGGTCAAGATGACATCGGGGTCGCGACGGATCAGCTCTTCGAGGTCGATCGCGACGTGGCGTCGCTCGACGAGGTCGGCGAAGGCGTTCACGCCCCCGGCCTGCGCGATGATCCGGGTACCGAAGTCGATGCCACCGGCGACGCGGATGCCACCGCCCTCATCGAGTAGGACGATCGCGACGCTCGGGCGGTCCGCCCCGGCCAGCACCTGGTCGACCACCGCGATGCGCTGCTGTTGATCGGCAATGACCTCCTCGGCGCGCTCCTCGACGTCGAACAGGGCCCCGAGGTCGCGCAGGTCGTCATAGATCGTCTCGACGCTCACGGTGGCGGGGTCGATCGCCTCGTCCGACAGTCCGTCCGCGCTGGGGCACAGCGGGCTGAGGATCCAGCTCTGTATGCCGAGCCGGGTCAGACTCGCCCGCGTGCCGAAGCTCTCGTCGCCGGCGCCGTCCTCGGTGAACACGTTGTTGTACCCCGACAGGATGAAGTCGGGCCCGGTGGCCAGAAGCGCCTCACGACTGGGGAGCTTCTCGACGTACGGCACCTGCTCCTGGGCATCTGCGTACTCGGGCAACACCTGAGCATCGAGGAAGGCGGTCTCGATCAGGCGGTCGCTGATGCCCAGCGCATGCGCAATCTCGATGGCCGGCTGGTAGGCGGCATACACGCGTTCCGGTGGCGCTTCCACGGTGACGTCGATCCCGCAGTTCTCGACGGTCATGGAGTCGGCCGACGCGGCGTTCTCCTCGTCTGCGCCACATGCGCTCGCGCTGATCAGCGTCAGACATGCGGCGGCGACGCTCAGCGTCCGACGGTTCAGCGGAGTCATGCGACGGCCGTCCTTTCGATGCGCTGGGGGAATCGGCACTCGGGCCGGATCAAGGCATGGAAGGTGCGGGTCGCAGCGACCTGATCACTGATTCCCGGTGCGTGGGCGATCGCGATGGCGCGCCCTTCGACAGGATCCGGACGCCGAAGAGGTACAGCGGAGACAGAATGGGAGAGAGATGGGTGCACGGCTTCGCGCAGCCTTTCTCGGGGTAGGCCGCCCCGATGCTGAAAGGTACGAATGGGGTGAGTATCTGGCTCGCAGACGCTTGTCGAAGCGCCGCTCACAGTGGCGGTACCGCGCCGGATTCACACCGGCTTCCTCGGATCCCATCGTGATGGACGAACTGAGGCTAGCAGGAGCCGACCATGCCCGAATTCCCGGCTCGGCCGAAGTAGGAGCCGGGGGCGGTGCAGGTCGGTGATGGCGCAACGCCACTCGAACGGCGTAGCGGTTGTGTCCTGTTCGACGCCGGTACCACCGCTGTGCGGGAGACCGACGTCATCGCCCGGCCCTGTCCCGGCACCGGAGAAGAGACCCGAGGGGAATCAACGCTATCCTCGCGGCGTGGACTCACGGATGCCGGTGCTTGCGCAGGTGCGCGGTGCTGCCGTGGGGTCGGTGTCGGGGGCGGTGAGTATCGCCGCCCATGGTGTGGCCGGTGGCGGGATGCCGCCGAGCCAGTCGGCGGTGGTGTTGCTGCTGGCGGCGTGCGCCGGCGTCGGTGCCGCGGTCGCCGCCGTCACCGTGCGCGATCGGAACTGGGTGTTTCTCCTCGCGGCACTGACTGCCGGACAGGTGGTCGGGCACACCACCCTCTCGGTGGTCGACGACCACGCGCACGGGCTGGAACTGTCGCCCGCGATGATCGCCGCCCACCTTGCCGCTGTTGCGGTCTCCGCCGCTGCGGTGCGCGCCGTCGAAGGTGCGTGCCTGCACGTGTTGGGGGCGTTCACCCGCGTGATGCTGGTGCTCGTTTCTGTCCCGCCTGCGCAGACCGTGGTCTGGTCGGCGACCCCGCTCTATCGGGCGACGCTGTCGTTGTGGTTGCTGGCCGGCGCCGCCGCCGGTACCCGCGGACCGCCGACCGCGGCGTAGTCGGCCTCCCTACCCGATCCGCCTGCTGCGCCGTCCCCGGCGCGGGAGAGCACGCGATCGCCGACGGGTGTCCGACATTCTTCTTCCGCCGTCCTGCCTTCGCCCCGTGCTGGGGTGCCGAGTGTATGGCGTGCGTGCCCTCAGCGGCATCGACCGGATTCGATCTGCCAAGTCCCCTCGATGCCCGCCTTTCCTGACGGTCGCCTCACCGACCGCATCTCCAGCGGTGCCCGTGCTCCTGCACGGACACCGCCGAAAAACGCGCACACGGTGAGCACCTCACGACAGCCGAATCGAGACACACTCATGTCCGTTCCCGAACTCGACCGCGGCACCATCGCCGCGGACAATTCCGCCGCCGAGCCCGCCCGGGCTGCGGCGCAGGATTCTTCACCGCCGCGCAGCATGCGGCCGCTGATCATGCGGCTGCACTTCTACGCCGGGATCCTGGTGGCCCCGTTCCTGCTGATCGCGACGATCAGCGGGGGCCTCTACGCGATCGCCCCGACCCTCGAACAGGTGCTCTACCGCGACCTGCTGCACGTCGATTCCACCGGTCCGGCACTGCCGGTCGCCGAGCAGGTCCGCGCCGCCCAGCAGCTACGCCCGGACCTGACCGTCTCAGCGGTACGCCCCGCATCCGAGGTCGGTGAGACCACCCGGGTGCTGTTCACCGATCCGTCCCTCGGTGAATCCGAGCGCACTGCCGTGTTCATCGATCCCGCGACCGCCTCGTCGACCGGTCAGTCGGTGGTCTACGGCAGTAGCAGCGCGCTGCCGGTACGCACCTGGATTTCCCAGCTGCACCGGCACCTGCATCTGGGTGAGCCCGGCCGGATCTACAGCGAACTGGCCGCCTCCTGGTTGTGGGTCATCGCTCTGGGCGGGGTGTACCTGTGGGTGCAGCGCTACCGCACCCAGCGCATCCGCACCCGGCAGTCGGCGCGACTGCTGACCTTCGACCGCGGCGCGCGGGGCCGCAACCGCACCCTCGGCTGGCACGGCACCACCGGCCTGTGGATCGCGGTCGGCTCGATCTTCCTGTCGGCCACCGGGTTGACCTGGTCCACATATGCCGGGGCGAATGTGGGCGAGTTGCGTACCGCGTTGAGCTGGACCACCCCGACGCTCGATACCACCCTCGGCGTCTCGGACACCGCGCCTGCAGCCGGTGGACACGACGGCCACGACGGCCATACTGCCGCTGTTGCCGATACGGGCGCACTCGATCGCAACATCGGCGCTCTGGACCGCGTCCTTGCCGCCGCTGCCGAGCATCGAGTGACCGAACACGTCGAGATGAGCATCCCGGCCGACGGCCACACTGCCGTCACCGTCACCGAAACCCGCCAGCCCTGGCAGTTCGTCACCGACGCGGTCGCGATCGACCCGGCCACCGGGGCGGTGACCGCCACCAACACGTTCGCGGACTGGCCGCTGGCCGCCCAGCTCACCACCTGGGGCATCGCCCTGCACATGGGCATCTTGTTCGGGCTGCTCAACCAGCTGGTATTGCTCGCTCTCGCGGTCGCGTTGGGCACGGTCATCGTGCGCGGCTACCAGCTGTGGTGGCAGCGTCGCCCCACCCGCGGATCGCGCCGGGTGGCGCGCCCACCGCTGCGTGGGACGTGGCGACGCCTGCACCCGGTCACCGTCGTCGCGGTGGTCGCTGCTGCGGTGACCGTCGGGTGGTTCGCTCCGCTGCTGGGACTGAGCCTGCTCGCATTCCTGCTCGTCGACGTCGCGGTCGGTCTGCTGCGGCGCCGGCGTTCGCCCGAGCACTCCCCCGAGGGGACCTCCGCGACCGGCTGAGTCTCGCTGTCTCCGGCCCGGCGGCTCGGATCCTGCCACCGGATCCGAGCCGACCGGNTCCCGAGTTCGTATACAGAGGAACGCATTCCGGACTTGGTAGAGCGTCGTCCAGCCCACGCACGCCGAGGAAGGAGGCGATCCTTGTATAGTCGGCGCTGCGATCGGTTCGCCGCATGTCGTCGTGAGGAGCCCCGAAGACCTCATGTGCGCGCCGAAGCACCCGATGCCGACAGGTATCGGGTGTGAGAGGGAACCCGGTGGGAATCCGGGACTGTCCCGCAGCGGTATGCAGGAACGACCGCCGTCACCAAGCACTGGACCACCAGGTCCGGGAAGCGACGGCCACTAGGTCCATCCCGACGGAATCGGGAATGGGTGCCTGCGAGTCCGAAGACCTGCCGATCGTGTCGGGCACGCCGTGCCCGACGGTATGCCGCCTCGTGGAATGGGCGCGCGCCGATCGGCAACACCTCGACCACAGGTCGAGAACACGGGGCTCGTATCGGGATGCGCGTTCATCGGGCGGTAGACCACCCAGCGACGAACACCGGAGAAAACCTGATGTCTGCTCCGACAGCATCCTCATTCACCGCCACCGTGCTCGGCTCCGCACGCATCGGACCGAACCGCGAACTGAAGAAGGCCACCGAAGCCTACTGGGCCGGGCGCCTCGACCGCAGTGGCCTGGAATCGGTTGCCGCACAACTGCGCGCCGACACGTGGTCACGTCAACACACAGCCGGGCTGGACTCGATCCCGGTCGGAACGTTCTCGTTCTACGACCACGTCCTCGACACAGCAGTCATGCTCGGGGCGTTGCCTGCCCGGGTCGCGGATATCGCCGACGACCTCGACCGCTATTTCGCCGCAGCACGCGGCACCGACGATATCGCCCCACTCGAGATGACCAAGTGGTTCGACACCAACTACCACTACCTCGTCCCCGAGATCGGACCCGACACCGTCTTCGAACTCGATGCCACAAAGATTCTGGGTGAGATCGCACAGGCACGCGAGCTCAGTGTGCCCGCTCGCCCCATCGTCCTGGGTCCACTGACCTTCCTGCTGCTGTCGAAGCCCGTCGACGGGCAAGGACCGCTGCTCGGCCGCGTCGACGAGCTCGTTCCCCTCTATCTGGACCTGTTGGCGCAGCTCGCCGACACCGGGGTCGACTGGGTACAGCTCGACGAACCGGCGTTGGTCCGCGACCTCGACTCACCTGCCCTCGATGCGATCGGACGGGTGTACAACGCCCTGGTGCAGGCACCGAAGCGGCCGTCGATTCTCGTCGCGTCGTACTTCGGCAGCCTCGGGCCGGCGCTCGAGCGGCTCGCACGCACCGGAGTCGAAGGTCTCGCCGTCGACCTGGTAGCCGGTAGCACCACCGGAATCGCAGGCCTGCCCGAGCTCGCCGACAAGCTCATCGTCGCCGGCGTCGTCGACGGCCGCAACGTCTGGCGCACCGACCTCGAACAGGCCTTGTCGACGCTGGCCACCCTGCTCGGTTCCGCCGCCGCCGTTGCGGTGTCGTCGTCGTGCTCACTGTTGCACGTGCCGTACACGATCGATGCCGAACCGGATCTCGACGCATCGCTGCGCACGTGGTTGGCCTTCGGCAGCGAGAAGGTCTCGGAGATCGTCACTCTCGCGACCGCTCTGCGTACGGGATGCGACGCCGTCACCGACGAACTCGCCGCTGCCCGTACCGCCGCACAGATGCGGGCCTCGGATCCGCGCCTACGCAACGATCGGGTGCGCGGTGTCCTCGCCTCGATCTGCACCGATCGCACCCGCACACCCGCCGACCGTCGGCGCGAGATCCAGCGTCGCCATCTCGATCTGCCGCTGTTGCCGACGACCACGATCGGCTCGTACCCGCAGACGACCCGCATCCGGGTGGCCCGCGCAGCGCTGCGCGCAGGCGAGATCGACCACGGCGAGTATGTGCGGCGGATGCGCGACGAGATCGCCGAAGTGGTTGCGCTGCAGGAGGAGCTGGGGCTCGACGTTGTGGTGCACGGCGAACCCGAACGCAACGACATGGTGCAGTACTTCGCCGAGCAGCTCGACGGGTTCTTCGCCACCACCAACGGTTGGGTGCAGTCCTACGGCACGCGGTGTGTGCGGCCGCCGATCCTCTACGGTGACGTCGCACGCCGTGCACCGATGACCGTCGAGTGGATCGTCCACGCCCAGTCTCTCACGGACAAGCCGGTCAAAGGCATGCTCACGGGCCCTGTCACGATCCTGGCGTGGTCGTTCGTCCGCGACGATCAACCGCTCGCCGAGACCGCCGACCAGATCGCGCTCGCGATCCGCGACGAGACGGTGGACCTGCAGGCCGCCGGGGTGCGCATCATCCAGGTCGACGAGCCTGCGCTTCGTGAACTCCTGCCGCTGCGCGCGTCGGAACAACCCGACTACCTGAAGTGGGCGGTCGGTGCGTTCCGGTTGGCGACATCCGGTGTCGCCGACTCCACGCAGATCCACACCCACCTGTGCTATTCGGAGTTCGGAGAGGTGATCGAGGCGATCGTCGAACTCGACGCCGACGTCACGTCCATCGAAGCGGCCCGCTCGCGCATGGAGGTCCTCGACGATCTCGACGCCGCGGGATTCGACCTCGGCGTGGGCCCCGGCGTGTACGACATCCATTCGCCGCGGGTCCCGAGCGAGGACGAGATCACAGCACTGTTGCGCAAGGCTCTGCAGGCGGTGCCAGCCGAGCGACTGTGGGTCAACCCGGACTGCGGGCTCAAGACCCGCGGCACGACGGAGGTCACGGCCTCACTGGCGAATCTCGTCGCCGCTGCCGCCACCGTGCGCGCCGAACTGAACCGATAACTACCGCACTACGAAGAAGGTCGTCGACAATGTCCACCCCTCGCATTCGCACCACCCATGCGGGAAGTCTCCCGCGCACCACTGCTCTCGTCGAAGCCAACCGAGCACGACGAGAAGCGGCAGACGGCTTTCGCCTCGATACCTCCGAGGAGTTCGCACAGTTGCTCGGCAACGAGGTGACCGCGCTGGTTCGGCGCCAGGTCGACCTCGGCATCTGCACTCCCGGCGACGGCGAGTACGGCAAGGCCATGTCCTCGACCGTCGATTACGGTGCCTGGTGGTCGTACTCGTTCCAGCGCCTGTCCGGTCTCCAGTTGACCGACGGAGGACCGTTCGGCAGTACACCGATCCGGTCGACACCCGGCAACGTGCGTCTGACCACCTTCCCCGACCGGCGCGACTGGACGCTGTTCGCTGAGGCCTACGGCGATCCCGACAGCGGGGTGTCGATCGGGAAGGAGGCACCCCTCTTCCCTACTGCGACCGGACCGGTCACCTATATCGGCCACGACGCCATCGCGTCGGACATCGCGAATCTGAAGTCCGCGCTGGCGGCCGCAAGGGTCGAGAACGGTTTCATGACTTCCTTGTCACCGGGTAGCGCCTCGCGGATCGGCAACGAGCACTACGCAACCGAGGAAGAATTCATCTGGGCATGCGCGGATGCCATGCGCGAGGAGTACAAAGCGATCATCGACGCCGGTCTGATCCTGCAGATCGACGACCCGTCCGTCGCCGAGAACTGGGACCAGATCGACCCCGAGCCGACCGTCGAGGACTACCTGGCTTTCACCCGCATCCGGGTGGAAGCGCTGAACTACGCCCTGCGGGGTCTGCCCCAGGACCGGATCCGCTTCCATCTGTGCTGGGGCAGTTGGCACGGCCCGCACACCACCGATCTCGAGTTCGAGTACCTCGTCGAAACCATGCTCGACATCGACGCCGGGTCGTACTCGTTCGAGGCCGCCAACGTCCGTCACGAACACGAGTGGCGGGTGTGGGAGGACGTGAAGCTTCCCGACGGGAAGCAGATCGTGCCCGGCGTCATCAGCCACGCGACGAACGTCGTCGGACATCCCGAACTCGTGGCCGACCGCATCGAACGTTTCGCGAATCTCGCAAGACCCGGTGTCGGTCCCGGAACCGCGCAACCGGGCGTCCTCCACCCATCGACACCGGATGAGGCACCATGTCCGAATGGCATCCCGCCGAAGAACCCTCGTCGTCGTATCCGCCGTGCTCGTGGTGCTGGTCGTCGTCGCCGTCGCGATCTTCCAGCTTTCGAACTCCCGCACCTTCCAGCTGTTCGGGGCACTCGTCCATAGGGTGGAGACACCCGAGAAGGTGGTCTCGCTGACCCTCGACGACGGCCCGAGCGTCCTCACCCCGCAGGTCCTGCAGACCCTCGAGGACGCCGACGTCCCCGCCACCTTCTACGTCACCGGCTCGGAACTCGAACAACGACCGGAGCTGGGCCGGGCCATCGTCGAGGCCGGGCACGAACTCGGTAATCACACCGCGACGCACCGCAGGATGATGCTCGTCGGCAGCGGCACGGTGGCCGAGGAGATCGAGCGCACCGACGCCGCGATCCGCGAGACCGGGTTCGACGGGGAGATCACCTTTCGCCCGCCCTACGGCAAGAAGCTCGTCGCGCTCCCCCGCTATCTCGACCAGCACGACCGGACCACCGTGATGTGGGACGTCGAACCGGATTCCGATGCGTCCGACACCGAGACGATCGTGCAGACCGCACTCGACGAGACCCGTCCCGGCTCGATCATCCTGCTGCACGTCATGTACCCCTCCCGGACAGCGTCGCTGGAGGCGATTCCCGGGATCGTCGACGGCCTGCGCGCCGAGGGCTACCGGTTCGTGACGGTGTCGGAATTGCTCGACATGCAGACCTCGTGAACTCCGGGGCGCGAAATGGTCATCGATGCGCGCTGTTACGCGCTCCGATGACCATTTCGCGNCCCCGGTGATGTAGCTCGACTCCTGGGAGGCGAGGAAGACATAGGCCGGAGCGAGTTCGGCGGGCTGGCCGGGGTAGGCGATCTCCGGTTGCTCCTCGAGCGGCGGAACGGGGTGCTGCTCTCCCGGGTGCTGCATGCGGTACTGGTCCTGGTCCGGCATTCTCGCCCGCCCTCGATCGGGTTCGTAAGGGGCGATACCCGGTGCACCATGGCGCCACACCGGCACCGCTCCGGACGCATGTGTCGGAGCATAATCGCAGGTGGACGACATGAGCGAGGTCACATCGGTGTGCGGCGCATAATGGCCACCCATGTGTCGGAACGGAGAGGTCGAGGCATGAGCGCGGACGGTACGAGCGCGGACCTGTCGGCCTATCGGAACGACTTCGCCCGGATCGAGAAGAAGGTCGCCGGGGAGTTCGACGCCGGTCGCCGCGGACGGGTCCTGGCGATCTGCGTCGTCGTCCTGACGGTGTGCATGGTGCTTCCGCAGACGTCGTCGGCGTGGTCGTGGACGGTCTTCGGTAGTTGGTTCGGCGACACCGCACCCGTGGCGGTGCCGCTGCGGATCTTCGCGGCCCTGGCCCTCGTGTTCGGGGTGGTGATCTCGACGCTGGCGTTGTGGCTGCGACGATGGAAGCTGGCGTCGCTCGCGATGCTCGGCTCGGGGCTGTCGTCGTTCTTCGGGCTGTTGGCGTACTGGTCGCAGGCGGGAATGATCACGAACGCTCCGCATCACCCGACCGTGGCGTTGGTCGCCGAATGGCTGGTGATGATCGTGATGACCTCGCAGTGGTTGCCGATCGTGCTGAGCCGGTCGCCGACGGACGTCCCGCCCCGGCCGCATCCGCTGCGGACCGGTCGCCGGTAGGTCAGCGCTCGACGAGCGAGCCCATCTTCTTCGCCAGGAACTCGATGCTGCGACGCGGCATGAGCCTGGCGAGCAGGTCGAGCATCGTCGCGTCCTTGCCGATGCACACCCGGAAGGTGCCCTTCTCGATCGCGTCGACGATCCTGCGGGCTGCCTCGGCGGACGAGGTGATCTTGACGGAGGCGTCAGTGCTGCGTCCCGGGATGGCGGCACCGGAGTTCTCGGCGATGCCGGTGCGGACGGCGCCTGGGAACACCAGCGTCACCGCGACCTTCGTCATGCGCAGTTCGGCGTACAGACCTTCGGTGAGCAGTTTGACCGCCGCCTTGCTCGCGCCGTAGACGGACTGGCCCGGCACGGGCACGAAGGCTCCCATGCTCGAGACATTGAGCAGGCTCGCTTCGGGCCGGGTGAGCAGTGCGGGCAGGAACGCCTTGCACATGTGCACGACACCCCAGTAGTTGACGTCGAGGACCTTGTTCATCTCGTCGTACGGCAGGTCCGCGAACGGGACGAACTTCTGGATGATGCCGGCGACGTTGGCGACGCCGTCGACCCGCCCGTGTGCTGCGGTCACCTCGGTCACCAGGGCTTCGACGGCGGCGCGGTCGGAGACGTCGACCGTGTGGGTGGTGAGACGGTCGACATAGGCGTCCGCCAGAGCACGGGTGCCGTCGAGAGCCTCGGTGCGGAGGTCGATCGCCGCGACCCGCGCGCCACGCACGAGGAGTTCGAGGACGACATCGCGTCCGATCCCGTTGCCTCCACCGGTGACGACGAAAACCCTGTCACGGATCTGCATGCTGCCTCCTTGTGTCGTTGGGTCCAGTCAATCCGGTCCGGAGCACCGACGCCACCCCGAAGTGTGCGCGTGCACGTCTGCGGGTATCCGTCCGGACACGAGTCGGCCCAGCGTACGGAGGTAGAAGTGACGACGTCGAAGAAGGACGACGAGGTGCGCAAGGACCCACCGGGGCCGGTCGATCACGGTCGCAACGGCGGCATGGCAACGCGGGAGAACGCTCCCGAGGTGGTCGAGCGCTCGGACGACGACGAGAAGTGATCTCGATCAGGACGATGTGAACCGCCACGAGGCCACCGATCGGGCCGATATGTTGGGCATATGCAGTTCGCCGGACCGGCCGAACAGTACAACCGTTTCATGGGCCGTTACGCAGCGACGCTCGCGCCCGCCTTGGCGGACGCGAGCGAGGTGAGGGCCGGGCATCGGGTCTGCGACGTGGGCTGCGGGCCGGGTGGGCTGACCCGTGAACTGGTCGGCCGGGTCGGCGCAGCGAACGTCGCGGCGATCGACCCGGCTCCCCAGTTCGCAGCGGCGTGCCGGCAGATAGCACCGGAGATCGACGTTCGCGTCGGGGTGGCCGAGAATCTGCCGTGGCCGGACGGAACGTTCGACGTCACCCTGGCGTCGCTGGTCCTCGGATTCATGAACGATCCCGAAGTGGGCGTGCGCGAGATGGTGCGGGTGACCCGCCCGGGCGGCACCGTCGCCGCATGCATGTGGGACACCACGGCCGGCGGGATGACGATGCTCCGCATCTTCTGGGCCGCGGTGGGAACGGTCGAGCCCGGGTCTCCGGGTGAGACGAGGTTGGCCGGTACCACCGAGGGCGACATCGCCGAGCGGTTCCGCCGTGCCGGTCTGGACGACGTGATCGGTGGCGCCCTGTCCGCACGCGTGGACTACGCCGATTTCTCCGACTTCTGGGAGCCCTTCACGTTCGGCGTAGGACCGGCCGGGCGGCACCTGGTGTCGATGCCCGAAAGGCACCGCGCTGCAGTACGTGACGCCTGTCGTGATGCTCTTCCGTCGGGACCGTTCTCGCTCGACGCCCGCGCCTGGTACGCGCGGGGAACGGTTCCGGGCGACCCGAACTCATCCTCGTCGGAGTAGATAGGTGTCCATCACCCAGCCTCGGACCCCCTTGGCCCGGGCACGAGCCTCCCGGATCGCCGGGAGCACCTCGGCGAGCGGGCCGGCGACGAGTTCTTCGTCGTCGGTCCCCAGATTCGCACCCCACCAGATGTTCCAGGCCCCGTCGAGGTCCGCGCAGGCGAGGCCGCCGTCGAGCATCACCACGATGTTCGACGCACCCGCTGCGACGTCCTGCACCAGCCTGCGACCGGTCGTGACGGTGATCGGTCCGCCGATGGTGTTGAGCACGAGACGATGTCGGGCCGCGAGCAGTTGCACGCTGCTGACCCCGGGGACGATGTCGTAGTCGAACCGCACCCTCCCGCGTTCGAGGATGCGTTCGACGACACGGATCGTGCTGTCGTACAGGCTCGGATCGCCCCAGACCAGGAAGCCGACGGTCTCGTCGTCTCCGATCCGGTCGAGCAGAACGGTCTCGTAGGCCTCGGCGCGGGCGGCGTGCCAGTCGCGTACCTCGTCGCCGTAGTGCGCCGGGTTACGGTCCCGGGGCGGGTCGGGCACCACGATCACCCGATGCGCACCGGAGGTGTGGCGGCGCAGGACCTCCTCGCGGACCGCCACGAGATCGTCCACGCCCCGCTTCTTGTCGGGTACGAGGAAGACGTCGACGCTCTCGAGGGCGTGCACCGCCGCGACCGTGAGATCGTCCGGTCCGCCGGGGCCGATCCCGATGAGCCGAACTCTCACCCCCGGTCCTCGAGATCGCCCTCGACGTCGAGATAGGCCTGCTGCAGCCTGTTCATCGTCTCCGGATCGGGCTCGGACCACAACCCACGATCGGCCGCCTCTGTGAGTCGTTCGACGATGCCGCGCAACGCCCACGGATTCGCTTCGCGGAGGAACTGCTGGTTCGCGGGGTCGAGCGCGTAGTTCTGGGCAAGCGACTCGTACATCCAGTCCTCGACGACACCTGCGGTGGCGTCGTAGCCGAACAGGTAGTCGACGGTGGCGGCGAGTTCGAAGGCGCCCTTGTAGCCGTGCCGCCGCATCGCACCGATCCACCGCGGGTTGACGACCCGGGCGCGGAACACCCGTGCAGTCTCCTCCGCCAGTGATCGGGTGCGCACCGCATCGGGGGTGGTGGAGTCGCCGATGTACGCCTTCGGGTCGGTGCCCGTCAGCGCTCGCACCGTTGCGACCATGCCGCCGTGATACTGGAAGTAGTCGTCGGAGTCGGCGATGTCGTGTTCGCGAGTGTCGGTGTTCTTCGCCGCCACCGCGATCCGCCGGTAGTTCGCACGCATGTCGTCGGCGGCCGGAACACCGTGCAACCCACGCCCGTAGGCGAAGCCACCCCACGCGGTGTAGACCTCGGCGAGATCGGCGTCGGTCCGCCAGTTCCCGGAGTCGATGAGCTGCAGGATGCCGGCACCGTACGAGCCGGGCTTCGATCCGAAGATGCGCCGCACCGCACGGTCGGCGTCGCCGTGTTCGGCTTCGTCCCGCCGAGCGTGGGCTCGCACGTAGTTCTGCTCGTCGGGTTCGTCGAGGGCGGCGACCATGCGGATCGCGTCGTCGAGCATCCCGATGACGTGCGGGAACGCATCACGGAAGAAACCGGAGATGCGGACCGTGACGTCGATGCGGGGCCGGCCGAGTTCCTCGAGCGGGATCACGGTCAGTTCGCGCACCCGACGCGACTCGGCGTCCCATTCCGGCCGCACACCGATGAGTGCGAGCACTTCGGCGATGTCGTCGCCGGCGGTGCGCATCGCCGAGGTCCCCCACACCGACAGGCCGACCGACTGCGGGTACTCCCCCGTATCGGCGAGATACCGCTCGATCAGATTGTCCGCCAACGCGACACCCGTGTCGTAGGCAAGCCGGCTCGGGACTGCCTTCGGGTCGACGGTGTAGAAGTTGCGCCCGGTCGGCAGAACGTTGACCAGGCCGCGCAGGGGTGAGCCGGACGGACCGGCCGGGACGTATCCACCATCGAGTGCGTGCAGCACCGCGTCGAGTTCGGCCGTCGTGCCCGCGAGGCGGGGAACCACTTCGTCGGCAGCGAAGGTGAGCACCCTCGCGACCTCGGAATCAGGCTGGCCCAGCACGGTTTCGACGATGCGTGCAGATGATCCGGCGTTCCAGCCGTCGTCCTCCATGGCCTGCACGAGCGACCGCGCGACGCTCTCGACGGCATCGACCTCCTTCGACGGAGCATCCGACTTCAGCCCGAGTGCGGTGCGCAGACCCGGGACGGCGTTGCTCCTGCCGCCCCACACCTGCGCGGCTCGCAGTATCGACAGCACGAGATTCACTCGCGCCTCGCCGGTCGGCGCGGCACCGAGAACGTGCAGGCCGTCGCGGATCTGCGCGTCCTTGACCTCGCACAACCATCCATCGACGTGCAGCAGGAAGTCGTCGAACTCGGCGTCGTGCGGGCGGTCGTCGAGCCCGAGATCGTGATCGAGTTTCGCCGCCTGGATCAACGTCCAGATCTGCGCGCGGATCGCGGGCAGTTTCGCCGGGTCCATCGCGGCGATGTTGGAGTACTCGTCGAGCAGCTGCTCCAAACGAGCAATGTCGCCGTAGGATTCGGCGCGCGCCATGGGTGGGATGAGGTGGTCGACGATCGTCGCGTGGGCTCGGCGTTTGGCCTGTGCCCCTTCGCCCGGATCGTTGACCAGGAACGGGTAGATCAGCGGCAGGTTCCCGATCGCGGCGTCGGTCGCACAAGCGGCGGACAGACCCGCGTTCTTGCCCGGCAGCCACTCCATCGACCCGTGTTTGCCCAGGTGAACCACGGCGTCGGCACCGAAACCGTGCTCGACCCATTTGTAGGCGGCGAGATAGTGATGTGAGGGCGCCATGTCGGGATCGTGGTAGATCGCCACCGGATTCTCGCCGAATCCACGGGGCGGCTGGATCATCAGCACCACGTTGCCGGCCTGCAGGGTCGCCAGCACGATGGCGTCGCCGTCGACGAACAGCGATCCCGGTGCCGGTCCCCATGCCGCTACGATCGCATCGGTGAGCTCTGCCGGTAGATCACCGGTCCACCGAAGGTAGTCGGAGGTGCTCACCCGCACCGGATTTCCGGCCAGCTGTTCGGCGGTGAGCCACTCCTCGTCCTGTCCGCCGGCATCGATCAGGGCGTGGATCAGGGTATTTCCGGCCTCGGTATCGTCCTCGACGTCCATGCCGGGGAAGCCGTCGCCGAGGTCGTATCCGGCATCGCGCAGCGCGCGCAGCATCCGGATCGCCGAGACCGGCGTGTCGAGGCCGACGGCGTTGCCGACCCGGGAGTGTTTGGTCGGGTAGGCGGACAACATGATCGCGATCCGGCGCTGTGCCGGAGGTACGTGTCGTAATCGTGCGTGTGCCACTGCGATACCGGCGACGCGGCGACACCGTTCCGGGTCGGTGATGTAGCGGGGCAGGCCGTCGGCGTCGAGTTCCTTGAAGGAGAACGGCACCGTGATGATGCGTCCGTCGAATTCGGGAACGGCGATCTGCGTGGCCGAATCGAGCGGTGACACACCGTCGTCCGATTCCGCCCAGTCCTCGCGACTCCACGTCAGGCACAGGGCCTGCAGAATCGGGATGTCGAGCGCGGCGAGCGCTCCGACGTCCCACGCCTCGTCCTCGCCTCCCGCGCTCACGGTGGCGGGTCTGGTGCCACCGGCCGCCAGCACCGTCACGACGAGCGCATCCAGGGTGCCGAGTTCGGCGAGCAGATCCTCGGACGCTCCCCGCAACGAGGCGCAGTGGATCACGACGCCGCGGGCCCTGCCGGTCGCGTCGATCGCGTCGGCGAGATCGTGCGCGAACTGCACGTTTCCGCTGGTGTGGTGGGCGCGGTAGAACAACACGCCCACGCGGGGCAACTCTTCGCCCGCCGGCCTCGCAGGCCGGTCGAGCACGCCCCATTCGGGCAGTTCGGCAGGCGGTTCGAAGCCTTCACCGCCGAGCAGCACGGTGTCGGTCAGGAAGGCGTGCAACTGGTCGAGATTGGTAGGTCCGCCGTGCGCGAGATAGCGATGTGCCTCGGCCGAAACGCCGATCGGAACCGTCGAATACTCCATGAGTTCGGCGTCGGGTGTTTGTTCACCGCCCAGGACGACGACCGGCACCCCGGTGGCCAGCACGGTGTCGAGTCCGTCCCGCCAGCTGCGTGCGGAACCCAGTATCCGCACGACGACCAGGCCGGAACCGTCGAGCAGCGCGGGAAGTTCGGTGGGCACGTCGAGGCGCGACGGGTTGCCGAGCACCCAGTCGGCACCGCTCGACCGAGCCGACAGCAGGTCGGTGTCGGACGTCGACAACAAAGTCAGGCGCGTCACGACGCAACCCGAAAACACAGGCGTACAGCCATGTTCAGTCTCCAAAACCCTCGTGGACCTCACGTGCCGTGGCCGGTCTCCTGGCTGACGGGTCACCGCTGCTGCGCCGACCTTCCCGGATGAGATCCAGTGGCCTCCACACCGGCGGACCGGTACGGACGAGGGCGAGCAACTATCCGCTCACAGTGGCGAGGGCCGCGCCGGTTTCCCACCGGCTTCCCGAGCACCACGGCAAGCCGAGAGTAGCGCACCCGGCCGGAAAGGTGTGCAACCATGTGCGTCTGTGGATGCTCTGCCACCCCCTTTCCCTCCCGATCGGTGCCCCGGAATCCTTCGCCCACATGTCGCGGCGGACGGCGCACTGGTGCGGCTGCGCGTGCCCGGAGGGCAGGTGCCCGACGGGGCGCTCCGAGCACTGTCGGACACGTCGATCGCCTACGCCGACGGCGACGTCCACCTGACGTCGCGAGGGAACCTGCAGCTCAGAGGTATCGACCTCGACGAGTGCGGTGCCGTCCCCGCGGGACTGGCCGACGCCGTCACGGCGGCCGGGCTGCTGCCCTCGGCGAGCCACGAACGGGTGCGGAACATCGTCGCGTCGCCGCTGTCGGGACTCGTGGGTGGACTCACCGACGTCCGACCTCTCGTCCGCGATCTCGACGCCGGACTGTGCGCCGATCCGGTCCTCGCCGATCTGCCCGGCCGGTTCCTGTTCGGCCTCGACGACGGCCGCGGCGACGTGGTGACGCTGCGGTGCGATCTCACCGCGGTCGCGCTCGGCGGCGGGACGGCACGGATCGTCGTGGGTGGACTCGACGGGCCGACGGTGCGGCTCACCCAGGTTCCCGAGATGCTCCTGCGCCAGGCCCGCCGGTTCGTCGAGATTCGCGAGTCGGTGTGGCACGTGCGTCAACTCCCGCGTGCGGGAGCGGAACTCGGTGGCACCGATCCCGCTCCGCGGCCACCGGCCTTCACGATGCCGTACGGCGTGCTCGGCGATGCGGTGTCGGTGCTGGTCCCCCTGGGAATCCTCACCCCCGCCATGGTTGCTGCGCTGCCCGATCGAGGTGTGGTCGTCACGCCCTGGCGCGGCCTGATACTCCCGTCCGCGTCGGATCTCGTCGCGCTTCGCGAGACCGGCTTCGAGACGGCCCCGGATTCGGCGTGGCAGCGGGTGACAGCGTGCACGGGAGCGCCCGGGTGTAGCCTCGCCGAAGGTGACACCCGAGCGCTGGCTCGCCGGATCGTCGCCGGAAATACCACCGATCCCCGAATTCACGTCGCCGGATGCGAGCGCGTCTGCGGCGCACCACACTCGCCTCACCGCGTCGTTCTTGCCAGGAGCACCCCGTGACCCTTCGACCTCCCCCGCGTCGGTACGACTACGTCACCGACGGCGCCGCGATCTACGTCCGGTCGTTCGCGACGATCCGCAGCGAGTCGGATCTGTCCGCGATTCCTGCGAGTGCGGAGAAGGTCGCGGTCCGGATGATCCATGCAAGCGGACAGACCGATCTGGCACGGGACCTCGTCATCCATCCCGATCTTGTTCCGGCCGCGCGCACTGCACTGAACTCAGGTGCTCCGATCCTCACGGATGCGAACATGGTGGCCTCCGGGGTCACCCGTACGCGCCTGCCTGCCGACAACGACGTGATGTGTCTGCTCGCCGACCCGCGTGTCCCCGAACTCGCCGAACGTTGGGGCACGACCCGCTCCGCGGCGGCGGTGTCACTGTGGGCCGACCGCCTCGAGGGGGCTGTCGTTGCGATCGGCAATGCCCCGACCGCCCTGTTCCACCTGCTCGAGATGCTCGACGACGGCGCCCCGCGACCGGCGGCGATCGTCGGTGTTCCCGTCGGCTTCATCGGCGCCGCGGAGTCGAAGGAGGCGCTGCTCGACCATCGGCTGCAGATCCCCCATCTGGTGGTCCGGGGACGCCGCGGCGGGTCGGCGATGGCGTCGTCCGCGATCAATGCACTTGCGCAGGAGAAGGAATGAGCGAGATGGTGTCAGGCAGGTTCTACGGCGTGGGTCTCGGCCCCGGCGATCCCGAACTCATCACACGCAAGGCTGCGCGGCTGATCGCCGAAGCGGACGTCCTCGCCTACTACTCCGGTACGCACGGCCGCTCCATCGCCCGATCGATCGCCGCCGATCTGATCCCTGACGGCGTGATCGAGGAACTGCTGGTGTACCCGGTGACGACGGGCACCATCGATCACCCGGGCGGCTACGACGGTGCGATCGCCGATTTCTACGACGAGTCCGCCGCCCGGTTGGCCGTCCACCTCGACGCGGGACGCACTGTCGTCGTGCTCTGCGAGGGCGACCCTCTGTTCTACGGCTCGTACATGTACCTGCACGACCGCCTCGCTCCGCGATATCCGACGGAGGTGGTGCCAGGGGTGACCTCGGTGTCCGCCGCCTCTGCTGCAGCCGCCGAACCGATGGTGCGGCGCACCGACGTCCTCACCATCCTGCCCGGCACACTGCCCGCCCCGGAGCTCGCACGGCGACTCGCCGACACCGACGGTGCGGCGATCATGAAGCTGGGCAGGACGTTTCCCTCCGTCCGGGAGGCTCTCGCCCAGTCCGGGCGCCTCGACGGTGCCGTCTATGTCGAACGCGCGTCGATGGATCGGCAACGCATCCTTCCGGTCGCCGAGGTCGACGCCGACGCGGTGCCGTACTTCTCGGTGATCCTCACCGCCGGTGATCGCTCTCCGACGAATCGGTCGGTCGCCGACCGATCGCGGCCGTCCGTCGCGGTCGAGGCGACACATCCGGACGCGAACGAACTGCTCGTCGTCGGGTTGGGCCCGGCGGACGAGAAGTGGCTGACCCCCGAGGCCGCCGACGCACTCGCACAGGTCGATCACGTCGTCGGATACGGACCGTATGTCGATCGCGTCCCGGTACGTCCCGGCCTGCACCGTCATTCCAGCGGCAACACCGTCGAGGTGGACCGCGCGCGATTCGCTCTCGACCTCGCCCTGGCGGGTGAGAAGGTCGCCGTTGTCTCCGGCGGTGATGCCGGGGTGTTCGGCATGGCGTCGGCGGTGTTCGAGGCCGCGCAGGACGAGACATACGCGTCGGTGCCGATCCGCGTCCTGCCGGGGGTCTCCGCGGTGCAGGCCGTCGCGGCGCGTGCCGGCGCCCCGATCGGCGGCGACTTCGCGGTGATGAGCCTGTCGGATCGACTCAAGCCGTGGGACGTGATCGAGAAGCGGCTGGCAGCGGTGTCCGAGGCCGATCTCGTCCTGGGCATCTACAACCCGGCCTCGCGGTCTCGGACGACGCAGGTCGCAGACGCGAAAACGGTACTGCTGAAGCATCGTCCGGCCGACACCGTCGTCGTGATCGGGCGCGATGTGGGACGGTCCGGCGAGTCGCTCGAGGTCACGACACTCGAGAAGCTCGATCCGGCGAGCATCGACATGAAGTGCCTGCTCATCGTCGGCGCTGCGGGCACCTTCGTGATGCCTTCGGGTGCGGTGTGGACGAAACGGTCGGTCGGCGGTCGCCATTCGGGATCCTCGACAACCGTTTGACTGCGGTGTTCACCCGCGGGTTGTCAACAGGTTCGCGCGGTGAACCGGGGTTCGCCACTGTTGCAACCGGGGCGAACCCCGGTTCGGCGCGCGAGGATGGAGCTATCCGAGACCGGCGCGCTCGCGGGAAGGGTCGTAGAGGTGTGAACAGGCCACATCCGGCCGTTCACGCACGCCGAGAGCGTGTCCGACGACGATCACCGCGGTGTGCTTCAGTCCCGCCGCCTCGACACCGTCGGCGATGTCGGCGAGGGTGCCGCGCAGCACGACCTGGTTCGGTCGCGACGCGAACGCGACCACCGCGACGGGGCAATCGGCGCCGTATTCGGCAGTGAGTTCTTCGGCAAGGACGCGGATGCGGGTGATCGCCAGGTGCAGGACGAGACTCGCCCGGATTCCTGCGACCCGCGCCAGAGCCTCGCTGTCGGGCATCGCCGTCGATCGGGCCTGCGTGCGGGTCAGCACGACCGTCTGCACGAGTTCGGGGACCGTCAGCTCGGTACCGAGTGCCGCCGCGGCCGCGGCGTAGGCGGTCACACCGGGTGTGACGTCCCACGGCACGCCCGCGGCGTCGAGCCGTCGCGTCTGCTCGGTGAGCGCCGAGTACAGCGACGGGTCGCCGGAGCACAGCCGCACGGCGTCGAGCCCGCGCCGGTGCGCGTCGACGAGATGCGCGGTGATCTCGTCGAGGTCCAGGTGTTGCGTGTCGACCAGTTCGGCGTCGTCACGACAGTGCGAGAGCGTGTCGGCATCGAGATAGGTACCGGCGTACAGCACGACCGGGACCTCGCGCAGCAAATTCACCGCTCGCAGCGTGAGCAGGTCGGCCGCTCCGGGTCCGGATCCTACGAAATGGACGGTCATCGTTCGCCTTTCACTGCGCTCCATTGCACGACCGGTCGCTGCGCACGCCAGCCGGTGAATGTTCCTATGGGATCTGCGTGTTCGACGGACAGACGGGTGAGTTCACCGCCGTGCGTCTTCCACCACTGCACCAGGACCGCCTCGGTCTCCAGCGTCACCGCGTGCGCGACGAGCCGACCGCCGGGAGGCAATGCGTCCCAACACGTGTCGAGCACACCCTCGCGACTTCCTCCCCCGCCCACGAAGATCGCATCGGGCGTCGGGAGTCCGACGAGCGCGGCAGGTGCAGCACCTCGGACGATGCGCACGATCGACGGCACACCCAACGCGGCGGCATTGCGTTCGATCGCGCCGGCGCGCCGCTCGTCCTTCTCGATCGCGAGAGTACGACAGCGCGGATCGGTTCGCGCCCATTCGATTCCGACGGACCCGGCTCCCGCACCGACGTCCCACAGCAACTCGCCCGGTCGCGGTGCGAGTGCGCACACCGCCGCGAGGCGTACGGTCCGCTTGCTGAGCTGCCCGTCGTGCTCGAACAGGGAGTCGTCGAGACCGGGCAGCACCGACAACCCGGCGGGTCCGTCGACCTCGACGCACATCAGACTCAGAGACCGGACGCCCGTATCGGTCAGATGGGCCGCCTTCGCATCGATCCGGGACTCGTCCGCAGCACCGAGATGCGACAACACCGCGACCCGTGAGCTCCCGAAACCGGCGGCCTCCAGGAGCATCGCAACATCCGCGACACGTGCACCGTCGACGAGGACGACGAGTTTGCGTCCGCGCGTCAGAACTCTGCGCAGAGCATCGATCTCGCGACCCACGACGGTGATCGTCTCGCACTCCTCCGCGGACCAGCCCATGCGTGCACGGGCAAGTGCCACCGACGAGATCGCCGGGATCACCTCCACGGCGTCGCCTCCGAGGCGTCGGATCAGCGTGGTGCCGATCCCGGAGACCAGCGGATCACCGGATGCGAGCGCGACGACGTCCTTGCCGGCGTGCCGGTCGAGGAGGTCGTCGAGCCCGGACGGGAGCGGCGACGGCCACTCCTCGCGCACCGCTGTGCCGGCGGGAACCAGGTCGAGGTGGCGCCGGCCGCCGAGCAGGACCTCGGCCGCGAGAATCCGCTCCCGGACGGTGGACGGCACACCGGACCATCCGTCCGCCCCGATTCCGACAACGGTGATGCCTGTCGTCTGTCGTATCGGTCCCATGGCGGTGAACCATAGCCCACGCGCCATGGCCTAGACTCGGCCGTGGCAAGGCGATCGAAGGTGCCCCTCACG
This sequence comes from Rhodococcus sp. Chr-9, assembly GCF_000801125.1. Classification (NCBI taxonomy): domain Bacteria; kingdom Bacillati; phylum Actinomycetota; class Actinomycetes; order Mycobacteriales; family Nocardiaceae; genus Rhodococcus; species Rhodococcus sp. Chr-9. Next base: position 341,288 of record NZ_JTIZ01000089.1, read on the forward strand.
GGGATAATCGGGAAGCCGGTGAGAATCCGGCACAGGCCCGCTGCGGTGACCCGGGAGTCGTCGATCACGCGCATCCGCGCAGCCACTGGACCGTCCGGTCCGGGAAGGCGATCGCACGGCGTCCGACCGGGAAGTCCGAATACCGGCCTTCGAACAGCTTGCCGCGAAGAACATCCCAGCGGGAGCCTGTGGAGGTCGAAGTGCACGTGTATCCGTTCGGTGCGGTGGTCGGTTCCGACGACCTCGCGCTGGCCCTGACCCTGTGTGCGGTGTCGCCGACGATCGGCGGTGTGCTGGTGCGTGGCGAGAAGGGCACCGCGAAATCGACGACGGTGCGTGCCCACGCCGCACTGTTGCCCCCGGTCACCGTCGTGGACGGGTGCCGGTTCTCGTGCGATCCGGACGCCCCCGATCCGTCCTGCCCGGACGGCCCCCATCCGCCCGGTGCGGCCTCGCATGTCCGGCCGGTCCGGCTGGTGGAACTACCCGTCGGCGCGGCGGAGGATCGCGTCACCGGAGCGTTGCATCTCGGCAAGGCACTGGCCGACCGCACGGCCGAATACGAACCCGGTCTTCTGGCACTGGCCCACCGCGGCGTGCTGTACGTCGACGAGGTCAACCTCCTGCACGACCACCTGGTCGACCTGCTGCTCGACGCCGCGGCGATGGGCCGCTCGACCGTCGAACGCGACGGGGTCTCCGTCGAGCACGCCTCCCGATTCGTACTGGTCGGAACGATGAATCCCGAGGAGGGTGAGCTTCGCCCGCAGTTGCTCGACCGCTTCGGACTCGCCGTGGACGTGACCGCGCCCCGCGACCCGCACATGCGCGCCGAGATCGTGCGGCGGCGGATGGCCTTCGACGCCGACCCGGCCGGGTTCACCGCGCGATGGGCGGATCGGGACGCAGAGTGGTCGCGGCGAGTCGCCTCCGCCCGCGAACTCGTCCCGCAGGTCGCACTGAGCGACGACGCGTTGGTCTCGATCGCCGAGGTGTGCGCGGCGTTCGACGTGGACGGCATGCGCGCCGACCTGGTCACCGCCCGCACGGCGATCGCACACGCGGCCTGGCACGACCGGCTCGAGGTGACACGCGAGGACATCGCGGCAGCGGCCCGACTCGCCCTGCCACACCGTCGGCGCCGCAACCCCTTCGACGCCCCCACCAGCAGCGACGATCTGCTCGACGAACTTCTCGGTGGAGACGATCCGGATCCTGGCCCCGACAACGATCCCGGTGGTGGCGAGAGCGCACCCGACGACTCGGCGGCGGAGACGTCCTCCGGTTCGGGTGATCGGTCGTCCACCAGCCTGGCGTCGGCGACGGATCCTTTTCGCGCCAGGGTGTTCTCCGTCGATCGGGTCGGGCGCGGGGCGGCCGGTCGCCGGTCGCGGGCGGTCACCACGATCGGCCGTACCGTGGGTAGTCGCCGCGGCGACACCGGCCCGGTTCATCTGCCCGCCACGATCCGCGCGTCCGCCTTCACCGATCGGGGTCTGCAGGTGCGCCGCAAGATCATCGAAGGCCGCGAGACCAATCTCGTCCTGCTCTGCGTCGACGCATCCGGGTCGATGGCAGCACGCAACCGGATGGTGCAGGTCAAGACCGCTGTCCTGTCGCTGCTGCTCGACGCCTACCGCCGTCGCGACACCGTCGGACTCGTGACTTTCCGCGGCACCGGTGCGACCGTCGCACTCCCGCCGACGAATTCGGTGGACGTGGCTGCCGCACGGCTGCGAGAACTTCCCGCCGGTGGGCGGACCCCGCTGGCGGAGGGGTTGATCGAAGCGGCCACCACCCTTCGGCGTCATTCCCTGCGGGATCCGCGTCGACGCGCCCTGCTCGTCGTGGTTACCGACGGTCGCGCCACCGCCGGACCGGACGCTGTGCAGCGCTCGCTCGACGCCGCGGACGTCATCGCTGCACAGGGAATCTCCTCCGTGGTGGTCGATTCCGAGACGGGCCGGTTCCGGATGGGTCTCGCGGCCCGTCTCGCCGAACGCCTCGGCGCCGAGTATGTGCCCGTCGGTGAGGTCGATGCCGACGCTTTGACCGGAATCGTCCGAGAGAGGGCCGCCTGATGCCGAAGGGACAACCCACCGTCGTCCCCGCCGACGGTCTCACCACCCGGCAGCGCCGCAACCGGCCGCTGCTGATGGTCAACACCGGCGACGGAAAAGGAAAGTCCACAGCCGCATTCGGCCTCGCACTGCGTGGCTGGAACCAGGGCTGGTCGGTCGCCGTCTTCCAGTTCGTCAAGTCCGCCAAGTGGCGACTCGGCGAGCAGACCGCCTTCGAAACCCTCGCCGATCTGCACGCCGAGCGCGGCACCGGGGGGCCGATCGAGTGGCACAAGATGGGTTCCGGCTGGTCGTGGTCGCGCAAGGAAGGCACCGAGGAGGATCATGCCGCCGATGCGCTCGCCGGGTGGCGTGAGATCCAGCGACGTCTCGCCGCGGAGCAGCACGGCCTCTACGTGCTGGACGAGTTCACTTATCCGATCGCCTGGGGCTGGGTCGACATCGACGAGGTCGTCGATACGCTGACCTCACGGCCGGGACACCAGCACGTCATGATCACGGGGCGGCGTGCGCACCCGAAACTCGTCGAGGTCGCCGACCTGGTGACGGAGATGACGAAGGTCAAGCATCCGATGGATGCGGGACAGAAGGGCCAACGAGGGATCGAGTGGTGAGGGTTCCACGCGTCGTCGTCGCCGCACCGGCATCCGGGCATGGGAAGACCACCGTCGCCACGGGTCTCATGGCGGCACTGCGTCGCGCCGGCCACATCGTGTCGGGGCACAAGATCGGTCCCGACTACATCGATCCCGGCTACCACTCGCTCGCCACCGGCCGACCGGGCCGCAACCTCGACCCGCACCTCGTCGGCGAGGACCTCGTCGCTCCTCTCTTCCTGCACGGCGCCGCCGGTGCGGACATCGCCGTGATCGAAGGGGTCATGGGGTTGTACGACGGGATGATCGGCACCGAGGGGTACGCGTCCACCGCCCACACCGCGGCCCTGCTGTCCGCACCGGTGATCCTCGTCGTCGACGTCTCGCACGCCTCCCGGTCGATCGCGGCGATCGTGCACGGCATGGCGTCCTACGACCGCGGCACGCGGATCGCCGGCGTGATCCTGAACAAGGCCGGATCGCAGCGACATTCGGACGAGGTGATCCGCGCACTCGAACCGACCGGTATCCCGGTGCTCGGTGTGCTCGGTCGCGACGACGGCGTCACCGTCCCCTCGCGCCATCTCGGCCTGGTGCCCGCCGAGGAGCGCGACGAGGCGACCGCGCAGGTGGATCGTCTCGCCGCGCGGATCGCCGAGCGCATCGACCTCACCGAGATCCTCGGTATCGCCTCGGCAGCACCCGCTCTGTCGGCGACGCCGTGGTCACCGGGCACGCCCACCGAGGACGGACCGGTGATCGCCGTCGCCGGAGGCCGCGCCTTCACCTTCCGCTACACCGAGACCGAGGAACTGCTGCGCGCACACGGATGCCGACCGGTGACCTTCGATGCCCTGCGCGACGAACGACTGCCCACCGGCACCGCGGGCATCTACCTCGGCGGCGGGTTCCCCGAGGTACATGCCGCCGACCTCGCCGCGAACCTCCCCTTGCGCACGCACCTGCGTGCCGCGATCGCGGCGGGAGTTCCGACCGTCGCCGAGTGCGCCGGTCTGCTCTATCTGGGGCGTGAGGTCGACGGGCACGAGATGGTGGGAGCCCTCGACACTGCGGCACGGATGACCCCGCGCCTGACCCTCGGCTACCGCACCGCGATCGCGCCGCAGGACACCCTGCTCGCCTCCGCCGGCACCCGCGTCACCGGCCACGAATTCCACCGCACCGTGATCGGTTCCGGCTCGTCTGCCGCGTGGCTGCTCGACGGCCGGCCGGACGGCATCGCCACCGCAACGGTGCATGCGTCGTACCTGCACACGCACTGGGCCGGACATCCCGATCTCGCACGACGGTTCGCAGACGCCGCACGGTCGGCGGAACCCGCCCCCGAACCCACCTCGGCACCTGCGCGTCGTCGAACACCCGAACCCGACCTGCACCATCACGGCGACCGCGACGCGACCGAGGGGCTGGTCGACCTCGCCGTCAACGTCTCGCGCCGACCGCGACCGGCATGGCTCGACGACGCCCTGCGTGCATCGCTGGACGATCTCGCCCGGTATCCCGACCCGAGCGATGCACGCGCCGCTCTCGCCGATCGTCACGGCCGCAGCGTCGACGAGGTCCTCCCGACCGCCGGAGGTGCCGAGGCGTTCACATTGATCGCTCGGGCACGGGCGTGGCGGAAGCCGGTGGTGGTGCACCCGCAGTTCACCGAACCGGAGGCCGCACTGTTGGCCGCCGGACATCGTGTCACGCGGGTCGTGTTGCGCTGCGATGACGGGTTCGTCCTCGATCCGGGTGCGGTCCCGGAGGATGCCGACCTGGTCATCGTCGGCAATCCGACGAACCCCACCTCGGTCCTGCACCCGGCCGACACGCTCCTGGCACTGACCCGACCGGGACGGGTGGTCGTGGTCGACGAGGCGTTCATGGACGCCGTTCCCGGCGAAACCGAATCGTTGACGGGACAGCTCGTTCCGGGACTCGTGGTGCTGCGGTCGCTCACCAAGACGTGGGCGATCCCGGGTCTGCGCGCCGGATACGTGGTCGGCGACGCCGCAGTGCTCGCGGATTTCGCCGCGCAGCAACCACCCTGGTCGGTGTCCACTCCCGCAGGGGCCGCGATGATCGCGTGCGCATCCGGTGACGCAGTACGCGAGACCGAGGTGATCGCACAGGAGATCGCCGGCGACAGGAAGGTTCTCATCGACGCCCTCACCGGACTCGGAATCCACGTGGTCTCCCCCGCGACAGCCCCGTTCGTGCTGGCGGAAACGCCAGAGGGAACGCGGGAGAGATTGCGGGAGAAGGGCTTCGCGCTGCGTCGCGGCGACACCTTCCCCGGCCTCGGTGACGACTGGGTACGGATCGCGGTGCGCGACGCGGCGACCACGGCAACGCTCGTCGAGGCGTGGAGAACGATCCTGTGAAGCACAGGGCACTCGGACTGGCGCTCGGCTACGCCGCCGACCAACTCGTCGGCGACCCGCAGCGGTGGCATCCCGTGAGCGGCTTCGGGAAGTTGGCGCGCGCCGCCGAGGGCCGGCTGTATGCCGACCACCGCGTTGCCGGGGTGGTGTTCACCTCGCTGCTGGTCGGCTCTGCCGGAGCGCTGGGATACGTCGCCGACCACGCGACCCGCGGTCGTCCGGTGCCGGCGGTGGCGGTCACGGCGCTGACCACCTGGACCGTGCTCGGCGGCCGCTCCCTCGGATTCGAGGCCCGGACGATCGACGCCCAACTCCGCGACGGCGATCTCGCCGCGGCGCGGCAACAGGTGACCCACCTGGTGGGCCGCGACCCGTCTCGGCTCGACGAGAACGGGATCGCGCGCGCCACGATCGAGTCGGTCGCCGAGAACACCTCCGACGCCGTCGTCGCCCCGCTGTGGTGGGGTGCGGTCCTCGGTCCGGCCGGCCTGCTCGGGTACCGCGCCGCGAACACCCTGGACGCGCGCGTCGGTCACCGCACACCGCGGCTCGAACGGTTCGGCTGGGCCTCGGCCCGGTTCGACGACCTGCTCAATCTCGTCCCCGCTCGCCTCACCGCCCTGCTGGCTGTCGCACTCGGTGACGACGGCCGGGGCGCGGTCCAGGCGTGGCGCCGGGACGCCCGTCAGCATCCGAGTCCGAATGCCGGTCCGGTCGAAGCGGCGTTCGCCGGTGCTCTCGGGATCCGGCTCGGCGGCTCGAACGTCTACCACGGTGTGGTCGAGGATCGCGGCACGCTCGGCGACGGACCCGCGCCGGCCCCGGAAGATATCGGCCGTACCGCGCGACTCGCCTCCAAGGTCGGACTCGGAGCCGTGGCGACCGCCATCGCGGTCGCCCTCGTCCATCGATAGCCTCCCCGATATTTCCCAGCCGCGACGGGAATTCCGGCCGAGGGTGAAATTCCGGGGTGAATCCGTGTTCGTTCTGCCCGAAACGTAACTCCGGTTGCTGGACGCGACGAACATGGCGCACTGCGCCACGCCGAGTCGGTCGCGTCAACTCCGACAACACGTCGGCGTCCACGGCCGACAACCTGTCACGGAATGTCCCGCAGGTCCTCGATGCGATGGTCGAACTCCCCCTCGGTGTCGTCGACCGAGTCCTCGACGCGGCCGTTCTCGAGCGGCCGGTACACGAAGACGGTGTTCAGTCCGACTTCGCGGGCGGCCCGCAGATCGTAGGGATGCGACGCGACCATCGCGGCCCGGAAGGGATCGACGCCCAGATACCGGCAGGTGCGCTCGTACAGGAAACGTTCGGGTTTGAAGGCGCCGAACAGTTCGGCCGTGAGGATGGCATCGGCCTCGAGCTGCTGGTCGCGGAAGAGCGCGATCATCGTGGCCATGTCCGTATTGGACAGTGTCGCCACCACTGCCTGCGAACGGAGTTCGTTCAGCCCGGGCCGCACGTCCGGCCATGCCTCGAGGCGTTGCCAGGCCCGCGCCGTCTCGACGCGCACGTCCTTGGGAAGGTCGATCCCGAACTGCTCGCACACGTCGCCGAGTCCGTCGACGTAGGAGTCCTGCACGCGATACCACTTCTCCACCGACTGGTCGAGACGGAGGATGCGTTCGTAGTAGTCGCTCCTCCAGGCCCGCACCAGGTCGCCCACGGTCGCCGGATCGGCATCGGGTCCGAGCGCATGGGCCACCGCCCGGGTGACCGGGGTGTAGAAGTCCATCAGCGTGCCCTGCACGTCGAAGATGTACGCGTCGTATCGGCTCACGCCTTGGAGCATGCCCGATCGCGCCTGCCCGAAACTGCTTTCCCGAACCCGCACGCCGATGTGACCCGCGTCGCATACTGGGACCGAAGCGTCGCCGCGCTCCGGGGGTGCACCATGGACGACCTGGCGGAATTCCGTCACGATCTCGATCGCATCGAACACCGCGTCGCCGGTGAGGTGGTCGTCGGCCGCTCGCGGGTCCGGATCCTGGCCGGGTGCGTCGCGCTGCTGGTCATGGGTCTGCTGCTTCCCCAGGCCACTTCGGTGACGTCCCTGACGACCCTTCTGCGCTGGGACTCCGAGGCCGCAACCCTTCCCCTCCGTGTCTTCGACGTCTTCGTGGTGGTGTTCGGCATCCTCGTACCGCTCGTCGCATTGCTCCGCCGCCGGTGGGGTGCCGCAACGCTCGCGATGCTCGGTTCGGGGGCGGCGTCGATGGTGGGACTGTTCGCCGTCTGGTCACAGGCCGGGATGGTCGCCCACACCTCTCACGCACCGCACGTCGGCCTGTATCTGTGCTGGGGCGCGGTGATGGCATCCACTGCGGTGTGGTTACCCGTCGTGCTCTCCACCGCTCCCCTGCGCAGCGCCCCTCCGGTCACCTCCGGAGTTCTGACTCCCCGGAACGGTCGCTGACCGCACCGTTCGCCGCTCGACAGTGGCGCACGACACGCTTGCGGTGCAACACTGTAATCAGTGCAACGCGCACAGGTTGATCGGTGCGACACGCACCGGGTCGCGTCCCGAGGAGGACATCATGCGACATTCACACATCCACGGATTCGGACGACCGGGCGGCTGGCAACAGGCAGACGTCCCCGACGCGAGCGATGCTGCCGAGTGGTTCGCCGGCAGGCTCCCCGACGACTGGTTCACCGGACCGCCCGACATCGAGATCGACAGAGAAGAGATCTTCGTCGTCGGCCCCCTCGGGGTACCCGACGGCACGAGCGACACCGAGATCGACGGACGCATCGCTCGATTCCGCGAGACCACGCGCGCCGACCGGATGCGCATCGCCGACGAGGCCGAGGCCCGCTACGGCCGCAACGTGGCCTGGGGCGTGACGGTCGGCGACCGGACCGACCTGTTCACCCACCTCGCCGTCCCGGTCATGACGCGACTGCGCCAACCCGAACGGAAGGTGCTCGACACCCTTGTCGACGCCGGTGTCGCGCGGTCCCGTTCGGACGCACTGAAGTGGACCGTCAGGCTCGTGGGGCAGCACTCGGAGCAGTGGCTCCGGGAACTGCGCGAAGCGATGAAGAAGGTCGACGATCTGCGTTCCGAAGGTCCGCAGATCTGACCTCCGCCACCCGGAGGACCCATTCCCGCGCTACCGTCACGGTCTCCACCGTGGCGACACCGCGGGGTGTGGGCGGGCGGCGTATGACGATCACGCGCACGCCCAGTTCATCGGCGGCGTCGAGTTTGCCGCGGGTGAGCGAACCACCCGAATCCTTCGTGACGAGGGTATCGATCCCGTTGTCGAGCAGCAGCTTCCGTTCGTCACTCGCCGTGTAGGGGCCGCGTCCGAGCAGCACCGACCAGCTCGGTGGCAGTTCGGTCGTCAGTGGATCGACGACGCGGACGAGCACGTCGTGCGCGGCGAGCGGTCCGACGAAGCGGTCGAGTGTCTGCCGTCCGGTGCTGAGGAAGATCCTCCGGCCGGTCGCGGCGACGTGCGCGGCGCCGTCGTGGTCGTCGACCCACGTCCACCAGCCGTGCGCGTCGTGCCAGCCCGGTCGTTGCAGGCGCACCAGTGGCACGTTCGCGGCGGCGCATGCCGCGGCGGCGTTCGCGCTGATGCCCGCGGCGAACGGATGGGTGGCGTCGACGACGGCTCGGATACCGCGCTCGGTCAGGTACCGGACGAGACCGTCCGCTCCGCCGAACCCTCCGATGCGCACCGGACCGACGGGCAGGCGTGGATTGCGGACCCGGCCTGCCAGGGAGGATTCGAACGCGATGTCCGCGTCGTCCAATGCCGCGGCGAGGGAACGGGCTTCCCCCGTCCCACCGAGGATGAGGACCGTCACCGCAGGGTTCCCCTCAGCACGGGCAGGGTTCGCTCGTCGGAGAGCATGGTGAGCAGAGCGTCCATGTCGAGATGTTCGTCGACGAGGTCCGCGAGCGCCTCGATGCGGACCTCGCGTGCGGCCGGGAAACTCACTTCCCCGGTGCGGATCTCGCGGCCCACCACCGCAGCGACCTCGCGTAACCACGCCCAGCGCAACGCGTCCCCTTCGAGGGCGCCGTGCCACATGGTGCCGAACACCGAACCCTCCCGGGTGCCACCGAGGAATTCGGTGCCACCGTCGACGGTGACGCGTCCGTGATGGATCTCGTATCCGGAGGCAGCCGCATCCAACGCTGACCCCCTCGGCAATCGGAGGACCTTCTCGTGTCCGAACTCGGTTCGGGCCGGGAGCAACCCGAGACCCGCTGCGCTTGCGCCGGGAACACCCTCGACGCCGTGCGGGTCGTCGATGCGCGTGCCGAGCATCTGGAAGCCGCCGCAGATACCGAGGACCGGTCCACCTCGGCGGACGTGGTCGACGATCGCGGTGTCGAGTCCTCGCGAGCGCAGCCACGCGAGATCCGCGAGGGTCGCGCGTGTTCCGGGCACGATCACGACGTCGGCGCCGGCGAGCGCTCGCGGGTCGTCGACGAAGCGGACCCGCACGTCCGGTTCGAGGCACAACGCGTCGACATCGGTGAAGTTGCTGACCCGCGGCAGCATCACGACGGCGATGCTCAGTGCGCCGTCACCATCGTGTGCGGGACGGGAGGTGAGGGCGAGTGAATCCTCCGAGTCGAGCCACAGGTCGCGTTGCCATGGCAGCACGCCGAGCACCGGGCGGCCGGTGAGCCGTTCGAGCGAGTCGAGTCCGGGCTTCAGGAGCGAGACGTCGCCGCGGAACTTGTTGATCACGAAGCCGCGGATCAACTGCTGATCCGCGGCGTCGAGCAGGGCCAGCGTCCCGTACATCGAGGCGAACACACCACCGCGGTCGATGTCGCCGACCACGACGGTCGGCATCGAACCATGTTGCGCCAGACCCATGTTCACATAGTCGTGGTCGCGCAGATTGATCTCGGCCGCGCTCCCGGCACCTTCGCACACCACCACGTCGAATCTACGCCGGAGGTCGTCGAAGGCACCGAATGCCGCGTCGGCGAGATGCTTTCGTCCACCGGCGAACTCACCCGCCTCCAGCGCTCCGGCCGGCCGCCCGAGAACCACGACGTGGCTGCGCCGGTCGCCGCCGGGCTTGAGCAGCACCGGGTTCATCGCGGCCTCGGGGATCGCACGGGCAGCCACTGCCTGGATCCACTGGGCGCGCCCGATCTCCGCGCCCTCGCTCGTCACCATCGAGTTGTTCGACATGTTCTGCGCCTTGAACGGCGCGACCTTCAGGCCGCGCCGCGCCAAGGATCGGCAGATCCCGGTGACGACCACGGATTTTCCTGCATCCGAGGTCGTTCCGGCGACGAGCAGACCCGAACCCATGCCGTCAGGCCGGGATCGTCACGCGACGGGACGCGCGTTCGGTGAGGTATGCGAAGACCACACCGAGCACCGCCCACAGGGTGAGCTGCACGGTGAACGACGCGACCCGGAACTCCCACAACAGCGTCGCAGGGAAGCCCTCCCCCACCTCGTCGATTTTCGGCAAGGCGAGATATCCGAGACCCACCACGACGAGGAAGGCGACCGCCGGGCCTGCGATGCGGACGGTGTGCAGATCCTGGGCGGCCAGCGCCTTCGCCACCGCGACGGCCACTGCGATCGCGACGAGTCCGAGAACGACCGAGGCGAGCCACAGCAGGGTGCGTTGATCGATCGTGTCGGGATCACCGACGGCCGGCGGATTCGCCGGATACTTCACGAACGGGACGGCCTCGACGGCGAGCCACGCTCCGGCCGCCCCGAACAATCCGAGCTTCCAGCCCGGCATGTCAGTGAGGCGACGCGCGAAGTGCAGCACCGACGCGTAGAGGGCGCCGAACGCGAGACCGGCGAGAGTCGTCGCGAGGAACAGTCCGGCCTTCTGCCCGGTACGGTCGACGAGCGCATCCTCGCCGTGACTGTGACCGTGGGATTCCCCGGTGGTCGCAGCGTGGTCGTGATCATGCGAATGCGCCTCGCCGGCAGCTTCTTCGAGCGCGATCGCGGATTCGATGTGGGGTTCGCCGACGACGAAGGCGACACCGCCGGCGAGCAGACCCGCGACGAGTCCGGCGAGCAGGCCCCGCAGCAGCAGGTGGAGGTAGGTTCCGGGCATCGTGGTCCCCGTTCTCAATGGCACGGAAGACCGAGGAGGTGCCGGCCGTCGTGCATCAGTTCGTGCATGAACATGCCGGTGCGCGAGATCGCGCCCTGATCGAATCCGACCAGGTAGAGAACGAGAAAAGCCGCGACGATCACTGCGGCGAGAGCGACTGCGAGTGCGGCGGAGCCGAGCGACTCGTCGGGGGTATGGACAACAGCCATGACAATCCTCCTGGGATTTCGCGCCCCATTCGATTCCGTCATGTGCCGCGGGAGTTTTCTGGCTTCCGGAGATTTCGACATCTCCGGTTACAGTGGCGCGACCGCTCCGGCTTTCCACCGGATTGCCTACACCTCGGCACATCTTTACCGACGCACCTTCGCACCGGGCGTTGTGCGATGTCAAGCGGAGAGGACGTACCTGCCGTGACCCGATTGTTCGTCGTCGCACACGCTTCCACGCGTGCGACGGAACAGGCCCGATTTCCGTGCGACGAACCGATCTCCGATCGGGGCCGCCGCGAACTCGGACGCTTCGCGGTGCCGGTCGTCGACCGGTGGGTGTGTGCACCCGAGCGACGCGCGGTCGACACGGTCCACGCCTTCGGTGTCCCCGCCGAGATCGACTCCGCGCTGCGCGAGCTCGACTACGGCAGGTGGTGCGGGGCGGCGATGGGTGATGTGCCCGAGGGCGAGCTGGCGATGTGGCTGACCGAGCCGGCGGCCGCACCGCACGGCGGCGAGTCCGTCGAGGACCTCATCCGCCGGGTCGGCACCTGGCTGGCGGCACAGGACGACGGCTACGAACGGGTCGGGGTGGTGACACACCCGGCGGTCGTGCGAGCGGCGACGGTGTGCGCTCTCGACGCTCCGGCGGCGTCGTTCCGGAGGGTCGACGTGGGACCGCTGGACGTCGTCCGGCTCTACGGCGGGCCGGGTCGGTGGACTTTGCGGCCGAACCGATTCGCGCGGTGAGCTACCAGGTGACGTCCTTCTCGCACTGCTTGCCGTCGACCGTCGACTCCACCTGGACGGTGGCGTGCTCGAGCCCGTGCGACGACAGCGCGGTGCGCGCCGAGTCGAGGATCCACTGCGGGTCGTGGTCGCTGACGAGATGCACGGTCGCGACGTCCATGCCGGTGGTCAGCGTCCACACGTGCAGGTCGTGCACGCCGCACACGCCGGGCAGCGCGAGCAGGTCGGTGCGCAGCAGGTCGACGTCGAGATGCGCCGGCGAGGTCTGAGTGAGGATGCGCAGCGACTCGGCGGCCAGTCGCAGGGCGCGCGGCACGACCCACAGGGAGATGAGCACACCGACGACGACGTCGGCCAGGCTCCAGCCGAAGATCATGACGAGTGCGCCCGCGATGAGGACGCCGACGGATCCGACGGCGTCGGCGAGCACCTCCATGTAGGCGCCGCGCACCGCGATGCTGTCCTTCGCGTCGGCCCGCAGCATGAGCATCACGACGATGTTGGCGGCCAGTCCCGCGAGGGCGGTGACGATCATGGGCAGGCCGGGAAGTTCGGGGGCGTCGCCGATGCGGTCGATCGCCTCGTAGAACACCCAGCCGGCGACGCCGAGCAGCAGCACCGCGTTGACCATCGCGGTGAGGACTTCGGCGCGATGCCAGCCGAAGGTGCGCGAGGCCGCGCTGCTCCCGCGTCGGGCGAGGATGAGGGCGACCATGCCCATGGACACCCCGACGACGTCGGTGAGCATGTGGCCCGCGTCGGCGAGCAGGGCGAGAGAACCGATCAGGAGACCGACGAACGCCTCCAGTACGAAGAACGCTCCGAGGATGCCCAGCGCGAAGGCCATGCGCCGGATGACGGCGCGCGTGGGACCGGCGCCCTGACCGTGACCGTGGCCGACGCCGTGTGAGTGCCCGTGACCCGAACCCATCGAACTCCCTCTCCGAACCTCGGGCCATCGTATGCACGAATGCGCATATGTTTCAACGGCTACGTGCCCGGCGGGCTCGGAGGGCTTACTCGTCCGGGTGGTAGGCCGGATGTTCGACGGTGGATGGAAGGGTCGCGATCGCGGTGATCCGCTTGAGTCCGGCGGTCTGCAGCAGGTCGACGATCAGTGACCTCATCTGCGCGAACACCACCGTGGCCGACACTCCTGCCCCGGCGATGAGTTCGGGATCCATCTTCTTGGCGATGCTGCGCAGCACACGTGCAGCCTCGGCCTGGTCGGGCTGCTCCCCCGGCTCCGCGAGAACCATCTCGCGGAGCACGTCCACCGCATCGGCTACCTCGGCGAACAGCTGCACGAGCCGCGGATCAAGGATCTCGTCGTCGCGGACGAGGGTCAGCGACCGGCGCGCGAGCACGCGAATGTTGCGCATCGCGTGATCGATCGGGTCGGCGGCAGCCGTCAGGACCGCGAGACGCTTGCGGCTGTTCCAGTACAGCGGCGAGATCCGGCTGATCTCCCGACCGCCCTTGAGGTGGGTGCGCATCGAGTCGATCGCGGGCTGGGTGGCCCGCGCCTGCTTGAGGGCGTCCTCGATCGGTTTCGGGTTGTTCTCGACGAGCCCGGTCTCGACCTTCCTCAGGACCTCGCTCGCCGTGGCGAGGATCTCGGCGGCGTTGCGCCGGGCACGCCGCACCGGATGGGTGGGGATCATCGCGACGACCGCGATGCCCGTGAGACCCCCGACCAGGGCGTCGACCATCCGATCGGGCCCACCGGTGCCACCGGGTGGCAGCAGCGTCGCCACGAGCACCGCGGAGTTCCCGGCCTGCATCGCGAAGATCGGGCCGCTGTTCAACGCGACCGCCGTACTCATCGCGATGGTCACGACGAGCGCGATCTGCCACGGTCCGCTGCCGATCAGCGAGACGAGCAGGTCGCCCACGCCGATCCCGACGGTCACACCGCAGACGAGTTCGACGGAACGCCGCAATCGGGCGCCGAGACCGAGCCCGAGGGAGACGACTGCCGCGATGGGGGCGAAGAAGGGCTGTTGGTGCCCGACCAGATCCTTCGCGACCCACCACGCCAGGCCCGCCGCCAGCGCGCACTGCACGATCGGCAGCGCCGATGTGCGCAGCCGTTCGAACGAGTCGGTCAGGCGTTTACGAGCTCCCTGACGGGTGGGTCGACGCCGGGTCGCCGCGGACAGTCTGTTCAACACAGACATGTACGGGCGTCTATTCGACGCCGAGTTCTTCCGCTGCCCGCGGGTCGCAGTCCTCGAGCAGGTCCAGGCAGCGGGCGTGCTCGTCCGACTCACCGATGGTTCGGGCTGCCCGGGCCAGGACGGCGACGCAACGCAGGAAACCGCGGTTGGGTTCGTGGCTGTAGGGCACGGGACCGAAACCCTTCCAGCCGTTGCGGCGCAGCTGGTCGAGACCGCGGTGATATCCGGTGCGTGCGTAGGCGTATGCCTGGATCGTCTCGCCACTGTCGAGTGCGGCCTCGGCGAGGTGCGCCCAGGCGATCGAGGCGGTGGGATGGTCGGCTGCGACCTTCGCCGGGTCCTCGTTGTTCAGCAGGGCCGACTCCGCGTCGTCGTCGCCGGGGAGAAGGGTGGGCTGCGGTCCGAGAAGATCACCGAAAGACGTCATGGGGTCATTGTGCCCTTCCGTGGCGAAGGCTCGATAGAGTCCCCGGGTAACCGCAGGCCGTCGAGCGAGGTGCAGCACGTTGTCGGACCCGAAGAACGAAGAGTCACCCGAGCAGACTTCGACGACCCCTTCTGTCGAGACACCGGACGAGAGTGCGGAAAACGAACCCCCTGTCGAGCCGGCGGCGACCGACGAAGCAGCCGCAGAAGAAGCGGTATCCGAGGATGCAGTGCCCCAGGATGCAGTGCCCCAGGATGCAGTGCCCCAGGATGCAGCGTCCCAGGATGCAGTGCCCGAGGATGCAGTGGGCGCGGGAACCGAGAAGGCCGACGAGCCGGCGGAGCAGGTCTCCGAGAAACCTGAGGAGCCGACCACCGATGCGGCGTCCTCGGGTGAGGACGCGAGCAGCGATGAGCCGGAACAGGCTGCAGACGAGAGCGTCACCACGGACGAGACCGTGGCGCTTCCCGTCGTCGAACCCGAGACCGTCGAGTCCCGCCCGACCCCCGAATCCGAGCCCGCGCCCGATGTCACCTCCGCCGATGCGCCCACGGTGCAGATCCCGGTCCGCAGCCACGTGCCGAAGGCGCCGCCGCAGCGCATCGCTCCGCGCCGTGAGGAACCGACGGTTCAGCCCGAGCCCGTCCGCGTCGCCGTCCAGCCCACGCCCACGCGCATCCCGCCGGCCCGCGACAAGAGCCGCGGTCGTCGGCTGATCGCTGCCGGAGCAGCGGCCGTGCTGGTGGTCGTGGCGATCGTCGCGGCCGGGGTGATCGTGTTCCTGAAGGACCGCGCCGACAATTCCCCCGAGAGCCGGATCCGCGCGAGCATCGACACCTTCGTCGGAGCACTCGAATCGGGCGACCTGGGGACTCTGCGGGAGTCGACCTGCGGAGCGCTCTCCGACTTCTACGAGACGGTCGATCCGGAGAACTTCCGCGACATCCACCGGCTCGCCGTCGAACAGGGCGAGATCCCGGTGGTGACGAGCGTCGATCGCATCCAGATCACCGAGGGCACCGCCATCGCGCAGGTCACCGCGCACACGGTGAACGATCCCGACGATGTCACCGACCGCACCTTCGACCTCACGCTCGACGGTGAGCAGTGGAAGGTCTGCAGCGAATAACGGGACGACAGCGACCACGAGTGTGCAGAAGTCGTCGTTCGCCCTCGGCGTGTCGCGAGGATTTCTGCACACCGTAGGGACGACGAAGGGCGCCGACGAGAACGTCNGTCATGGACGCCTCGGCCTTCTTGAGGTAGCTGCGCGGGTCGTAGGCCTTCTTGTTGCCGACCTCGCCGTCGATCTTGAGCACACCGTCGTAGTTGGTGAACATGTGTCCCGCGATCGGACGGGTGAACGCGTACTGCGTGTCGGTGTCGACGTTCATCTTCACGACGCCGTAGCTCAGCGCCTCGTCGATCTCCGACTTCAGCGAACCCGAACCGCCGTGGAAGACGAGGTCGAACGGCTTCGACCCCTCGGGCAGACCCAGCTTCTTCGACGCGGCGGCCTGGCCCTCGGCGAGGACGGACGGCTTGAGCTTGACGTTGCCCGGCTTGTAGACGCCGTGGACGTTGCCGAAGGTAGCGGCGAGCAGGTACTGGCCCTTGTCGGCGCCGAGCGCGTCGACGGTCTTCTCGAAGTCCTCGACCGTGGTGTAGAGCTTGTCGTTGATGGCGTTCTCGACGCCGTCCTCTTCACCGCCGACGACGCCGATCTCGATCTCGAGGATGATCTTCGCGGCCTTGGCGGCAGCGAGGAGTTCCTGCGCGATCTCGAGGTTCTCGTCGATCGGGATGGCCGAGCCGTCCCACATGTGCGACTGGAACAGCGGGTTCTGTCCGTTGTTCACGCGCTCCTGCGAGATCGCGATGAGCGGGCGGACGAAGCCGTCGAGCTTGTCCTTCGGGCAGTGGTCGGTGTGCAGAGCGATCGTCACGTCGTACTTCTCGGCGACGACATGGGCGAACTCGGCGAGTGCCACGGCGCCGGTGACCATGTCCTTCACACCCAGGCCCGAGCCGAACTCGGCGCCACCGGTCGAGAACTGGATGATGCCGTCGCTGCCGGCGTCCGCAAAGCCCTTGATGGCGGCGTTGATCGTTTCGGACGACGTGCAGTTGATGGCCGGAAACGCGAAGGAGTGCTCCTTGGCGCGGGCGATCATCTCGGCGTAGACCTCGGGAGTTGCGATGGGCACGGCAGGTGACCTCCATGTCGACGTGTCTGTGCGCTCGGCCGATGTGGGCGGCGGCGCGTTGTCCCTGCATTATGGCAACTCCGGACGTCGAACGCTTGAGTGCATCCGCGAAGTCACGTGCGGCTGTGCCCGGCCGAGTGCCACTACGATGGCAGCCGTGATGACGGAGGCCCGCTCGGAGGCGAAACCCGAGGACGACGACCGCACCGCCCAACCGAAGCCGGCCGAGATGCTCGCCAACGTCGCGCGAGGCGGCCTGATCGGAGTTGCAGAGACGGTACCCGGCGTGTCGGGCGGTACAGTGGCCCTGGTCACAGGGATTTACAGTCGCCTGATCGCGTCCGGCAAGCACATCACGGACGTCCCCCGCGCGATGGTCGGGGGAGTGGGTTGGCGGACCGCTCTGCGACGTGTCGACTGGTGGCTTCTGATTCCGGTCGCTGTCGGCATGGTGGTCGCCGTGTTCTCGATCGCCGGGGTCATGGAGTCGTTCGTGAGCAACCAGCCCGTCTATTCCCGGGCATTGTTCATGGGAATGATCGCGACGTCGGTGATCGTCCCCTTCCTGGAAATCGAACGCGGAGCCCTACGTGCACGGGGAGCGAAGGGCCGCGCGTGCGCTCTGTTCGTACTGATGGCCGCCGCTGTGTTCGCGCTGACGTCGCTGCCTCGCAGCGAGATGACCGATCCGTCCCTGATCCTGGTCTTCGGCGCCGCGGCCGTGGCAGTCTGCGCTCTCGTGCTGCCGGGTGTCTCGGGATCGTTCTTCCTGCTGGTCGTCGGCCTCTACGCGCCGACGATGGCCGCCGTCGACGATCGGAACGTGCAATACCTGGGCGTGTTCGCGCTCGGGGCACTGGTGGGTGTGGTGACGTTCGTGCGCGTACTCGAATGGCTGCTGGAACGCCATCACACCGCGGCCATGGTCGCCGCAGCGGGTCTGATGCTCGGCTCACTACGTGCGCTGTGGCCGTGGCAGACGGATACCGGAGCACTCCTCGGCGTAGGCGACGGCTGGCCACTCGCATCGGGTCTGTTCGTGGCCGGTGCCGCTGTGGTCGGCGTGGTCGCTCTGGTCCAACGCCGGGTTTATGCCGCTGATGCCCGCGCATCCGTGGAGGCAGCGGAGCAAGCACGAAGTATGGAACAACGCTGAAGAACGACGCCGAACGCTGTACCGGGTCGGAGGATCGGTTCGTGAATCGGTACTCTCGCACGTCGTGATTACTTCGGTCCCCACGACCAACCTGGCACTGCTTCCGGGGTTTCTCGATCCTGTCAATCTCCTGAATTCGTTCGGGACCTGGATGCTCATCGGGCTACTGCTCGTGGTGTTCATCGAATCCGGCCTGCTGTTCCCGCTGCTGCCCGGCGACTCGCTGCTGTTCACCGCCGGCCTGATCGCGGCGGCCAAGTCGGCGGAGGTCGAACCGTTCGCCCCGTTGTGGGTGCTGATGGTGACGATCCCCATCGCGGCGGTCCTCGGCGACCAGGTCGGCTATCTCATCGGCGCGAAGGGCGGAACCAGGCTGTTCAAGCCGGACTCGAAGCTCTTCAAGCAGGCCTACATCGACGAAGCGCACCGCTTCTTCCTGCGCCACGGACCCGCGATGATCTTCCTGGCACGTTTCGTGCCGATCGTGCGCACCTACGCCCCGCTCGTCGCGGGCGCCGCGAAGATGCCCTACCGCGTGTTCATCACCTACAACATCATCGGCGGCATCGTGTGGGGCGCCGGCGTAACGCTGCTCGGCTACCTGCTGGGACAGATCGGCTTCATCGCCGACAACATCGACATCATCTTCCTGGGCATCGTGTTCGTCTCGGTGATCCCGATCATCACGGAGGTCGGCAAGCGCGTGCTCAACTCGCGTCGTGCGGCCAAGAACGGTGAGGCGCCGGCCGCCGAGGCCGCGACGATGCCGATCAACCGCATCGAGTCCACGTAGGAAACGACCCTCACACCGCGGAAGGTGGATTCCGCCCGTCGAACGAACGGGTCGGAATCCACCTTCTTCCGTTTCAGGACCGCGAGGCCGCGACAGCGTAGGCCGCTTCCATGAGCATCCACCCGCCGAGCTGCACCGACAGATCGCGTTCGGCGACGGCCGACTCGCGGACGGTGCCGCCCGCGAACCGCGCGACCGAGGTGCCCAGGCCGGGTAGCCGCGCCTGCCGCGACCAGTCGCGGCCGAAGACCGGCAGCTCCTCGACCTGCAGCCGGTTCTCCCAGGCGGCCTCCGCCGACGCCAGCACGATCCGTGCCGCGACGTTGCGGGCGCGGATGTCGTCGCGGTCGACGACGGGCAGTGTCGTGGCGACCATCGCGAGGTAGCGGGCCAGGATCCCGTTGAACAGTCCCCCGTCGCCGCCTCCCCCGCCGGTGACGACGCTGCGCTCGGTGAGGTGATCGTCGACCGCGGCGACGAGCGCGTGGACCCTGCGGCGATGCCTGGGGTCGTCGAGTTGCAGGGCGAGCTCGGTCTCGAGGCCGAGCGTCACCCCCTGGCAGTAGCTGTAGATCGCGCGTTCGTGCACGCCATCACGGATGCCGTCCAGGACGAGGCCCGTCTCGGGGTCGAGCAGCACGTCGTGGATCCAGTCGGCCATCTCCTCGGCGCGGTAGACCTTGCCGGTGCGGGCGAGCAGCAGCGCCGCCGGACCGTTCGCGGGGGCGTTGAAGAAGGTGTCCCGCCGGCGCCACGGGATGCCGCCGCCGCTCTCGGGTTGCCAGGCGTCGACGAGCTCGTCGACGAGGGTCGCGATCGCGCCGCGGTGGTCGACGTAGAGATGCCGTTCTGCCCGTTCGAGCGACAGGCCGAGCCACGCCATGTCGTCGTAGTAGTTGTTGGTCCAGCCGGTGAGGTTGCGGATGCGGTGGGTGCGTGCGAGCCGCACGACACGGCGCCGGCGGCGCGGGGTGGCGTCGCGCTCGGCGGCGTCGACGGCGGCGTCGATCAGGTGCGCCTGCCACCAGTAGTGCCAGGAGAGGAACAGTCGCTCACGTCGGACGGCGGGCCATCCGACCACCCCGAGCGCGGTGCCGGGCAGTGCCCAGAGACGACGGATGTGCCGCGACACGATCGCACCCTCCGCGGCGTCGGCCCGCTCCGACCACCGGGCGGCCTCGACTCCGTCCGAACGCTGTCCTGCTGCGGTGTTCATCACCCTCCACACTGCCCGACCGGCGGCCGCCCCGACGACGGTCCGCGCGACTTTCATCCCGGATTGCGGGGCAGGTGTTACCAGGCGTCCGAGAAATCGGCGTGCTGCCGGATCCACGCGTGCATTGCGATCCCCGCGGCGACACCCGCGTTGATGGACCGCGTGGAGCCGAACTGGGCGATGGAGACCGTCATCGAGGCGACGTTGCGGGCCGCTTCGGTGACGCCGGGACCCTCCTGCCCGAACAGCAGCAGGCAGCGGCGCGGCAGGGTCGCCGTCTCCAACCGGACCGAGCCGGGGGTGTTGTCCACCGCGACGATCTCGAGGTCCTTTTCGGCCGCCCACGCGACGAGCGCGTCGACATCCGAGTGGTGGAGCAGGTGCTGGTAGCGGTCGGTGACCATCGCTCCGCGCCGATTCCATCGGCGTCGCCCGACGATGTGCACGGTGCCCACGGCGAACGCGTTGGCGGTGCGAACGACCGTCCCGATGTTCGCGTCGTGGGCGAAGTTCTCGATGGCGACGTGCAGCGGGTGCCGGCGACGGTCGATGTCCGCGACGATCGCCTCGCGGGTCCAGTAGCGGTAGGCGTCGACGACGTTGCGCCGGTCGCCGTGGGCGAGCAGCTCGGGGTCGTAGCGCGGGTCGGTGGGCGGCTCGGTGCCGAACTCCTCGATCCACGGTCCGACGCCGTGCGGGTGCTCACCCCATTCGGTGGGGCCCGCCACGTCCTCGACGGCCGGTTCGGAATGCGTGTCGGTCACCGTCAGAACGTCTCGTTCGAACCTGCTGCTACGCGGAAACCGTGGCCGGTGGCGTCGTTGGTGCAGGTCACGTCGGCTGCGGTGGTGGCGCACGTGTAGCCGAGCTGCGACAACGACGATCCCGGCGGCAGGACGGGGCTCGCCCCGTCGGGCGAGAGGTAGACCGGTCCGCCCGAGCACACGAACTCGCCTTCTCCGGAGTCCTGTACGCGGATGCCGAGTCCCCAGTTGACCATGCAGTCCTCGGGGCGCGGCGGGATCGGATCGGTCGGTCCTTCGCAGCCCGCCTCGGTGCGGGTGGGCAGCCGGACGATGCCGCATTCGAAGGTGCCGTCGGGGCTGCTGAAGTAGTACGACTCGTTGCGCTGGTACTCGACCTGCGCGAGCGGAGCCGGTTCCTCCGGGGAGGTCTCCGGCTCGGGAGCTGGTTCGGTCGTCGACGGGGTCGCCTCCTCGGTGGTGCTCGCAGCGACCGTCGTGGAGGGGGTCGTCGAGGCAGCCGCGGAGGTCGTCGTCGACGTCGCTCCGGAGTCGGCCTCCGACCCGTCCGCGGAGCCTCCGCATCCTGCGACGAACAGTGCCACACCCGCGACGACTGCGACCGGCCACATCCGAATTCTCACGCAACACCCTTCCCGACGACGTGCGGGTGTCACTCTATCGAGCGGCGTCAGTGGCCGGTCAGGCGCCGGTTCACCAGGCGATTCATCCATCCGGGCGACACCTGGGCGAGCGTGGCGAGCACGGTCGCCTGCCGGCCCACGGGCCGATGCACCCGTCCCGAGCGCCGCGTGGGACGAGTCGCGTCGAACACCGCGCGGGCGACGTCGTCGGCGCCGAGGTTCACGCCCAGGGAGCGTCGCGAGCCGATGTCCATCCCGTCGACCATGTTCGTGTCGACGAACAGCGGCCACAACGCCTGCACCTTGATGTCATGGCGGGCCCACTCGAGTTCGAGTGCTTCGGTCAGGCCGCGCACCGCGAACTTGGTGGCGCTGTAGGTGGCGAGCTCGGGCTGTCCGTAGAGCGCCGACGCCGAGCACATGTTCACGATGTGCGCGCCGGGGGTGTCGCGGAGATACGGGAAGGCCGCGTGGCAGCCGAGGACGACACCGGTGACGTTGACGTCGACGAGCTGCCGGTGCCGGCTCGCCGGGGTGTCCTCGAACGGCCCGGACGACAGCAGCCCGGCGTTGTTGACGAGGACGTCGAGCCGGCCGTCGGTGCAGAACTCCTCGAGTACGCGGGTCCACGCGGAGGTGTCGGTGACGTCGAGGGCACCGGTGGCGATCTGCCCCGCGGTGACCGAGGCGCCCTCCTCGGCGAGGCTCGCGAGCCCCGCGGTGTCGATGTCGAAGGCGCCGACGCGGTAACCGTGACGGGCGAAGAACAGAGCTGTGGAGCGGCCGATACCGGCGGCGGCTCCGGTGATCACCACGCTGGGAGCAGACATGGCATCACCCTAGTCACGGGCGGGAGCCGACGGCGCACAGCGGGGATAGGCTGGGATCGGAGGAGCTGTGAATCGTCGTATCGTTGCCACCGTCGCGTTCGTCACCGTGGGATATGTCGTCGTTCTCGCGTTGTGGATGCACCTGTTCCTGCCGATCTCCGAACCCGGCACCGAGGGCTTCCAGGTGGTCTTCCTCGTCTGCCTGTACGGCACCGTGCTCGGTCTGTCGATGGCGCTCGCGGGTCGCCGCTCGAAGGTCATGCGCCGTATCGAACGCGAAGGGTACGAGGGATGGGCGACCATCCGTTCCGCGACCCCGCTCGATCTGACCTCGACCGGTCAGCTGACCCGGCTCGATCTCGAGCTCACGGTGCCCGGCTCGGAGTCCTATCGCGGCACGGTCGTCTACGAGGTCGACCGTCGCAACCTGCAGCGCTACGCGCCCGGGGAGGTCGTGAGCATCTGGGTGGACCCGCTCGACCGCGACCGGATCGTCCTCTATCCCTGACTGTTCCGGCTCGTGAGAGCAAGGAGCCCTTCCACGAGCAACAGCTGGGCCACGGTGTAGGTGGCGAGCACGAACCCTTCCGCTGCCGCGCGCATCTTCTCGTCCTTCAGCAGGGTGCGGCGCACCACGATCGATCCGTCGGACAGCGTGAAGATCAGGCCGCCGAGACCGAGCCGACTACGCCTGTCGGCACCCGGCACGGCCAGACCCGCGCGCACTCGCGCACCGGGTGCGAGGGCGGGGTCTCCGGCAAGGATCGCAGTGGTGGCGAGCAGGGCGCCGTATCCGGTCAGCGGCGCGGCCACCGAGCGGTTGCGGGCGGCGAGCAGACCGGCCGCACCGACCAGGGCACCGGCACGCTGCACCGCGACCGGCTTCGACACCCGCGCACCGCGCCGGACGAGGATGCTCGAGTAGGCGGTCTGCATGACACCGAAACAGGCTGCACCGCTCAGGATCCGGCGGTCCTCGTCGGAGCGGATCATGGCGATGTCACCGAGGGTGGCGGCTGCGAGACCTGCGACAAGCAGGGCGGTGTCGGCGCGATCGGTGTCGCGGGAGCGGCGCAGCACCCGCACGGCGAGCGCGGGTGCGATGAGCGGTTTGGCGATCTGCTGCAACTTCTCGTTCCCCGACACTCCCCCGACGACGGTGGCGGCCGAGGCCGCCGCGAACACCGCGTGCTCGACGCCCCACCTCTTGCGACTGAACCAACCCATGCGCGCACAGTACCCGGCTGCATCGATCGTCCCGCAAGCTTCAGCAGCGGCGCGCACCGCCGGACGCCGTGGCGCGCAGGAAGGTCGGCGCCGGCAGGTCGCGCTGCACAGCGGCGTCGGCGACGGCCTTCCGCACCGAGTCCACGCGGTCGTCCTCGCACAGCGCGATCGCCGACCCGCCGAAACCGCCGCCCACCATTCGGGCGCCGAGTGCACCGGCAGCGACGGCCGCGTCGACTGCGGTGTCGAGTTCGAGGCAGCTGACCTCGAAGTCGTCGCGCAACGAGCGGTGCGACGCATCGAGCAATGGTCCGAGATCCCGGATCCGCCCTGCCCGCAGCAACTCCGCAGCCTTCTGAACGCGGGCGATCTCGTCGATCACGTGCCGGGCGCGGCGACGTAGGACGGGATCGTCGATCAGGTCCGCCGACGAGGCGTCGCGCAAGCTCTCCACGCCGAGGAACCGGGTGGCGTCTTCGACCTCACGGCGACGCTGTCCGTACTGTCCGTCGGCGAGCTCGTGCCCGGTCCCGGTGTCGACGACCAGCACGGTCAGCCCGCGGGCTTCCGCGTCGAACGGGATGTGTTCGCTGCTGCCATCGGCGAAGTCGAGGAGCAGCGCGTGGCCCGGACGTGCGTGGAGGGCGATCCGCTGGTCGAGCCCACCGGTGGGGGCACCGGCGTAATCGTTCTCCGCGCGCACACACGCCGCGGCGAGTCGATCACGGCCGTCGTCGCCGAGGGGCAGCCCGCACAGGTCGGCGAGCGCCACCGCGACCGACGTCTCGAGCGCCGCGGACGACGAGAGTCCCGCTCCGACGGGCACGTCCGACGCGACCGCGATGTCCGCACCGGTCAATCCCGGCGGGTCGAGCGTCCAGATCACGCCGGCGACGTAGGCGGCCCAACCGTCGACGTGCCGGTCGCGCAGATCCAGGTCGACGCCGTCGAAACCGGAACTGCGCACGCGCAGTAAATGATCGGAGCGCCGACGCACCGCGACGACGGTGATCTGCGGGATCGCCATCGGCAGACACAGACCCCCGGCGTAGTCGACGTGCTCGCCGATGAGATTGACGCGCCCGGGGGCGCACCAGCAGCCCTCGGGTTCGGTGCCGAACTCGGTCGCGAACAGTGCGCGTGCGGTCTCTGCGAGCGTCATGGCGCCACCTCACGCAGGCGTTCGGCGATCCGTTCGGGGGTGGTGTCGCTGATCCACGCGCCCATCGCGGATTCGGACCCTGCGAGATATTTCAGCTTGTCCGGGGCCCGCCGCAACGAGAAGATCTGGCAGAACAGCCGCATGTCCCCGCGAGGTGCACCGACCGGCGCCTGGTGCCAGGAAGCGATGTAGGGGGCGCGGTCGACGCCGGGGAAGAACCGGTCGACGCGGCCGAGAAGGTCGCGCTGGACGGCGGCGAGTTCGTCGCGTTCGTGTTTGTCGAGGGCGGCGAGATCCGGGATGTCGCGGTGCGGGACGAGGTGCACCTCGACGGGCCAGCGTGCCGCGGCGGGGACATAGGCCGACCACGCGTCGCCGGAGACCACCAGTCGGGTGCCCGCGCGTCGTTCGGCGTCGAGGATGGCGCCCTGCAGCGACCTGCCGGTCCGCTGCCGATACTCACGGGCGCGGTCGAGCAGGGCGCGTGAGCGCGGTGGGACGAACGGGTAGGCGTAGATCTGCCCGTGTGGATGTTGCAGTGTCACACCGATTTCCACGCCGCGATTCTCGAAGCAGAAGACCTGCTCGACATCCGGTTGCTTCGACAGCGCGGCGGTGCGGGCGGCGAGCGCATCGATGACGGTGCGCGCCCGCGGCACGGAGAGGTCGGCGAATCGGGCGTCGTGGTCGGGGGTGAACGCGACGACCTCGCAGCGGCCGGTCGCCGGTCGTCGCGGCCACAGACCTTCGTCGTCGACGAGATCCTCACCGGCCGACGGCGCCCCGAGCGACGGAAAACGGTTCTCGAACACGACGACGTCGTAGTCGTCGGCCGGGATCTCGGTACACACGTCCGCCCTGCTCGGGCACAGTGGGCAGTCGACGGCCGACGGCAGGAAGGTGCGGTCCATGCGGTGGGCCGCGAAGGTGACCCACTCCCCCGTCAGCGGGTCGCCGCGCATCTCGGAGGTCGCCGCGACCGGCGGCAGGTCGCGGCGGTCGCGGAGGTCGCGGGTCGCGGCACCGGAGACGAACGGCTCGGTGTCGTCGAAATAGATCAGTTCCCGGCCGTCCGCGAGATGCGTGACGGTCTGCCGGACCCGCGCCCCCACGCGGCTACTTGTCGTCCAGACCCAGGTCGGCGAGGCCGAGCAGGGAACGGTACTCGACGCCCTCGGCGGCGATGACCTCGTCGGCGCCGGTCGCGCGGTCGACGACGGTCGCGACACCCACGACGATCGCGCCGGCATCGCGCAGCGCCTTGACGGCGGTGAGCGGCGAGTTGCCGGTGGTGGTGGTGTCCTCGACGACGAGCACGCGCTTGCCGGTGACGTCCGGTCCCTCGATCTGCCGCTGCATGCCGTGGGCCTTGGCGGCCTTGCGGACGACGAAGGCGTCGATGGGCCGGCCGGGGGCGTGCATGACGGCGAGGGCGACGGGGTCGGCACCCATGGTCAGGCCGCCGACGGCGTCGAAGTCCCAGTCGGAGACGAGCTCGCGCAGGAGCGTGCCGATGAGCGGGCCGGCCTTGTGGTGCAGGGTCGCGCGGCGCAGGTCGACGTAGTAGTCGGCTTCCTTACCGGACGACAGGGTCACGCGGCCGTGTACCACCGCCAGCTCGCGTACCAGTGCTGCCAGTTCGTCGCGGTCACTCATTGCGTCCTCACCCGTCGTTCGGCGGCGCGACGCCGGTGCGGTCGCGCTCGTGTCGGGGAACGAGCCTAGTCGCTGTGGGTCGCAGGTCAGGCAGCGACGGTGTCGGAGGTCGCCTCGGACTCCGACCGGACGTCGTTCTCGACAACCTTCGCATCGACGGTCTCGTGCCTGCGGGCCGGCTCGGATGCGGCGACGGGCGCGGGCGCCTCGAACAGCACGACAGGTCCGACGGCCGCGAGCTTCGCGAACAGCGAGGTGGGGAATCCGCCGACCGCGGTGTTCAGTGCGCCACCGAGGTCGTTGTGTACGCGGACGGCTCCGGCGATGCGCTGCTCGCGGGTCTGCAGTTCCCGGGCGACCCGGATGAACGGCGAGTGGTTGACCCCTCCGAGTCCACCGATCAGCTCGTGGAGCGTCGCCGACAGCGCGTTCTCCGCACCGGCGCGTTCGGTGAGACCCAGGCGCTGGTCGCGCACACCGATGGCGAGCGAGCGGGCGCCGACGACGGGCCGGATGCGCTCACGTTCTACACCGGCGCCGGCCGACGCCGCGATGAGCGCGGGCACGAGATCGTAGCGGTCGTCGAGCTCGTGGAGGAGCAGGCGCAGGCTCTCCCGGTGGCGTTGCTGCAACGTTTGAAGACGGCGCACGCCTGCGCGCAACCACAGCACCACCGCAACCACGACAGCAACACAGAGCACCACAGCCACAGACGTCACGCGCAGAAATGTACCGAGCGCACGAACCGCGTCGAAGACTGCACCCGGCGTGTCCTGCGCGGTGTATCCGTACCGTGATCTGGCAACGCCCGCCGTCAGTTCGTCCGTGGCGATCGGGTGCTGTCGCGGCCGCAGCCGATCAGGTCCGGCCGCGACCGTTGCCGAAGGTGTTGGTCAGCTTCCGCACGAGGTTCTGCGGCACCAGTCGTCCCGCCGTGGCGAGCACCTTGTACTGCAGCCCCGGAATGCTGCGGACCTTGCCCTTGTCGAGGTCGGCGAGCGAAGTGCGCACCACCTCGTCGACGTCGAGCCACATCAGGTTCGGGGTGGACGACATGTCGATCCCGGCACGCTGATGGAACTCGGTGCGCACGAAGCCGGGGCACAGTGCCTGCACCCGCACGCCCGTGCCGGCGAGGCCACCGGCCAGCCCTTCGGTGAACGACACGACATAGGCCTTGCTGCCGGAGTAGGTGGAACCGCGACCGGGCAGCAGACCGGCCACGCTCGCGACGTTGACGATGTCGCCCCTGCCCGCCTCGATCATCGACGGGAGCGCGGCGCGGGTGAACGCGACGACCGAGGTGACGTTGACGTCGAGCTGCGCCTGCAGCAGGCCCGGATCGGCGGTCCAGAACTCGCCGGTCGTGCCGAAGCCGGCGTTGTTGACGAGCATCTCGACACCGCGACCGAGGCGTTCGACGACGAGATCGCGACCGTCGACGGCCGCCAGATCGGCGACGATGATCTCCGATGCCGCCCCGAACTTCTGCTTCAGCTCGGCGGCGAGTTCGTCGAGGGCGGGACGGGTGCGGGCGACGAGCACGAGGTCGTAACCGCGACTCGCGAGGGTGCGGGCGAAACCCGCACCGATTCCCGAGGTGGGTCCGGTCACGAGCGCGACGGGGCGGACGGAAGTCATGGCCGCCACACTAACGACACGCGACGCGCGCGACCACCTCCCGAGGATCTACCTCAGTGACAATTCTCGGCGTTTCGCCTCAGTGACAATCCTCGGCGTTCCGCCTCAGTGACAATCCTCGGCGTTCCGCCTCAGTGACGGGCGGAGGGCCGGCCCGGATCCTGCGAACCCCGGTCCAGTTCCTCGGGTTCCACGACGGGCGGCAGCACGTGGAGGATGCCCGACAAACGCGCGACGGTCTCGATGGCCGAGTCCCATTCGCGTCCGGAGCTGCCGACGGGGATCGAGCCGAGCGTCCACTCGCCTTCGCTCCACAGCATCTGTACGTGGTCGGGGATGGACTCGGTGAACGCGACCATCCGCTGGTCGCACACGCGTCGCGCGATCTCGAGGTCGGTGGCGAAGACGATGCGCGGGCCGATCGAACCGAGCAGGTTCATGTCGGGGTCCTTCGGCGGCGGCGTCGACTTGAGCCGCAGATCGATGTCGACGTCGGAGCCGACCTTGCGCCGGACCGCGATGATCGTCGCGGTCTCCTCGATGTCGAACAGGACGAACTCCTCGCCGCGGCGAACCCCACGGACGATGTCGATCGCGCCGAGATATTCCTGCTTGGCGAGCGCCGCGCGGTGCCAGGTGGACGGCAGGTGGTCCTCGGCGGAGGTGTACTTGTAGCCCTGCGCTTTGGCCCAGATCTCCCGGATACGACCCGACTGTTCTCGCCGCGTCCGGTCGACGTAGAGCAGCGCGACCGCACCCAGCAGTGCGACCGCGGCCAGAGAGAACCACATGGCAGTCATCGTCGAGTCAGCCTAGCGGGTCAGCGGCCCGAACCACCGAAGGATGGGAGGGACGCGCTGACGACGGTCTCGGCGGTCATCCGTCCCTGCTCGACGGCACTGCCGGTCGCCACGGCGGTCGCTCCGACCTCGAGGCTCTCGGCGGTGTCGCCGGTCAGGGTGATGATCTCGGTGTCGGGGGTGAGGACGACGGTGACTGTCGAACCACCGATGACGCCGAGGGTGATGCTGCCGCCGTCGTTAGCGGTGATCGTGCCCACGACCGCGCCCGCGTCGCCCATGACCTCGCCGAGTCCGCCGGGGATCCGGTCGAGCGGCAGTCCCGGTGTGGTCGGTTCGGGTGCCGGCGGGAGAGTCGCCGTCGGCGGGGGCGCGACGGTGGCCGGGGCGCGATCCGACGCGACCCGCGAGGTGGAGTCGTCGGGCCGGCTGAGCAGGAACCCGATGGTGCCGCCGAGCGCGATGAGGACCACCGCGGCGAGCGTGATCAGTCCCCAGCGCGGGCCGCGCGGCTTCCCGGCATCCGTGCCGGGCGCCGGACCCGTGGGTGGCTGCCCGGGGATTCCGTGCCCCCGCGTTCCCGGTCCCGGGTTCATCGCCGTCTGCGGGTTACCGGGGTCGTATCCGGGGAGCACCTGTGTGGGCTGATAGCCGTGCGGGGGCGGGTAGCCCGGCTGAGGCGGATACGGCTGTTGCGACGGAGGACCCTGTTGCGACGGAGGACCCTGCGGGGAGGGATAGGCCTGGGTGGGCTGGTACTCGCTCCCCTGCGCGCCCCACTGCTCGTAGCGGGTGTACGCGACCGTCGGGTTGGTGACCGGCCGCCCGTACGCCTCGGTCGCGTCGTCGGTGTGCAGCACGCGGGTCGCGTCGGGGTCCGTCCCGTTCGACGACTCGTCGAGTGCGTAGGCCCGTTCCTGCGGGGTGCGCGGATCCTGGGGATTCTTCATAGCGCCTTCCAGAGTAGGCGCGCGCGGCCCCGGCAGCTCCTGCCACCGAGGCCGCGCACGGGCGCCGTCAGGCGCTGATCACGAGGTGGTCGCCGTCCTCGCTGACGCCCACGTGGACGGTGTCTCCGTCCTTGATCTCACCGGCGAGCAGCTTCTTGGCGAGCTGGTCGCCGACCGCCTGCTGTATCAGGCGGCGCAACGGACGTGCACCGTACTGCGGGTCGTAGCCGCGCACCGCCAGCCAGAACCGCGCGGTGCTCGAGACGTCCAGTGTCAGTCGCCGCGCCGACATGCGGTCGGCGAACTGGTCGAGCTGGATGTCGACGATCTTCTCGAGCTGCTCCTCCGAGAGCGGGTCGAAGATCACGACGTCGTCGAGCCGGTTGATGAACTCCGGCTTGAACGCCGCCCGCACCGCCGCCATGATGTGCTCCCGATCGCCACCCGCACCGAGGTTCGATGTGAGGATCAGGATGGTGTTGCGGAAGTCGACCGTGCGGCCCTGGCCGTCGGTGAGACGACCGTCGTCGAGCACCTGCAGCAGCGTGTCGAAGACGTCCGGGTGTGCCTTCTCGACCTCGTCGAACAGCACCACCGTGTAGGGGCGACGCCGCACGGCCTCGGTCAGCTGACCGCCGGCCTCATAGCCGACGTAGCCCGGAGGCGCACCGACGAGGCGTGCCACCGAGTGCTTCTCGCTGTACTCGGACATGTCGATCCGCACCATGGCGCGTTCGTCGTCGAACAGGAAGTCGGCGAGCGCCTTCGCCAGCTCCGTCTTGCCGACACCGGTCGGGCCGAGGAACAGGAAGGACCCCGTCGGACGGTTCGGGTCGGCGACACCGGCACGTGCACGACGCACCGCGTCGGAGACGGCCTGCACCGCGACGTCCTGGCCGACGACCCGCTTGCGCAGTTCGTCCTCCATCCGCAGCAACTTGGAGGTCTCGCCCTCGAGCATGCGGCCGGCGGGGATGCCGGTCCATGCCGCGACGACGTCGGCGACGTCGTCCGGGCCGACCTCCTCCTTGAGCATCAGGTCGCCACCGGCGGTGGTACCCGACGCGGCGGCTGCCGCCTCGAGCTTCTTCTCCAGCTCGGGGATGCGGCCGTAGCGCAGCTCGGCGGCCTTGCCGAGGTCGCCGTCGCGTTCGGCGCGTTCTTCCTCACCGCGCAGGGATTCGAGCTGTTCCTTGATCTCCCGCACGGAGTCGATCGCGGTCTTCTCGTTCTGCCAGCGCGTGGTGAGCTGGTTGAGCTTCTCCCGCTCGTCGGCGAGTTCGGCGCGCAGCTTCTCGAGGCGTTCCTTCGAGGCCTCGTCGCTCTCCTTCTGCAACGCCATCTCCTCGATCTCGAGGCGACGGACGACGCGTTCGACGGTGTCGATCTCCTCGGGACGCGAGTCGATCTCCATCCGCAGACGCGAGGCTGCCTCGTCGACGAGGTCGATCGCCTTGTCGGGTAGGAAGCGCGAGGTGATGTACCGGTCGGACAGCGTCGCCGCCGCGACGAGCGCGGAGTCGGTGATGCGCACGCCGTGGTGCACCTCGTAGCGCTCCTTGAGGCCGCGCAGGATGCCGACGGTGTCCTCGACACTCGGCTCCCCCACCAGGACCTGCTGGAAACGACGTTCGAGGGCCGCGTCCTTCTCGATGTACTTGCGGTACTCGTCGAGGGTCGTGGCACCGACCAGCCGCAGCTCACCGCGGGCGAGCATCGGCTTGATCATGTTGCCGGCGTCCATCGCCGACTCGCCGGTCGCGCCGGCGCCGACGATGGTGTGGAGCTCGTCGATGAAGGTGATGATCTGCCCGGCCGATTCCTTGATCTCGTCGAGCACGGCCTTGAGGCGTTCCTCGAACTCGCCGCGGTACTTCGCGCCCGCGACCATCGAGCCGAGGTCGAGCGAGATGACGGTCTTGCCGCGCAGCGACTCGGGCACGTCCCCGGCGACGATGCGCTGGGCGAGGCCCTCGACGATGGCGGTCTTACCGACGCCTGGCTCACCGATGAGGACCGGGTTGTTCTTGGTCCTGCGGGAGAGCACCTGGACGACACGGCGGATCTCGTTGTCGCGACCGATGACCGGGTCGAGCTTGCCTTCACGCGCCCGCGCCGTCAGATCGGTGGAGTACTTCTCCAGGGCCTGATAGCTGGCCTCGGGATCGGCGGAGGTCACGCGGCGGTTGCCGCGGACGGTCGTGAAGGCGTCGCGCAGGGCGGCCGGCGTTGCGCCGTGCCCGGCGAGGAGCTTCGCGACATCGGAGTCGCCACCGGCGAGGCCGACGAGGACGTGCTCGGTGGAGACGAATTCGTCGGTGAGTTCGGTGGCGAGTTTCTGTGCCGCGGTCATGGCCGCGATCGCCTCACGCCCGAGCTGCGGTGTGGTGGTCGCCCCGCTGGTCTGCGGAAGACGACGGACGAGGTCCTCGGCTTCCCTGCGCACCGCGGCCGGGTCGACGCCCACCGCTTCGAGCAGCGGGCCGGCGATGCCGTCGGTCTGGTCGAGCAGTGCCACGAGCAGGTGTGCCGGACGGATCTCCGGGTTGCCCGCAGCGGACGCCGACTGAAGTGCAGCGGTGAGTGCGGCCTGGGTCTTGGTCGTCGGATTGAACGAGTCCACTGCGCGCCCCTTTCTTTCTCGGTGCACCCCACGCGCAGGCGAGTGCCCCATGTCGATTCTGCAGCCGATTCCCTGCCTCGGGCAGGTCTCGGTGATGTCGAATTCTTCAACGGATCATAAGTTGAGTTTGTTCCACTCAACTTTCCTGAGTGTAGTGATTCTGCTCACAAAACGCTCGCAGGTTGTGACGGACCCGGCGGTCAGTGGCCGGGCGCCCTGCAACCGACTACAGTGGCGGCGTTCGCGCAGCACGGATACAGGGAGGATGGCGTGGAGGCTTTCGCCATCGCCCGGGTTCAGCTCAGCTTCGCGTCGATCATCGCCACCCCCACCGGAGCCGAACGGTTCGCGACGGCGTTCTACAACGCCATGTGGAGCGAGTCCACCGGCATCCGCTCACTGTTCCCCGCCGGCATGGAGTCGATGCGACAGCGGTTCGCGACCGCGGTCGGCTGGGTCGTCGCCCGCCTCCACGAACCGGGCACCGTCGACAGGTTCCTCGCCCAGCTCGCGCGCGACCACCGTAAGTACGGGGTCGAGCCGCTGCACTACCGCGTCGCGGGCAACGCACTGCTCGCCGCGGTCCGCGAATGCACTCCCCTGATCCTGTGGACGGCCGCGCTCGAACGCACCTGGGCCGAGGTCGTCGACGGAGTCGTCGAGACGATGGCGACCGCCGCGGCCACCGACGACCTGCCTGCCTCGTGGGGGGCCACCGTCGTCGGCCACGAACGCGTGCTCCCCGATCTGGCCATCATCCGGCTCGAGGCCGACAGCTCGATCCCCTACTACGCGGGCCAGTACATGAGCGTGCAGATCCCGCAGCGCCCGCACATGTGGCGGTACCTGTCGCCAGCGATCCCGCCGAATCCGTACGGGCAGATCGAATTCCACGTTCGACGGGTCTCCACCGGATGGGTGAGCCCCGCGCTCGTCGGCGAGACCGCGGTCGGCGACCGGTGGACGATCGGCCCACCGCTCGGTGGCCTGCACGTCGACCGCGAGAGCGGCCGGGACGTGCTGATGATCGCGTCCGGCACCGGCCTCGCCCCCATGCGCGCCCAGATCATGGAGATGGCGATGCGCGGTGACAACCCGCGCGTCCACCTGTTCTACGGCGGCAAATATCCGTGCGACCTCTACGACCTCGAGACGCTGTGGCAGATCGCCACGACCAACCCGTGGCTGACCATCGTGCCCGTGCTCGAGGAGAAGGAGAACCCTTGGTGGCACCCGGTTCCCGTGAAGGAAACGCCCACCGGCCTCAACCGGCCGATGTACGGCAAGCTCGGTAAGGTCGCCGGGCAGTTCGGCACGTGGGCCGACCGTCAGATCCAGATCGCCGGGTCACCATCGATGATCCGCACGACGCTGTACGCGCTGTCGGCGGCGGGCACCCCGCGTCAGAACATCAGCTTCGACCCGCTCTGATCTGCTTGCGCAGCTTCCGTGCTGCGAGAACGTTCCGCGTCAGCGAGATGGGGTTCGGTGGCACCCATCCGGCCTGCTTCGCCATTCCGAGATCGTCGCGTACGGCCCAGTGCTCGACCACCTTGCCGTCGGCCACCCGCAGCCAATGGGTCTGCCGCACCGAGAACCGCTTCCCCGTGGGCGCGAACACCTGATCGACGCGCCCGTACTCGTCGTAGGTCACGAACGGACCTTCGTGCCGGGCCGACATGACGGAGTCGACGACGACGAGACCGTCCTCCTCCACGACGTGCCTCACCTCGAACCTCAGGTCCGCGAAGGCCTCGCGCAACCACAGTGCAGTCGCGAAGAAACCCTCGGGCCCCGGCGCTCTCGCGGCCGGCGGTTCGTCCTTCGCCTCGTGGTTGACCGCATCGGCGGACACCACCTCCTCGAAGACGCTGCGGTCACCGTCGACCATGATCATCATGGACCGCACGGCGAGAGCCCTCTTCTCCTCCGAACCGAGTTCCGAGGTGGACGCCGGAGTGGAATGTTCGATCTTCACGGCACTCTCCTGCCTGTGAAACGAGACGATCGACCCCCGGTTCGAGTATGAACCGGCCGGTCGGGAAGTCAACGCCGCAGGAGAAGGGAAACGGTGGCTACATCCGCTGCGCCGCGACCGCCCGCGCGAACTCCGGATGCGCCTGCGAGATGACGAGTTCCGAACCGTCCTCGGCCACGGACATTCCCAGCGACGCCCGCTTCGGTTCGAGCACCCGCAGGGCGACGTAGATCGGGAGGAACGACAGACCGAAGACACTGAGCAGCGCGAGACCGTAGATCTTGGGAGCGCCCTGCACGAGCGCGAACACCAGCGCGAGGAAGATGACGCCGAGGACCGTGCAGGTCGCGGCGGCGGCGATCTGCCACCGCGTGCGGACGGCGACGCAGCGAGCGCACACAGGCCAGTCCACCGCGGCGACCTGCACCGTGTAGGCGGCCTCGAGCGCCGAACCGAACCGGTTCGATCCCTGGCGGGGCTCCGACGCGTCGGCCGCGACCGTCACCCGGACACGTCCGGTCTCGGGCTCTCCGTGGCGCGGGCAGATCGGGGGGATGGGATCGATCGGTCGCATCGAACCGTCTCCGAGCGTGCTCGTCGCTCCCGAGCCCGGATATTCGACTGCCAACCGCACCTCGACCCGCTGGGCGTCCCCGTTCACCATGCGAGGGAGTATGTCAGGCCGCACTCCCCGGTGAAAGCCGAGGATCTATCGGCCGCGTCGCCTCTCCGTCTCGGCCACAAAATTCGGGTGGGCGTACGCGACAACGAGGGCCGACCCGTCGATCGGAGCCTCGAAACCCCACCAGCCCTGACGCATCTGTCTGACGAAGATCGCCGGGGTCGGAACGAGAATGGCACCGAACACCAGCAGTGTCGCCACGCCGGGATGTTCACGCCCCAACCCGATGATCGCCATATTCACCACGGCGAGCAGACAGAACAACCCGGCAAACAGGAACAACTTGATCGCCCATCGCGCCACCCGATCCACCCGCACACAGTGCGCACACATCGGCACGTCGAACGAGATGTGGCGCGGTACGTGCTGTGCGCGGGCGCGCCAGGTGCTCGCCTGAGCTCCGGCCTCGGTGCCGAGGATCCGAATTTGACCACGGGTGTGCCGAACCTTCCGGCTCGTGGTGACCCATGTCCTCACTCGTTCGATCTCCGGCACACCGTGCACGGGACACAAGGGCGGAAGTGGATCCTTCACGGTCAGCAGGGGGTTCGATGCTCCATCCGGCGCCGACTTCACGTCGTCGCGGCACTTCAACTCGAAACGCACATGTGCACGGTCCGATTTCGTGATCCCCCCATGTTTCACGCCGAGCACTGTAGCGGGCCGTCTGGAGGCGCGTCGCCATGCCCTACACTCTCGTCCGATCACGACAGGGGGGATGTCTTGACACAACCGTATCTACACGTGGATCCCGACGATCTGCGCACAGCGGCACGCGATCTGCAGGATCTGGCCGATCAGGCCGACAGCGCGCGCCGCTACGTAGACCGATGGCTGACGGCACCCGAGATCGGGGGGTTCGTCTTCCTCGACGTCGCCGAGCGTGTGCATACCGTCCGCTCCCGGCTGACCTCGCTCTACGGGGAACTGGGCGTGGCCACCGACCGGGCTGCGACGGCGATGACCGAATCCGCACGGACGTACGAGGACACCGAAGTCGCCACTTCGACACAGTTCGAGCGCACGAACCCGGACGTCGGCTGGTGAGCGCCCGTCCCGATGAAGCGCTTGTCGAACCCACCGCCTCCGATCCCATACCGGACCTGCTCGAACGCACCCTCGGCTTGTACTACCTCTCCCCGAGCTTCTACGTCGCCGAACTGTGCAAGTTCGTGGTGGGTACCGATCCGTGGGCATGGGCTGCCCAGTACTACGCCGGGGATTGGGCGACAGTGCTGCGCGCGAGCGATGCTGTCGACAGACTCGCCACCTTCCACCGCGAGTACGCGACCGCCGTCGAGGAGGTCCACGGCACGGTCGCCCCCTGGAGTGGGTCGGCCGCACACGCCGCAGGGTTGTACCTCACCGATCTCGCGGCCGTTCTCGACGAGCAGGCGCAGGCCGTCCACGGCATCGGTAGGCAACTCGAACAGGTAGCCCTGGCCATGTACGAACTGAACCAGGCCTTCGCCGAAATTCTCTCCGTCATAACGGATGCCGCAATCATCGCCCTCGTCAAGTGGGCCGCGGCGGGTGTCGTCGGCGCGACCGGGGTCGGCGCCATCGCCTCCGTGGTGGTGGCGGGCACCTCACTGCGGGAACTCAAGCTCATCGCCGATTCGTGGAGCCGAGCGATGAGCATCCACACCGCCGTATGGACGACCGTCCAGGGATCCATGGGATTGCTCGTCGGTCACCTCACACAGATCGAGAACATCGAGATCCCCACCCTCCCCGCAGTCTAAGCACCACGGTGCCGCACAGGAATCGAGAAGACATGGACGAACCCGAGATCGTCGTCGACGTCGCGCGCGGCGATGCCACCCTGTCGCGCGAGATCGTCACGTCATTGCGGTCGATCGCCGATGCCACGGGCGACCCGGCCTTCGCGAAGCTCGTCGAGCAGGTGACGTCGGGTGAGCTGGGGGTGCGGGAACTCGCCGGTACAGAAGTGTTCTCGTCGATGCTCGACCGTCTGGTCGCCCCGGTCTTCGAGTCGCTGAAGGAGACGACCTTCGAGGACCTCGTCGAGGAGCGTCCCGACCCTCAAATGTAACGCGGATCACACTCCTCGCGATGATCCATCATCAGCCACACACAGAGGAACGGACATGAGCAGGATTCACGTGTGGCTCGCGATGATCGTCGTCATCGCGGGGATCGGGCTGACGGGCCCGACCGCGTCGGCCGCAACGCCCTATTGCGGCATCCACTGGGGTTCGCTGGACAAGGTGAACCCGACGATGGCCGCCTCACCGTTCACCGCCGTGCGGGCAGGACGGCACGAGTGCTTCGACCGGATCGTCGTCGATCTCGCCGGGCCGGCCGCGGGTTACCGCGTCGGCTACGTCCCCGCCGTCCACGAGGACGGATCGGGGTTCGAGGTCCCGCTGCGCGGAGGCGCCTACCTCCAGGTGGTCGTCCTCGCGCCCGCCTACTACGTACCGGCGAACCGGCGCGAGGTCGTCGACGTGAGCGGATACCGCACCCTGCGACAGGTGGCGTGGGCCAACAGTTTCGAAGGCCAGACCACCCTCGGTGTCGGGGTACGGGCCCGGCTGCCGTTCCGGGTGTTCACCCTCGACGGTCCCGGTAGCGGTTCACGGGTGGTGCTGGACGTCGCGCACCAGTGGTGAGGCAGGACAGCGGCATTCCGAATCCACGAGTCCTGGTGACAAACAGCCGGCCCCGGCAACCACGACCGGTTGCCGGGACCGACCGCCACGCGAACGAGGTCAGCGATAGGACGCCCGCAGCGTCTTCTTGTCGAGCTTGCCCAGCGGCGTCAACGGCAGGGCGTCGAGGAAGTCGACCGATTTGGGGGCGTGCACCGAACCCTTTGCGGCACGCACCTTCTCGATCAGTTCCTCGACCGGCACCGACTGACCGTCGCGCAGCACGACACACGCCTTGACGGCCTCGCCCCACTTGGTATCCGGCACACCGACGACGGCCACGGACGCGACCGCCGGGTGCGACGAGATGACGTCCTCGATCTCGCGGGGGAAGACGTTGAAGCCGCCGGTGACGATCATGTCCTTCTTGCGGTCGACGATCGTCATGAAGCCGTTCTTGTCGGCGCGCGCGACGTCGCCGGTGTGCAGCCATCCGCCGCGCAGCGCCTCGGCGGTCTCCTCCGGCTTGTTCAGATAGCCCTTCATCACGAGCGGGCCGCGCACACAGATCTCGCCGAGTTCGCCCTGCGGCACCTCGTTCAGGTCGTCGTCGAGCAGGCGGACGTCGAGCCACGGCACGGGGCGGCCGCACGACGCGAGGCGGCTCGGATCGTCGGGGAGGTGTTCTTCCTTGCGCAGCACCGAGATGGTCATGCCGCATTCGGACTGGCCGTAGAACTGGAAGAAGACCGGGCCGAGCCGCTCGATCCCTTCGCGCAGGCGGGACGGCGACATCGCCGACGCACCGTAGAACAGGGTCTCGATGCTCGACAGGTCGCGGCTGTCGAAATCGGGATGGTCGAGCAGCATGTAGATCATCGTCGGCACGAGCATGGTCGCGTTGATGCGATGCTTCTCGATCGCTTCGAGCACGAGCGCAGGATCGAAGTGCGGCAGCACGTAGAGGCATCCGCCGCGCAGGAGCGTGGGGACGAAGAACGCCGCACCGGCGTGCGAGAGCGGGGTGCACACGAGGAAGCGCGGCTGCTCGGGCCACTGCCACTCGGCCATCTGGATCTGGTTCAGGGCCGCGCCCGAACGGAACGAGCCCATCACGCCCTTCGGCTTCCCGGTGGTGCCGCCGGTGTAGACGATGGAGGAGGTGTCCTCGATGTCGACAGGCGCGGACACGAGGCGCTGCTCGGTGAACTCCTCGGACAGGGCGAGGATGTCGGTGCCCACCGAGGACGGGCCGAGGGAGAACAGGTTCTTCAGGGTCGGCACCTGCTCGCGCAGCTCCGCGGCGCGTTCCTCGAAGTGGCGGGGATCGAAGATCAGGGTCTCGATCTCGGCGTCGGTCGAGATGTACTGGTGGTCGGAGAGCGAGCCCATCGGGTTCAGGGCCGTGGTGCGGCAGCCGGCGACCATCGTGGCGCCCATCGAGATGAGCACCTCGGGCCGGTTCTTGGACAGCATCGCGACCGCCGTTCCCTGGCCGACCCCGACGGACGCGAGCGCCTGCTGGAACCGGCTGATGGCGGCGCGCATCTCGGCTCCGGTGAGGACGACGTCACCGAGGTGCAGGGCGGGCCGGTCGGCGCTGCGGTCGAGCGCGGTGATGAGGAGATCGGGCGTGAATGCGGGGCGGTAGAGGTCGGCGTACTCCTCGGGCATGGTCGTCCTTCCGGTGTTCTGTGACGGTCCGTTGTGTGACGTCACCGGTTGGCGTTCTCCGCTGTGGTGACCATCACCTGCCGTTCGTCACGATAACTGCCCGAGACCGAAAACTGAAACACGTTCCACCCTGCCTTTTCGGCGACTTCTCGCCTAGAGTCTTGGGCACGTCACAGCACACCACCGGGGGATCACGCATGCAGTCGGCCACGCCGTCACCGAGCGAGACCGAAACGGCAGTCACCGCAACCGTCGTCGAACATCATCGGCTCCGGCACGACCTCGCCGTCGTGCGTCTCGAATGCGACGACGCGATCGTCGATTTCCGCCCCGGGCAGTACGTCGACGTGGCCGTGCCGCAGCGTCCCACGCTGCCGCGTCGCCTCTCCCCCGCGCTGCCACCGTCGCTGGACGGCAAGCTCGAGTTCCACGTGCGCACGGTCCCGGGTGGCTGGGTGAGCGGCGCGATCGTCGCCGACACCCAACCGGGCGACGTGTGGCAGATCGGCGCCGCCCGCGGCGGCGACCTCCACATCGACGACACCGGCCGCATCGTCATCATGGTGGCCGGCGGCACGGGCCTCGCGCCGCTGCGGTCGCTGATCCTCGACACGGCGCGTCACCCGGATCCGCCCCGCACCTTCCTGTTCACGGGCGCCCGCAACCCGCGCGACCTGTACGCCGCCGACATGCTCATGCTCCTGTCCGAGGCACTGCCGTGGCTGACGGTGGTGCCGGTCGTGGAGACCCTCGAGATCCCCGACATCCCCGACCCCTGGTTCGATCGCATCGCCCCGCGCATCGACGAGTTCGGACCCGACCCCGACGAACTGCTCGAGGGCAGCGTCGACGAGGTCGTCACGTCCTACGGTGCGTTCGGCGACCACCAGGTGCTCGTGTGTGGCCCGGCGGCCATGGTGCGCACCACCGCTCAGCGGCTGATCGAGACCGGCACCCCGGTCGAGAACATCCGCTACGACCCGTACTGAGTGCGCCCGACGTCCGGCCGGCTCTTCAGCGATCGGCTGCGACGGTCACCCAGGCACGAGCGACGACGGATCCGGAAGGATCCGTGCCGATGAGCGCGACGTCCTCGACGTCCTCGTGATCGGTGCGGTAACGCTGCAACACGGTCACCGACCAGGTCTGTGATCCGGGACCCGCGGAATGTCCGTAGAACCGCATCCGGAGTCGCCGCACATCGGCGAGGTCGAACCGTTCGACAACCGAATGCAGCAGTTCGTCGGCGAGCGGGACGGACGCACCGTGCTCACCGACCGGACGCGCCGATCCGGACACGTAGACCTCGGCGACCAACCGCCCGATCTCATCGACGTATCCGAGTGTCCGGTCGAGCCGACCGGACGCCTCGTCGCGGTTGTCGCGGGACCGGCAGGCCAGCGCCTCGGTGGTGGGTGGCGCGAAGAACACGATGTCCACTTCGTCCACCGGGCCGTCTTCGAGACGGGGCCCGGCTCCCCAGAGGGACAGCACGGTCGGGAGGGAACGGACGTCCCCGTTCGTGATCGTCACATGCCCTCCCTACCTTTCGGATCGTCCACTCAGGCGACCGGTGCGTCCGACGATGCTGCGTCGCGGGCCGCGATGTACCCGAAGACCAGGCCCTGCCCGATGGTGGCACCGGCACCGGGATAGCGGTGGCCGAACGCGTTGGCCGCGGTGTTGCCGATGGCGTAGAGACCGGCGATGGGGCTGCCGTCCTCGCGGAGGACCCGCGCCCGCTCGTCGGCGCGCACGCCACCGCACGTGCCGAGATCGCTCAGCGTCATCTTCACCGCGTAGAGCGGGCCGTGCGTGAGGGGTCGCAGGTTCGGGTTCGGCTGGACGGTCGGGTCACCGTAGTAGCGGTCGTAGGCACTGCCGCCACGTCCGAACTCGGAATCCGTTCCCGCCGCGGCGTCCTCGTTGAACCTTCCGAACGTCGCGGCGAAGGTGTCCACCGGCACGCCCATCGACGCCGCGAGTTCCGCAGCGGTGGTGCCGCGGTGGGCGATGCCCGCCTCGTACCAGGCCTCCGGGAGCGGCCGGCGCGGGAACACCCCGGCCGCGAACACGTAGCTGTTGCGGTACTTCTGGTCGAAGACGATCCACATCGACTCGATCGGATCGCCGGCACGCTCGCGTTCGAGCACCAGCTGTCCGAACGACATGTAGTCGGACGACTCGTTCGTGAACCGGCGTCCCGTCTGGTCGACGATGAACGAGCCG
The DNA here is from genome assembly GCF_000801125.1 of Rhodococcus sp. Chr-9. Classification (NCBI taxonomy): domain Bacteria; kingdom Bacillati; phylum Actinomycetota; class Actinomycetes; order Mycobacteriales; family Nocardiaceae; genus Rhodococcus; species Rhodococcus sp. Chr-9. Next base: position 382,828 of record NZ_JTIZ01000089.1, read on the forward strand.
GGCAGCGAACGCTCGGCGAGCATGACCATCGGAGGCTTGCCCGGACGGGTCGGCGCGACGGCGGGGAACCACCATGCCTGATCCATGAGGGCGAGATCGGCACCGACCTCCTGGGCCGCCTTGATCGCGTCGCCGGTGTTGGTCTCCGCCCCGAGGCTCTCGTGGTCGAGCAGACGCTCGGACTGGAACTTGCGCCGCATCTCCATGTCGTGGTCGAACCCCCCCGCGGCAAGCACCACCCCGCGACGAGCGGTCACCGTCACCTCACGTCCGTTCTGCGCTACGACGGCACCGGTGACACGATCCCCGTCGGTGAGCAGACGCACCAGCGACGTCTCGGTCCACACCGGCACACCGGCCTTCAGCACACCCGCGAACAGGCCGGCGGCGATCGCTTGCCCACCGGCGACGTATTCACGCTTGACGGCGAGACCGGCGACCCCCTGTGCGAGCCGCTTGAAGATACGCGGAAAACCCTTGTGCGGCACGCGCAACATGAGGTTCATCCACTTGTAGTCGGCACCGGTGGTGGGCATCGGCAGGCTCGCCTCCATGAGGCCGGGACGCAGTCGACCCCGCTCCTCACCGAGGACCGACAGGTCCATGGGCAGGCACTCGCAGCTGCGGCCGACCGCCGAACCACCCGCCAGTTCGGGGTGATAGTCGGAGTAGCCCTCAGCCCAGAACAGCTTCATGGGGGTGGTGCGCTGGAGCATCTCGACGGTGGCGACACCGTTGTCGACGAAGGCCTCGCCCCGTTCGACCGGCGCCGTGCCGTCGACGACCGTCCGCACGTAGGTGTGGCCGCGCTCGACGGTGTCGCCGCTTCCCGCCGCGGTGAGTACCGGATTGGCCGGCACCCAGAACGCACCGCCGGAACGGGCGGTCGATCCGCCGACGTAGGCCGACTTCTCCACGAGGAGGGCGGACAGTCCCACCTCGTGCGCGGTGAGTGCGGCGGCCATGCCGGTACCGGACCCGATCACGAGCAGGTCGACGGTGGTGTCCTGGGCGGGTGCCACGGGCGGTACGGATGTCGGCGCCATCGACAGTCTCCTTCTCGTCGTTGTCTGCGGGACGCTAGGACAGTTGCTCAGGACGCGAAGCCGCTCGTCCCGGTCACCGGGAGATCCGGCCCGTCGACCAGGGCGCGCACCATCTTCCACACCTCCTGCCGCGCCGGCTCGCTGAGCGACAACGCGGGGAAGGTCAGGAATCCGTGGAACAGGCCGTCGAATCTGCGGTGCTGCACGGACACCCCGGCCGCGGCGAGACGGTCGGCGTAGTCGTCGCCGGACGAACACGGCGGATCGAGTTCGGCGGTGGCGACGACCGCCGAGGGCAGCCCGGCGAGCGACTCGGCGCGGGTGGGGATCAGGCGGGGATCGTCGGTGCCGTCCGGTGCGTACTGCTCCCAGTACCACCGCATCGCCGCGGCGGAGTTGTAGTAGCCCACCCCGTACTTCCGGTACGACTCGGTGTCGAAGTCGTCGTCGATCACCGGATAGAACAACGCCTGACCGAGCACCGCCGGTCCGCCCCTGTCGCAGGTGGCGATCGCGACGGTCACGGCGAGGTTTCCACCGGCACTGTCGCCGGCAAGCACGATGCGCGCCGGGTCTCCCCCGTACGACGCGACGGTCGCGGCCGTCCATTCGAGCGCGGCGTACAGGTCGTCGTGCGCGGCCGGGGCAGGGTGTTCGGGGGCGAGGCGGTAATCGACGGACACGACGACGGCCCCGACAGCCTCCGCCATCGACCGGCAGAACTCGTCGTGACTGTCGAGATCGCAGAAGACGAACCCTCCACCGTGCGCGAACACGACGACCGGGCGCGCGGCCTCGGAGGACTCGGGACGGTAGAGGCGCAACGCGAGGCCGCCTCCCGGTCCGTCGACGACGAGATCGTGTACCTCACTGGTCGTGTATCGGCGAGCGGGACCGGACGTGCTCCGCGAGCCCGTCCGAGCGCACACTCCTGACGGACCGATCGACGAAGGAGAGCGTATGACCGACGGATCGAACCGCATGGCGGCAGTACGCATCGGGATCACCAGCCCGGTCGTCACCCGGGTCCCCGGGGCCTCCGGCGACTGGGAGGCCGGCGCGGGCATCGAGGAACTGTCGCAGATCGCGGTCACCGCGGATCGGTCGGGATTCCACCACCTCACCTGCAGTGAACACGTCGCCGTACCGGCGCCCGTGGCCGCGACGCGCGGTGGGACGTACTGGGATCCGCTGGCGACCCTCGGCTTCCTGGCAGCGCACACCGACCGGATCCGACTGGTCACCCAGGTTCTCGTCCTCGGCTACCACCATCCTCTGGAGATCGCGAAGCGCTACGGCACGCTCGACACGGTCAGCGGTGGACGCCTGACCCTCGGTCTCGGCGTCGGTTCGCTCGAGGAGGAGTTCGCGTTGCTCGAAGCCCCCTTCACTGATCGCGGCGCACGCGCCGACGATGCTCTCGCCGCCCTGCGCGCATCTCTATCGACACGCGAACCCTCCTATCACGGAGAGTATTTCGAGTACTCGGATGTGGTGGTCGATCCCTGCGCCGTGCAGCCGCGAGTTCCGTTATGGATCGGCGGCCGCACCCCGCGTTCGCTGCGACGCGCGTGCGAGTTCGGGGACGGCTGGGTACCTTTCGGGCTCCCCTTCGACGACGTGAAAACGATGCTCGCGAAGAGGCAGCCGCCGCCCGGCTTCGAGGTCGTGCTGTCGGTGACGCGGCTCGACCCGCTCGGTGACCCCGACGCGACGCGCAGACGACTCGGCCGCGCGATCGCAGCGGGCGCGACGATCGTCGGTGCCGGTGTGGACGCCGGATCCGCCGACCACTACTGCGACCAGCTCGTCGCCCTCGCCGACCTGTTCGGCAGGGAATTCGGCGATCTCGGGGTGGGGTGAGGTCGGCATCTCCCGCTGGCCGGGAGAACGGCGATGCGGTGCGCCAGCGGGTCGCTAGCCAGCGTCGACGCGACACCTTTCGTCCCGCACCACACAGGAGCGACCGTGACCGTTTCCGACACCGACGCCCGCACTCAGCGCATCCGCACCACCGTGCACGCCTATCTCGATACAGTGGCCGCAGGCGTGGCCGCCGACATCGCCGCCTTCTACGCCGACGACGCCACCCTCGAGGATCCTGCCGGAAGCGAGCCTCGCGTGGGCCGGGCAGCGATCGCCGAGTTCTACAAGGGTGTCGAGGCCACCGAGAACACCACCGAGTTGCTCACGCTCCGGATCGCCGGGTCGACCGCGACCTTCCACTTCCGTGTGGTCACGAAGGCGGGCGAGCAGACCTACGAGATCGAGCCCATCGACGTCATGACGTTCGACGACGAGGGACGCATCACCAGCATGCGGGCGGTCTGGGCTCCCAGCGACATGCGTGTTCGCTGACCGGTCGGCGGGACAGGGTTCGCACACTGTGTCGTCGGTGACGGACACTGGAACGAACGCCGATCGATTGGAGTTTCGATGACAGCGGAACACGCGGTACTGGATCCCCGACGGATCCGCGACGTGATGGGCAACTTCTGCACGGGTGTCACGGTGATCACCGCGCTCGACGGCGACGAACCGCTGGGATTCGCCTGTCAGTCGTTCGTGTCGGTCTCGCTGGACCCGCCGCTCATCTCGTTCTGTCCCGCCCGCACGTCGACGACCTGGCCGAAGATCCGGGAGGTCGGCAACCTGGCCGTCAACGTCCTGGCCGAGAGCCAGCGCACCCTGTGCGGTGCGTTCGCGGTGAGCGGCGGCAACAAGTTCCGCGGGGTGCGCTGGGAGCCGGGCGACAACGGCGCTCCGGCGATCGAGGGAGCCCTGGCGCGGGTCGAGGCAACCGTGGAGACCGAGTACGAGGCCGGCGACCACACGATCGTGCTGGCACGGGTCACGGGGCTGACGTCGCTGCACTCCCGCGGTCCGCTCCTGTTCTTCCAGGGCACCTACGGCGGTTTCGAACGGCGGTGACGCCGAACGACAGGTGAGGGAATAGACGGTCACCGGTCGAGGTTGCTCCGAAGGTGTGCCCGGCGGCCGATACCGGGCCCCGACGCGAAGGATTACCGGTGACCGTTCCCCTCTCCATCCTCGACCTCGCACACATCGGCAAGGGCGAGACCGCCCGTGAGAGCTTCGACGCCAGCGTGAAGATGGCCCAGCTCGCCGAGCAGTGGGGTTACCGGCGCATCTGGTACGCCGAACACCACAACATGCCGACGATCGCCTCGTCGGCGACGAGCGTACTCATTGCGCACGTCGCCGCGCACACCTCGTCGATCCGTCTCGGCGCCGGCGGCATCATGCTGCCGAACCACTCGCCGCTGACCATCGCCGAACAGTTCGGAACTCTCGCCACGCTGCATCCCGGCCGCATCGACCTCGGTCTCGGCCGCGCCCCCGGCAGCGACCAGAAGACCATGCGGGCGCTGCGCCGCGACCCGACGTCGGCCGACAGTTTTCCGCAGGACGTCCTCGAACTGCAGGCCTACCTGAAGGGTGAGTCGCGGATCCCTGGAGTCGACGCGATCCCCGGTAAGGGCACCGATGTGCCGCTGTACATCCTGGGCTCGTCGCTGTTCGGCGCGAAACTCGCTGCTCTGCTCGGTCTTCCGTACGCCTTCGCGTCGCACTTCGCGCCGCAGGCCCTCGAGGACGCGGTGCGGCTGTACCGCCGCGAGTTCCAGCCCTCCCCCGACCACTCGGAGCCGTACGTCATCGCGGGTGTCGGTGTGATCGCCGCCGATACCGCCGAGGAGGCGCAGTCGCTGTTCGAGGCGACCAAGCGGGCGCGGGTCGTCCAGATGGTCGGACGCGGGCGCACGTTCAGCGAGGAGGAGATCGACATGCTGCTCGACTCCCCCGCCGGCATGCAGGTGCTCGAGATGCTTCGGTACACCGCCGTGGGTACGCCGCAGGAGGTGCGCGACTACCTCGACCGGTTCACCGAGCGCGCGCAGGCCGACGAGCTGATCGTCGTGTCGTCGGCTCCCGGACGCGACGCGTGGCTGCGTTCGCTGGAGCTTGTTGCGCAGGTCAGCGACCTCGTCCCGGCCTGATCGCCGAAGAGCGACGGATCGGGCTACCGACGGGTACACTTCAGCGGCCGGCCAGGCACGGCTGAGAACCACGAGTCGTCAACCGCCAGGAGCACGATGAAGTACCGCACCCGCGCTGTCGCAGCGGCAGTTCTGACCGCTGCAGCGGCGATCACCGCACCCGCCACTGCGGCCGCCGATTCCCTGCCCACCGACGGGCCCACCATCACGCTGACGATCCGCAATGACACCGATGCGCCGATGGTGCTCACGTCGACCGAGAACCCTTACGGAACATGGGTGGACGAGCCGGCCACCGTGGTGCCGGCCCGCTCCACCGAGACGGTCTCGGCGAGCAGCGCCGACCGGCGCGGGTTCGGCATCCAGATCGACTACACGATGCCCGGCGACGCGACCGTGGCGCTCATGGCCAACAACTACGGCACGGGCGTCGCGAACGGCGACGGCACCCACATCGGCGGTGCCAACCGGCACGGCTTCGAGGTCGCGACCACCGTAGAGGACGGATATCCGTTCATGACAGCGGACTTCGCCGTCACCCGACCCTGAGACGACGGACCGGGCCCGGAGGATACCTGCGTATCCTCCGGGCCCGNGGCGTCCCGCCTCTGTGTGTCAGCGTCCCGCAGCGTCCATCACGGACAGGTGCGCGAACAGTGCGCTCGCGCCGATCGGATTGCCGCCGCCGGGGTAGACGGTGCCGCTCGGTGCGGCCATCGTGTTGCCCGCCGCGTACAGGCCGGGGATCGAAGCACCCTCGCTGTCGAGCACCCGCCCGACGGTGTCGGTCCGCAGACCGCCCTTGGTGCCGAGGTCGGAGATGCCGAACTGTGCCGCGTGGAAGGGGCCCTGTTCGATCGGGACCAGCGCGGACCCACCGCCGGTGAAGGCGAGATCGTAGGGCTCGTCCCCGCGGCCGAAGTCCTCGTCGACTCCCTTCGCGGCCAGGTCGTTCCACCGCGCGACGGTCGCCTTCAGGGATTCGGCTGGCACACCGATCTGCTCGGCGAGTTCCTCGAGGGTGTCGGCGGTCTTCCACAGTCCCGCGTCGACGTACTTCTCGGTTTCGACGAGCGGCACATTCGTCGCCCCGACCGGTGGGACCTCACCGTTCCGGTCGTCGTAGATCATCCAGAACGGCAACGTCATCTCGCCGCGCTCCATGCGGGCGATGACGTCGCGGCCCAGACGGTCGTAGGGTGCGTACTCGTTGGTGAACCGCGCACCGTCCTGGTCGACGAAGATGCCGCCCGTGAAGCACAGCGCGAACGCCGAACGTCCGTCCGGGTGGGTCAGTCCCGGCGACCACCAGGCCTGATCCATCAGGTCGACGTCGGCGCCGACGGCGATGCCCGCCTCGTGGGCCTTGCCGAGATTCGACCACGGGCCCATCGAGTCCCGCGCGGCGCCGGGCACCCCGTACTTGCTGCGCATCTCGTCGTTCCGATCGAAGCCACCGGCGGCGAGGACGACACCCTTGCGCGCGCGGATCGCCCGTCGCTCGCCGTCGTTCCCGACGACCGCGCCCACGACCACACCGTCCTCGACGATCAGTTCTTCGAGCGGGGTGTTCCGGTACAGCTCCACGTTCGGGTACTTGCGCAGGGCGATGAGGAATCGTCCGACGAGCGCGCGACCTCCGATGAGCATGTCGGGCAGGGGTTCGCCGTTGCGTTCGCGGCCGAGCGGGCCGCGGATCGACTCGTTGAGCTCGGGATCGGCGGCGATGGGCAGCGGCGACGGGACGATGTGACGTCCCTGGGCACGGGCCTTGGGCGCCTTGCCGAAGTAGTCGGGCCACGGGTAGACCATGAATTCGAGATCGTCGTCGGACTCGAGGTAGTCGATCAGCGGGGCGCCGCCGCGGACATACGCCTCCTGCAGTTCGCGCGGGGTGCGGTCGCCGACGACCGCGTGGTAGTAGGTCAGTGCGTCCTCGAGGGTGTCGTCGTCACCGGCACGCTGCAGGACCGCGTTGGTGGGGAACCAGACGCCGCCGCCCCCGGAGTACGCCGTGGTGCCGCCGAAGTACTCGGATGCCTCGACGAGGATCACCGACAGTCCTTCGCGCGCAGCGGTGTACGCACCGCAGCACCCTCCGGCTCCCGACCCCACCACGAGGACGTCGCATTCTTCCGCCCACTCCGCCATGACTGTTGCCTTCCGTCGACCGTTCGTGTGGAACACGCCACACTAGGCAGACGTCGAGGCTTCACAGGGCGATCGTCTCGCTGGGCGGGAGATTTTCGTTCTCGACCGATCCGGCGGATCAGTCCCGCTCGACCGCGGTGCGGTCAGTCGCGCTCGACCGCGGTGCGGTCAGTCGCGCCTGTTGCGCGGCTTCCACACGACGAGGGCGTTGCTGCGCGGAATGGGCACCAGATCGCCGCGTGTCGAACGCAACTGGGCGACCTCGGCGTTGAGTTCGGCGACGCGCTGCTGCAGTGCCTCGACCTGGTTGGTCAGCTCTATGATCCGTTTGATCCCGGCGAGGTTGACACCTTCGTCCTGGGAGAGGCGCTGCACTTCGCGCAGCAGTTCGACGTCGCGCGGCGAGTACCGGCGGCCGCCGCCGCTGGTGCGGTGCGGGGTGACGAGTCCNCGGTCGTAGTTACGCAGCGTCTGCGCATGCATCCCGGCGAGTTCTGCTGCCACCGAGATGACGTAGACGCGCGCATCGGGATCCGGTGACAGATTCCGTGGCATTCTCGTCTCGCTCATCACGCACCTGCCCATCCCTCTCGAGGATCGAAACCGCTTGCCTCTTCTGCACGAAGATAGTTGTGCAGCGCTTCCGTCGCCTTCTCGTCGAGATTCTGCGGGATCGCGACCTTCACCGTGACGAGAAGGTCACCGGCGCCGCCCCCGCGCTTGGGGACGCCGCGTCCGCGGACCCGCAGGACCCGGCCGTCGGCCGTTCCCGGCGGGATCTTCAGCCCGACGCGGCCGTCGAGGGTCGGCACCGAGACGGTGCCGCCGAGGACGAGTTCGCCGTAGCTGACGGGCAGCACGAGGGTCAGATCGTCGCCCTCACGCCCGAACACGCGGTCGGGACGGACGTGCACCGTCACGAACAGGTCGCCGGACGGGGCGCCGCGCAGCCCGGCCTCGCCCTGACCGGCAAGGCGGATGCGCGAACCGTCCTTGATGCCTGCGGGAACCCGCACGGTGATGGTGCGGGTGCGGTTCTGCACGCCGGTACCGCGGCAGTCGCTGCAGGGGTTGTCGATGATCGATCCGCTGCCCCGGCAGTCGTCGCACGGTTCCGAGAATCCGAAGGCGCCCTGGTTACGGGAGACCACACCGCTTCCGTTGCAGTTCGGACAGACCCGCGGACTCGTTCCCGGCTGGGCACCGCTGCCGTGGCAGGTGGTGCACGGCGCCGGGCTGGTCATCCGCAGGGGAACCGTGACGCCCTGGACGGCATCGCGGAAGTCGAGCGTCGTCTCGGTCTCGACATCGGATCCGCGGCGTGGACGCGAACGGCCGGCGGTGGAAGCAGTGCCGCCACCGGCGCGGTTAAACAGGCCACCGAAGAGGTCGCCGAGCCCACCGTCGCCGCCACCGCCGAACAGGTCGCCGATGTCGAAGGTCGCTCCGGTACCACCGGAGAATCCGCCGGCGCCGGGACGGAAGCCACCCGGCATGCCGCCGGAGGCGAACAGGCGCCGGGTCTCGTCGTATTCCTTGCGCTTGGCGGGATCCGACAGGACGGCGTTGGCCTCGCTGACGGCCTTGAAGCGTTCCTCGGCCGTGGCGTCACCGGGGTTGGCGTCGGGATGCAGGTCCCGCGCCAGTTTCCGGTAGGCCTTCTTGATCTCGTCCTGCGTTGCGTCGGGGGAGACGCCCAGGTCCTTGTAGAAATCCTTCTCGATCCACTCCCGCTGGCTCACCGGGCGTCTCCTCCTCTCGCGTTCTCTTGTTCTTACTCTGTGCCCGGCTCCGCCGACCGCGCGTCACCCGGCGTGTCCGCCGGATCGCCGTCGGTGACCGTCACCATCGCGTGCCGCAGGATGCGGTCGCCGAAGCGGTAACCCTTGCGGAGCACCGTCCCGAGCACCGGGTGGTGACCGTCGCCTTCCATCTGGACGGCCTCGTGCAACTCGGGATCGAAGGCGTCGCCCTCCTCACCGAACGCGACGAGTCCGACACTGTCGAACACACCGGTCAGCTTGCCGGACAGTGCCTTCAGCGGACCCGTCTCCAAGTCGCCGTGGGCGCGTGCCCGGTCGAGGTCGTCGAGGACGTCGAGGAACTTCGCCGCGACGGAGGCCTTGGCCTCCTCCGCGATCGCCGTGCGCTGCGCCTCGGCGCGGCGACGGTAGTTCGCGTACTCCGCGCTCACGCGCTGCAGGTCGGCGGTGCGCTCGGCGAGTTCCTTCGCCTCCTGCGACTGTCCTTCGGTCCGCTCGGCCTTCTCGGCGTCGCCCTCCGCAGGAACCGACTCGATCACCTCGCCCTCCTCGGCACGCGGCTCCTCGGCGGGGTCGCGCACCTCGAAGGTCTCAGGGTCGATCCGTCGCTTGTCGGTGACGGTCACCGGTTCCTGCTCGGGCTTGTCGGCACTCACTTCTTCTCCGAATCGTTCGGCTCGTCGACGACCTCGGCGTCGACGACGTCGTCGGCACCTGCGGCCGCGCCGTCACCGGCAGCGGCACCCTCGGCGCCCTGCGCCTCGTAGATGGCCTGGCCGAGGGCCTGCGACTCGGTCGCGAGCTTCTCGACGGCGGCCTTGACCGCGTTGATGTCGGAGCCGGCGAGGGCGTCGTTGGCTTCCTTGATCGCAGCCTCGACCTTCTCCTTGACGTCGGCCGGGACCTTGTCCTCGTTCTCCTTGATGAACTTCTCGGTCTGGTGCACGAGCGACTCGGCCTGGTTGCGGACCTCGGCCTCCTCGCGACGCTTGCGGTCCTCCTCGGCGTGCGCCTCGGCGTCCTTGACCATCCGGTCGATCTCCTCCTGGGACAGGCCGGAGCCTTCCTGGATCTTGATCGTGTTCTCCTTGCCGGTGCCCTTGTCGCGGGCGGTGACGTGGACGATGCCGTTGGCGTCGATGTCGAAGGTCACCTCGATCTGCGGGACGCCACGCGGAGCCGGCGCGATGCCGCCGAGCTCGAACGAGCCGAGCAGCTTGTTGTGCGCCGCGATCTCACGCTCGCCCTGGAAGACCTGGATCTGCACCGACGGCTGGTTGTCGTCGGCGGTGGTGAAGGTCTCCGACCGCTTGGTGGGGATCGTGGTGTTGCGCTCGATGAGCTTGGTCATCACGCCGCCCTTGGTCTCGATACCCAGCGACAGCGGGGTGACGTCGAGCAGCAGCACGTCCTTGACCTCGCCCTTGAGGACGCCGGCCTGCAGGGCTGCACCCACGGCGACGACCTCGTCGGGGTTCACGCCCTTGTTGGGCTCGCGGCCACCGGTGAGCTCGCGCACCAGGTCGGTGACGGCGGGCATACGGGTCGAGCCGCCGACCAGCACGACGTGGTCGATGTCGCCGACGGAAATGCCGGCGTCCTTGACGACCTGCTGGAAGGGAGCGCGGGTGCGCTCGAGGAGGTCGCCGGTGATCTTCTGGAACTCCGAGCGGGTGAGCTGCTCGTCGAGGAACAGCGGGTTCTTGTCCGCGTCGACGGTGATGTACGGCAGGTTGATCGAGGTCGACTGCGAGGACGACAGCTCGATCTTGGCCTTCTCGGCAGCCTCACGCAGACGCTGCATGGCCATCTTGTCCTTGGTCAGGTCGACGCCGTGCTGTGCCTTGAACTTGTCGACGAGCCAGTTGACGATGCGCTCGTCCCAGTCGTCGCCACCGAGGTGGTTGTCGCCGGAGGTCGCGCGGACCTCGACGACGCCGTCGCCGATCTCGAGGAGGGAGACGTCGAAGGTGCCGCCACCGAGGTCGAAGACCAGGATGGTCTGCTCCTTCTCGCCCTTGTCGAGACCGTACGCGAGGGCAGCCGCGGTGGGCTCGTTGACGATGCGCAGGACGTTGAGACCGGCGATGGTGCCGGCTTCCTTCGTGGCCTGACGCTGGGCGTCGTTGAAGTACGCCGGGACGGTGATGACCGCGTCGGTGATGTCCTCACCGAGGTAGGCCTCCGCGTCGCGCTTGAGCTTCATCAGCGTGCGGGCGCTGATCTCCTGCGGCGTGTACTTCTTGTCGTCGATGGCCACGGTCCAGTCCGTGCCGATGTGGCGCTTGACCGAACGGATGGTGCGGTCGACGTTGGTGACCGCCTGGTTCTTGGCGGGCTGACCCACCAGAACCTCACCGTTCTTCGCGAATGCTACGACGGACGGGGTGGTGCGGGACCCCTCGGCGTTGGCGACCACAACGGGCTCGCCGCCTTCCAGAACGGAAACGACCGAGTTGGTGGTTCCGAGGTCGATGCCGACCGCACGAGCCATAATTTTCCTCCAATGTTCCTGCCGCGACGCGTGCGCGCCGCGAAAACGTTCCATGCCCGACCTGAGCCCGTTCGGCTCAGGTGAGCGCGGTCGACTCAAGCCTGCACCCGAGCGGTCCACGCCGTCAAGTGAAGTTGAGTCTTATGCGCTCAAGTTGTCTGACTCGTCCAACGGCAGGTCGTGGACTTTTGTTCCGAGGGTGGCGCACATCACTTCGATCGGTCGCATCTGCTCGATTCGGGGACCGATACCCGATGTCGACAACGCGCCACTGTCCGCACCGGTGCGCGAGGACGGGTTGTCCACAGGGACCCCGTCGATCCACAGGTGGTCGGGTCGAGGGCTTCGATGCTCCGGGTCCGTCGTCGCCGTACACGACCCTCGCTGCATGGACGAACCGAACTTCCTTCTGCGCTCCGACCTGCTGGCCGGCGGGACGACCTCGGACGAGATCCGTCAGGCTGTCCGTGTGGGACGACTGCGGAACGTCACGCGCGGTGTGTACGTCGACGGTGGCGCGGACCTCGACCCGCTCACCCTGCACCATGCGCGCGTACTGGCGCGACGGGGACGGATCACCCCGGACGCCGTCGTCAGCCATGTCTCCGCTGCGGTGCTGCACGGCCTTCCTCTCTGGGACGTCGACCTCTCCCCGGTGCACATCAGCCGCGAACGGCCGTCGAGCGGACGCCGCACCCCGACCCTCCATGTACACAGGTGCACCTATCAACCCGACGAGGTCTGCGTCGTCGCGGGTCTGCGCACCACGACCGTCGCGCGGACGGTTGTCGACCTGGCACGAACACTGTCGGTGGACTCGGCAGTCATCGCCGGCGACGCGGCGCTGCGGGCGCATCCCCATATCGCGCCCCTGCTCCTCGATGCGCTGGCATCGTCCGGCATGCGGCACGGGATCGCCGCTGCCCGGCGGACCGTTGCTTTCCTCGACGGTCGCAGCGAAAGTCCCGGCGAGTCGCTCAGCCGACTACGGATCCGGTCGGCGGGGTTACCGGCGCCGAAGCTGCAGCACGAGCTGCGGACCCCTTCCGGAGCATTCGTCGCTCGTCCCGACTTCCTCTGGGAGGACGAAGGCGTGGTCGGGGAATTCGACGGAAGGAGCAAGTACGGCTCGGACGAGCCCGGCGCGACGGCCGAGACCGTCCATCGCGAGAAGCTGCGGGAGGATGCGATCCGGGCTCTGGGCTTCGAGGTCGTGCGATGGACGTGGGCGGATCTGTTCCGCTTCGAGGCCGTCCACGCCCGCCTGGTTCGCGCCGCCGGCAGAGCCCGTCGACGTTGATTGCACGATTCGGGGACGGATGCTCGATGACGACATCGAGCATCCGTCCCTGTGCTTACGTAGATCGCGCCTCGTTCGCCTTCGTGATGAACTCGATGTGTTCGCGACTCGGCCCGCAGAACTCCTGCTCGATCTGCTGCGCGTTGTCCTCGTGCATGCGGTAGAGGCTGTCGCGTAGGCCCTCGTCGCCGCCGTGGAACTGCTCGAGCAGATCCATCCATTGCCGTGCCATCTCCTGGGCCTCCGAACAGGCCGGATCCATCCCCGAACTCAGCGCAGCGTCGACACGCGGGATGAGTTCCTGCCACGACGTCTCTGCCGCCGTGATGACGTCGTCGCCCAGCATCGCGCGTCGTTCCGCGAGGTCTGCGATCTGTCCCTTGTCGAAATACCTTTCGAAGATGTCGTCCACTTCGATCACTCCTCGGATCACGTGAAGGAAGTCGGCGACCGATGCATCCGGCGACGTTCGGACCGTGCGGGAGAGCATCTCGACCTGCGCACGCAGCGTGCGGGTCGCCGCGAGCTGATCGTCCAGGTAGGCACGGTGCGCGTCGAGGATCTCCGACAGCGAGGTGTCGCCGTCGGTGACCGTGGCGATCGCGTCCAGTGACAGCCCGAGCTGACGCAGCGCCAGCACCTGGTACAGCCTCTCGACGTCCGACTCCTCGTACAGCCGATGGCCCGACGCCGTCCGACCCGACGGCCGCACGAGGCCTATGTCGTCGTAGTGATGCAGGGTCCGCACGGTCAGGCCTGTCTCCGCTGCGAGACGCCCCACCTTCCAGTGCTGTCCGGAACGTGTCTGCTGCCCGGAACCAGTCGCCGGCATCGTCCACCCACTTCCACCGGCACTCCGTGCGCCGGCACGATCGACGCTATGACCTCACGTTACGTGAGGTGCAAGCCGAATCGTTCGGCTACAGCTCACATCTGTCGGCCGGCTCCCGCGACCAGCCCTTCCGCACTGCGCGCCGCCACCGCTGCGGCTTTCGCAGTGAACGGATCGAGCAGCGGATGTTCGGCGCGGGATCGCCAGTGCCGCACCGCATCGACGGCCGCAGCGCGGATCTCGGCAGGTGACGCGTCGTCGGCGAGACCAAGGCGCCGGGTGGCGCCGATCCCGGATCCACCGACCACGCGCTGCAGCGCCTGGACCTCCTCGTCGGGCAGTGACACCGACGACGACCGCAGTCTGCCCAGCAGGCGGAGTTCGGCGAAGCCGTGGTCGTCGGCCAGTTCGCGTCGCACGGCTCCCAGCAGCTCGTGGTCGCCGCACGCGTGCAACACCCGCTCGAGCGCCAGCAGCGCCGAATGGGTCTTGAGCTGATCGGCACGCTGACCGAACTGCACGTCGATGACCTGACGCAGCTCGTCGAGCCCGCTGCGCGCGACGAGTTCGGCGGCGAGGGACGGTGAATCGCGCGCGCCGAGCTGCACGAGCAGCACTGCGGTGCGGATGCCGAACAGACCGAACCGGTCGACGAGACGTGCCCGCATCCCGGGGTCGACGGGCAGGTCGACGTCGGGCCGCGCGAAACGGTCGGCCGACAGCATCGCGACCTGCAGTTGTTCCACCGGCACCTGTGCGAGCGCCTCGAAGGCCGCGAACTCGTTCTGCCGCAGGGTCCGTGCGGCGAGGGCGAGCAACCCGGCGACCGGCACGACCGCCTGGCACAGTCCGGTGCGTTCGAGTTCGTCGGTGAACCTCGCCGCGACCTGCTTCGCCGACATCATCGCGTCGGCACGACCCGCACCGACCTCGTCGGCGCGCGACACCACCCCGACGATGCCGAGCGGTCCCGATCCCCCGCCGACGTGCCGGCCGATCCGTTCGAGGAACTCGACGTCGGCGGCTCCGAGCGAACGCATCAGGTAGACGACGGCGTCGGCACCGGAGGCCGATTCCTCCGGGGTGAGCAGCGCCAGGGTCCGCGCCGACACGTCCTGCGACAACGACGACGTGCCCGGGGTGTCGATGATGGTGGTCTGCGCCAGCGCGCTGGCCGGCCATTCGACGTCGATGAAGTCGACGCGGTCGGCGGTGAGTTCGCCGAGGTCGAAGGTCAAACGGCCGTCGGGACGCTGCACGGGCACCGGCATGCGGCGGTTCCCGTCGTACCAGGCGTTCACCGTCGGCACGGGTCCGTTGCGGTACCAGGTGACGACGCGCGTGCACTCCGTCGCGTCGGTGGGCGCGATGTCCTGTCCTACAAGCGCATTGAGTAGGGTCGACTTGCCGGCCTTGAGCGATCCGGCGAGCGCGATCCGCAACGGCTGATCGAGTCGCGCGGCGCAGTGGTCGAGCCGGTCCGCGACGGCCGGGTTCCCGCCGTACGACGCGCGTGCCCGGTCGAGCAGGTCGCGGGCGCGCGAGAGAGTCGGGGTCACGCCGACACTCCCGCGAGTTCCGCGGCGCGCTCGCGCAATCGGCCCAGTTCCGCGACCTGCGTGTCGAGTTCACCGATCCGACGGCGGCGTTCCTGTTCCTGCACGGTCGCGGCCTGGCGGGCCGCTTCGAGCGACTCGTCGAGCGAACGTAGTGTCTGTTCTGCGATCTCGGTGAAGTGATCGCGCAACTGACGCTGGATGAGCCGGAGCCGGTCCTTCGATTCCTTGCCGACCTGGAAGCTCACGTCGTCGGTGAAGGCGCGGATCGCGCTCTTCGCGTCGACGCGGCGCTTGGCGAGCCGCACCTGCTTGTCGTCGCGATACGCCTTGGTACCCAGGACGACTCCGGCTCCCACCGAGATCGGGTTCACGAGCGCCATCCCCATCAGGGTGGTGACGAGACCGAACATCAGCACGCCACCGTAAGAACCCTTCATGCCGACGAGTACCTTCTGACCGATACCGATCCGGCCCGATTCGAGATCGGACAGGTTCTCGACGGGCTCGAGCAGTCTCGACAGGTCGCCGAGATGCAACGACGGCAAGGAGTCGTCGTCGAGTGCGAAGTGCTCGGCGACCTTGCCTGCGAGCGCCTCGGCGCGTTCGTGCGCCCACACGAAGTTGTCACCGACGGATTCGGCGACCTGTTCGGCGAGCCACTGCCCCAGCCGCGGCCATTCCTTGCCCGGATCACAGTCGTCCACGGACGCTTCGGCGTCGCGGGTCACCGTGCGCAGCCGGTCGCGCAGGTCGTGGTCGATGTCGGCCGCGAGATCGGCGATGCCGTCCGACAACGTGATCTGCCACCGCGCTGCCCGCGTCCGCAATGCCTCGGTCGCGGCGCGTGCCCGGTGCAGGTCCTCGATCGCGTCGTTCCCGGAGTCGGGGTCGCGCAGGGTGGCGAGTTCGCTCTCGCATCCGAGCGCGAGATGGTCGACGACGGTCTTCACGTCGTGCGCCACCGACAGTCGCGCCGAGTCGGCGTTGCGCGCGACCACCTGTTCGCGCAGGAAGTCGTAGATCGCGTCGAAGCCGGATTCCTGCTGCAGCGAGGCGTCTTCGGTGCGCAGGGCGTACTCGCGCAGCAGGGACGAGACGGGCAGCAGCGGCAGGTCGATCCCCGCTCGCTGCAGGTGTTCGCGGTCGGCGTCGACGATCGCGCGCCAGTGCGGATACACGTCCGTCTTGGTGACGAGCACCGCCGACGCCGGGCACAACGTCTGCACCTGTCGCAGGAACGACATCTCCGGTGCAGTGAACTCCTGACTCGCATCCGAGACGACGAAGACCGCATCCGCGGTGGCCAGGAGCGTCAATGTGGCTGCTGTGTGCGGATTTCCGTGGCCTCCCACACCCGGGGTGTCGACGAACACGAGTCCGTCGGCGAGCAGCGGACTCGGCACACTCACCTCGAGCCGGTCGACGTCCCGGCCGGCGCTGCGCGGCGCGACCTGCTGCAGGTCGTCGAAGGGCACGGCGATGCGCGGCGCCGAACCGGTCGGGACGAGTTCGGCGGACGGCTCCTGCCCGTGTTGCACGAGCGTGGGGACCGCGGTGGTCTCGTCGTCGCCGACGGAACACACCTCGAGGCCGAGCAGAGCGTTCACGAACCGGCTCTTGCCCTGGTTCAGACCCCCGACGACGACCACCCGCAGTCGCGGGTCGGAGACCTTCGTACGGGCGGCCGTCAACCGGTCGGTGAGATCGTTGCGCCTGGCGCTGCGAGATCGCGCGATCGCGGAGTCGATCAGGTCGAGGAGCGCTCGGCGTCTCGAAGGATCGGATGGATGCTGCGTATCCGGTGAATGCTGCATGGGCTGCGTCGACTCGCCTTCCGTCGGTGCGGGCTCCGGACATTATGTCCCGGAGCCCGCACCGCTGCGGGTCAGGGCAGCAGTTCGTCGAGCTCGGTGGAGTCGGTGGCGCCGAGAGAGGAGTCGCCGCCGAGACCGGAGGTCGCGGTGAGACCACCCTCGCCGAACAAGCCCGCAGCTCCCGAGGCAGAGCCGAAGACGTCCTCGCCGACCGATGCCCAGCTGTCCGCACCGCCCGACAGGGCCGTATCGACCCCGCCCGACAGGGCCGTATCGACCCCGCCCGACAGGGCCGTCCCCACCTGCGTGGACAGCTCGGCACCGAGGTCGGCTGCGCTCTCCAGACCGCCGGAGACACCGAGGTCGGCAGCCGCGCCCAGGTCTGCTGCACCACCGAGATCCAACCCGTTCTCGACATCGGTGGCTGCACCCAGATCGACGGACGTTCCCAGTCCACCGGCCGCGCCGATCCCCGAGCCGATCGCCGCGCCGAGGTCCGCTCCCACGTTCACTCCGGCCCCGAGTTCCGCCGCCGCGTCCAGTGCGCCGTCGAGGGCGTAGCCGAGCTGACCGGTGGCTTCGGCACCGGCATCGAGGCTGCCGCCGATCGTCGACGCGAGCTGCGTGCCGAGATCGGCCCCCGCATCGAGGGACGCCGACCCTGCGGCCGTCTCGAGTGCACTGCCGAGTTGCAGGCCGAGCTCGGCGCCGGCCGAGCCGCCGGTCGCGAAGGTCGAGCCGAGGACGGACGACAGATCCGATCCGAGGTTCGTCCCCGCCTGCACGGTCGAATCGACGGTCGCGCCGATACCGGTGGTCGAGCCGATGGCGACGTTCAGCGCCGACGACAGTTCGGTGGCCGCGGTGGTCTCGAGGCCGAGCGCACCTCCGAGCACCCCGCCGACCAGCGTGCCGAGTTCGACGCCCGCCCCGGCCTCAGCGTCGATCTCACCACCACCCGAGAGGACCGCGTCGAGGTCGACACCGCCGAGCAGACCGCCCTGCGCGCTGTTCTCGATGACGGTCCCCAGCGCGGCGCCGAGATCGGCCGCAGCTCCACCGCCCGCTCCGAGCAGGGCCGAGAGGGACGCACCGAGGCCGAGCGTCGCGCCCACACCGGCGTCGAGACCGTCGGAAAGGTCGGTTCCCAGTCCGGCGCCGAGATCGGCCACACCACCGAGGACGCCGCCCAGGCTCGTGCCGAGCGCGCCGGTCAGTTCCGTGCCCACGCCGAGAACGCCACCGAGGGTCGTGCCGAGTGCGGCACCGAGTTCGGCGCCGCCCTCGAGGGCCGCGGTGAGTTCGGTCGAGAAGGTGCCGCCGACGTCGACGGCCGATTCCAGCAGGCCACCGAGGGCAAGCCCGATGTCGGCGCCGAGGGTGCCGCCGATGCCCAAGGCTCCTTCGAGGGTCGTGGCGAGATCTGCGCCGAGGCCGCCCGAGGCCTCGACGGCCGCGTCGATCGCCGCGGCCAGGTCTGCAGCGGCACCGACGCCCAGGCCGAGCCCACCTTCGAGCGCTCCGGCCACGGCACCTCCGACGTCGAAGGATTCGCCGAGTTCGAGGCCTGCGTCGAGAGCACCACCGAGCGCTGCACCCAGGGAAGCGCCGAGTTCGCCACCGGCTTCGAGCGCCGCTCCGAGCTGCGCACCGAGGTCGACGACGATCCCGGTCTGCGCGCCGACGGTCCCGCCGAGGTCCAGTCCGCCGCCGAGGTTAAGTCCACCACCGAGACCCAGGCCCCCACCGAGGCCTGCTCCGACACCGAGGCCCAGGCCGGCGGCGCCACCGAGGCCCGCTGCTCCGCCCAGACCGGCTGCGGCGGTGCCTGCGATCGACGCCCCGACGTTCGCCGCACCGTTCAGCGCTGCGGTCAGTTCGGCGGCGGTTCCGGCGAACAGACCACTGTCCGCAACGAGCGGGGCGACGGCGACGATGTCGGCGTGGCACACGCTGTCCAATCCGGCTTCGGCGAGGACGGCCTCGGGGTTGTTGCAGTACCGGGCGAGTTCCTTCTCGTCACGGAACAGGCTGAGGATGAAGTCGAGTACGGCGTTGGTGGCCATCGCGTGTCTCCTGAGTCGTCGGGATCTACGGACGACGCTACGAAACGGCCGGTCGCGGGCACAGGGGGTGCTGCCCCCTGCCCGCCGTCGCCCGTTAGGGGATCGGGGTTCGGGGGCATGGGGGTCGTTAGGGGACAGTCCCTACGATCGGGCCGGTGGCGGCGTGGGCGCTAACGGGCCGCGCGGCGGGAACGACAGGCTCATCGAGACCGAACGGTGGAGCGAGATCGCGGACCGATGTCCGCCCAGAACACGGGAGCGTGCATGTATTCAGGACTCGGCGTCACGATCGGGGCGGCCAACTCGGCGGCCCTCACCGTCCTCGACCAGCCCCGATCCGGCGATCCCAGCGTTCTGTCGATCCCCACCGAACTCCACCTCCCCGAGGGCGGGGCCTTCGTCCTTGGCGCCCCGACCCCCGGTGCGCAGGTGTTCTCCGGCTATGCGGCCCGGGTGGGCGATCCGGTCGGCATCCTCGCCGAGGACGGCTCCACCTACCTGGGTGAGGATCTCGTCGCGTCGACCGTGGCCTGCCTGCAGTACCGCACCGGCACCTCCGATGTGCCGACGATGCTGGCACATCCCGCCGCGTGGTCGGCTCACACCGTCGAGGCCCTGTGCGCCGCGCTCGTCCGGGCGGGCGTCACTGCACGGACGATCCCCGAACCGATCGCGGCGGTGCGCTGGCTCGACGCCACACACGGGCCGCTGGGAGACGACGTGACGGTGGTCTACGACCTCGGTGCGCGCAGCCTCGACGTCACCGTCGTGCAGGGCGGCGCCCATCCCATGCTGCTGGGCCGCCCGTTGAGCAGCGACGACGTCTCCGGCGACCATTTCGACCATCTCGTCACGACCTATCTGCTGGAAACGCTCGGCGGGGACTCGACCGGCCTCGATCCGTTCGATTCCGCGACCGTCGCGGCACTCGCCGACTTCCGCGGTCGGTGCCGCGCGGCGAAGGAGGCACTGTCCAGCGACACCGAGACGGTGGTGCCGGTCGCGCTGCCCGGCCTGCACCGCGACCTGCGTCTGGTGCGCAGCGAGTTCGAGGAACTCGCCCGGGAACCGCTCGGGGCGTCGCTCGCCGTGGTGCAGGACGCGATCCGCGGGGCCGGGCTCGATCGTGCGGACATCGGACGCGTACTGCTGATCGGTGGTGGCTCGTCCACCCCGCTCGTCGCCGAACTGATCTCGTCGGAGCTGGGTCTGCCGATCGTCTCGTCGGCGCGACCGGCCTTCACCGCAGCGCATGGGGCCGCGCTTGCAGCAGCCGCGGACGGTGCCCCGACTGCCGCGGTGCCGATGGCGCCTCCTGCACCTGTCGTCGACGACGAACCCGAGACCGTCGCACTGCCGGTGGTGCCCGCCGCGGAGGCGCAGCCTGTCGCTGCAGCGCATCGGCCGGCGGTCGTCGACACCGCGACCGGCACACCCGCACGCGGCCGCTCGTTCGCGCTGGTGGGTGCCGCTGTCGCTGCCGTCGTCGTCCTCGCCGGGGGCGGACTGGCGATCGGCACCCTGTCGTCGGAGGCCGAGACGCCCGGTTCGGAGGTACGTCCGTCGAGCGAGGTCGTGGCCGGGAACCCGACGACCACCGAGACCGCGCCCGGGACGACCGTCCCCGGCACGACCGGCGCGCAGCCGTCCGAGGCGGGAACCACCGTCCCGATCGGGGTGCAGGGACCGGACGGCACCGTGACCGCTGTCCCGGTCGCCGCGACGCCCGCTTCCGGCGCCGCACCCACCGGCGCTGTACCTGCACCGGACCCGACCGCTCCCGCACCGGTGACAGCCGGGGAGACCACGCAGGCACCCCAGCCGGCACCGCAACCTGCCCCAGCACCCGCCCCCGCTCCGGCACCGGCACCCGCCCCTCAGCCTGCGCCGCAACCCACCGCACCCACCGCGCCGAGCACGGGCGGAAGCCGTGTCGGCGAAGCCCTCTCGGGCGCCGGCCAGGGTGCGGGTGCGGTCGTCGAAGGTCTGGGCAACGGCGTCGGCGGCCTGCTCGGAGGCACCGGGCAGGCTGTGGGCGGACTGCTCGGAACCGGACGCTGACCGATCCCGATGACGTCCGCTCCCGCTCCTCCGCGACGCCCGGTCCCCCGGGAGGTCACGCGTGCCCTGACCGCGGCCGCTCCCCCGCGACTGCTGCTCGTCGGCGGCACCGGAACCGGGAAGTCCGCCGTGCTCGCTTCGCTCCGAACCGATCTCGCCGATGCCCGTATCGTCGACGACGCACACCGCATGACCGCCGCGGAACTGCAGGAGCTCGTCGACCACATCCGGGACGCGCCGACGGGGATCGCCGTGGCCACCGAAGCCCGACCACACCGTCCCGAGATGCGTTCGCTGACCGCAGCGTTCGCGGGAAGCGGGACGGTGGTGGAACTGGGTTCGTGGACGCCTCGTGAAATCGCCGGTCGCGCGGCGTCGTTCGAGCTCCGGCTCGCACCGCCCCAGGTGCGAGCTCTACACCGCCTCACGGGCGGCGTACCGCATCTCGTCGACACCGCCCTCGAGGCCGTGCGGACGGAGAGCGATGTCCAGCGGGCCGTCGAGGAGGCGATCCGCCGGCAGCTCCTCGCGGATCTCGAGCTCACCGCAGTCCTAGCGCTCGTCGATCTCGGTGCCGCGCTCGATCCCGGCGAACTCGCCGCCGTACTCGACATCCCCGTCGAGCGTGCCCTCGACCTCGTCGATACCGCTCGTGCGAGCGGCCTGCTCGGCCAGGATGCCGCGAGCCTCACCACCGGGGCGAACGGTGTGCCTGCTGCGGTCCTGGGGAGGCACAACCTGTTCGCCGTCGCGCGCCGTCTCCTCGCGACCCGCATCGACGCCGGAACGCTGACGCCGCAGCTCGCCCGCGGTCTCGCGACGATCGGTCTCACCGACCCGCACCTCGCCGATCGGCTCGTCGCCTTCGCAGCCGACGCGCCACCTCGCGAAGCCGCCGAGCTTCTCGACGCCGCCGTACCCGCGGGAGCCGATCCCGCGGCCCTAGCGGTGCGACGAGCCGAAGTCGCCTTCGCGGCAGGGGATCTCGAGCGATCCGAACAGATCACCGACCGGCTGCTCGACCGCGCCGACACGGCGGACGTCGACGACGTGCGCGCCGCCACCCGGATCTCCGCGAGCATCGCCGCGCATCGCGGCATGCTCGACCGCAGTGCCGACCTGTTCGAATGGCTCGGTCCCGAACGGGTCGGTACGGACGCTCCCCTCGCCGCCACCGTGCTGCTCGCCGCCGGACGACCCTCGGCCGCAGAACGTCTCCGCGGTGCCGCCACCTCGGGTGCGCCGACCTCTGCGGCCTCCGCCGCACGACTGTTCGAGGAGGGCCTGCGCGAATCCGTCGGCGGCGACGGCCGGATCGCGATGAACCGCCTCGCCCGCGCATTGACGAGCCTCGGCTCCGACGGGCCGCTGCGCGCCTGGCCCGACACGGTCGACGCCGTCGCCGCACTGCTGTGCCTGCACTCGGGCGAACTCGGGCACGCACGCGCGATCCTCGACCGTCCGGAGACCCCCACCGTCCGCAATCGCATCCTGGTGGCGTGGACCGAGATGCTCGGCGGTGATCTCGCAGCGGCGGCGGCGACCGCCGAAGCCGTCGCTCCCGAGGTGACCGGGCAGCGCGACCTCCTCTTCTTCCACGCCTTGCAGGTCGGGTTGGCGCGACGCAATGCCGACCTCGGAGCGTTGACGGTGCGGTGGCAGGCCGCGCAGTCGGTGGTGGCGGAGTACTCCGTCGACCTGTTCGGGCTGCTGCCCCTGGGCGAACTGTGGCTGGCCGCCGTCCGCCTCGGGGAGTCCGCGCGGGTCGCGCACCTCGTCGCCGCTGCCCGCGTACTGCTCACCACCCTCGGTGAGCCACCGCTGTGGGGCGCGGCGCTGCACTGGTACGGGGTGCAGGTCGCGATCGCCGCGGACCGGCCGGCCGACCTCGTCCCGCACGCCCGCGCGCTGGCCCTGGCTGCGGAGACCACCGCCTACGCCGCGGTGCTCGCGCGGGCCGGGCACGCATGGCTCTCGGTACTGCGCGGTGAGGTCGACGCGACGCGCATCCGCGAGGCGGCCGAGTCCCTCGCGTCCGTGGGTCTTCCGTGGGACGGCGCGAAGCTTGCGGGAGAAGCGGCGCTGCGGACGGACGACACCACCGTCGCCACCGGATTACTGCAGGTCGCGCGGACGATTCGGCAGGACGGCCCGGCCGGTCGCGCACCGGTCGACATCGCCCCCGACACTCCCCCGGGCGATCCGGACGAATCACCCCTCGGTGCACGGGAGAAGCCGGGTGCACTGTCCGAGCGCGAGGCGCAGGTGGCCGACCTGGTGGTTTCGGGCCTCACCTACCGAGAGGTAGGAAACCACCTGTACATTTCCGCGAAGACCGTGGAACATCATGTCGCCCGTATCCGGCGCCGACTCGGTGCCGGTTCCCGCTCGGAGCTCCTGTCACTGCTCCGGGCCATGGGGCACGGCGCAGATGTACCCCGTCACACACACTCCGACCGGAATGGAGGCAAGCCGGCATGTCCGTAGGCGTAGGCCTGAGGGTGGGGACCACCGTGTCGTCGGTTGCGGTCACCTCACCGACGCCGGGACGGCCGGACCCCGCACCGATCGAGCGATTCACCGCCGTCCACCTGCACTCCGACGGCACCGCGACACTGGGCGACCACGACGTCGTCGACGGGCACACCAGTTCCTTCACCGGCTTCGTCGACCGCCTCGGCCACTCCGGAGGTGTCCGCGCCAACGACGGTTCGCTCTCCCGCGCCGAAGACCTCGTCGCCACGGCCATGGAATGCCTCCTCGCCGACGCTGCCTCCCTCATCGGCGACACCCCGTACACGGCAGTGGCGACGCATCCCACCGACTGGCCGAGCTCGACGGTCGCGGTACTGCGCAACGCGCTCGACTACGTCGGGTTGCGTCACGTCTCGCTCGTCTCCGACGCCGAGGCTGCCGCGGCATGGTTCGAATCGCAGGTCGCGCACCAGACCGGACGGCTCCTCGCGGTCTATCACATCGACCCGCAGGGCTCGACCGTCACGCTCGTGCGCTCGGGAGTCGCGGCGGGTAAGGCCTTCCGATTCCCCGAGGACGACGCCCCGTCGGTCGCCGCGCAGCTCTCGTCGGCGCTCGGCGCGTTCGGCTGGCTCGTGAGCAACCTCGACGCCATCGTCGTCACGATCGACGAAGCAGTCGATCCGAGCGCCGCGCAGCTCGTCGCACAGTCGGTGAAGACCGGTCTCGGTGTGCGGTGTGCCCTGGCGCCCGCCCCGCACCAGACGATGGTGCGGGGCGCCGCTCTCGCCGCGGCCGCCGGCTCGGTCGACCTCCTCGGTTCGACGCAGATCCTGCCCACCGCCAAGCTCACCGAACCGCGACGCAGCGAACTCGACCCCGAGATCACCGCGGTGATCTCGAAGATCACCGCGACTCCCCCTCCGGGCGCCACGCCCGCTGCCGCCGCGGCGAACACGCCGAAGGCGACGGTCGCCGCCGTCGCAGCCGGAGATGCCGCCGACGAGAAGCCCTCGGGTCGCTCGTCGAAGGTCACGGCCATCGCGGCGGCTGCGGCGATCGCGTTGCTGGTAGGCGTCGGCGCGTTGGTGTTCGGGCTGCGGGACTCCCCGACGGCCACCGCGGGCACGCAGGTCGCCGACACCCCGACCGCTCCCGCAACCACGACGACCTCGAAGCCGAGCAAGCCGCCGGCTCCCCGCAGCACCGAGGAGACCACCACCGAGGAGTCGACCGAGCCGGCCACCGCCGAGCAGACGGTCCCGGTGGCCCCGCCGGTCGTGCAGCAGACCTGGGTCGATCCCACCACCGGCACGAGCGAACAGTCCTCTTCGTCGGCGCCCGGCTCGACCACCTCGAGCACGTCCTCAACCACCTCGAGCACCGGCTGGTCGCGGCGGAACCAGCCCGATGATTCCTCGGGTGGCGGACGCGGCAGTGGTGGCAGTGGCGGGAGCGGTGGCAGTACCACCACCACCACGACGACCCAGCCGACGACCGCCCCGACCGATCCCGACCCTTCTGAGGAACCGCCCTCGACGGACATTCCGGAAACGACAGAGACTGAGACCGGCAGCTAGACAGCGCGGCTATCCGAGTGGTGACCTACGGCACTATCGGCGGTCGCCGGGCCGTCCCGTAGGCTGTCCCGCGGGTCGGCTCGCCGATTCCACGAAGCACCTGTTCAAGAGCACATCGAGCACACATGAAAGGCCTCCATGCGTCTCTCGTCGGCGTCGCGCGCCGCAGTCCGTTCCACCACCCGCCGCGTCGCAGTCGCAGCGGCCTCCGCGGTTCTGCTGGCTGTGCCTCTGAGCGCCACAGCGAACGCCGCGCCCGCCGAACAGTTGCCGTCCACTGAACTTCCCGCCGAGCTCGTCGAAGCGATCCAGCGCGACCTGGGTCTGACGCCCGAGGAATACCTCGATCGCGCCGCGCGGGCGCAGGAACTCGGTGACTACGCCCGCGACTTCCGCTCCGAGCGTCCCTCCGAGTTCGCCGGCGCCTGGCTCGGCGAGGACGGCAAGCCCGTCATCGCCGTCACGAACCCCGAGGCCGCAGAGAAGGCAGCCCAGGACGGCTACCGGGCGACGGTCGCGCCGGTCTCGGCCGACGGACTCGAGCAGGCCCTCGCCGAACTGAACCGCTGGGTGGCGGGGCTCCCGCGCGAGGTGTCGTCGCAGATCAACTCCGCGTCGATCGATGTGCTCAACAACCAGATCGTCCTCGACATCGTGAACTCGCCGATCGGGCGCGCACTGAACCTGCCGTCGCTGGTGGCGAACGTGCAGGTCCAGTTGTCGCCGGGCATGCCGCCGAACGATCCGGCCCCGATGGGTGGCGACACCTACATCACCGCCGACGGCGACGTCCGCGCCACGCCCATCGAGCGCATCGGCATCTGCTCGTTCGGCTTCAACGGTGTCGACGCCGACGGCGACGCCGTCAACCTCACCGCCGGTCACTGCGACGCGGTCGCTCGTTCCGACGGTGGTTCGACGGTCTACCTGCCCAACCGCGCGAACATCGACGAGAGCGTCCGGATCGGCAAGTTCACCGAGTCCACGGTCGGTACCGACAGCACCCTCGACTACGGCATCGTCTCGCTCGACAAGGCCGGCGTCGAGGCGGGCCTGGACCGCCCGTCGGTTCGCGGCGGCAACGGCTCGACCCTCACGGTCACCGGCACGGCCGTTCCGGTCGTCGGCGCGCCCGTCTGCAAGTCGGGACAGTCGTCGTCGTTCACGTGCGGGCTCGTCGTCGCCGATCGCATCGAGACCCAGCTGACCTACGACTCGGGCTTCTCGAGCACCATCCGCGGCTTCGCGACCTCCGCCTGCACCCTCGCGGGTGACAGCGGTGGTGCCATCGTCACCGGCACCCTCGCCCTCGGCGTGATCAGCGGATCGAACAGCGCCGGCGCACCGAACTGCGTCGAGGCGAATCTGGTACTCGCGCCCAACGGTGGCACCTCCAGCCTCGGCATCCCGATCCAAGAGATCGAGAACGCCACCGGCGCCCGAGTCCGTACTGCGGCGAACCCGTCATAATGCCCGGAACACCCGGGCCGTTCGTCACAACAGTCACACGAGTCTCATACGTAACCGAGAAGTAGCTACGTACTTCCGCGATCACCCCTTAGGATCGGACGGACGCCGATCCGCGGGGGAACGGCGCCTTCGCGCGTGCATGCGCGAGGGAACGAGAAAGGTATCCATGCGACGCACCTTCGCACGTCGGACGGCCGTCATCGGTTCGACCGCACTGCTGCTCCTCGGTCCCGCCGTTGCCATCGCGCAGGCCGAACCCGAGACCGAACCGGCGCAGACATCGTCTCTGCCGGCCGAGCTCGTCGAGGCGTTGCAGCGCGACCTGAACATCGATGCCGAGCGCTTCCTCGCCGATGCGCAGCGCAGCCAGGATCTCGCCGCGTTCGCCGAGAAGGCACGGGAGCAGTTCGAAGCCGTCTTCGCCGGTGTGTGGCTGGACGACCAGGGCACCGCCACCGTCGGCCTCACCGAAGGTGACGGCTTCGAGGAGGCCCGCAAGGCCGCCGAGGATGCCGGATTCACCGTCGCCGAGACCGAGCGCAGCGAGGACGCCCTCGAAGATCAGCTCGGCGCGCTGGGCGACTGGCTCGAGACCCAGCCGCCCGCCGTCGCCGATGTCATCCGCGGCATCGCCGTCGACGTGGTCAACAACGATGTCGTCGTGCGCACCGACAACGTGTCCGGCGTCGAGCTCCCCGACTTCCTCGACGGCGTGCGCGTGCTGTTCGCTCCCGCCGAACTGACCCCGGAGGGCGCAACCGACCTGCAGCCCATCGCCGGTGGTCTCGGCGCGCCCGACGCGCTCTTCGGCGGCGACGCCTACGCCGCGCTCGGTGCCGGCGAAGGGCTCCGCTGCTCGCTCGGCTTCAACGCCGAGGACGGCAGCGGACGTCCTGTGAACATCACCGCCGGTCACTGCGACCCCAACCGCGCCCAGGCCGGTACGCGATGGGCGTCCCAGGTCCACCAGCTCGTCGGCGACAACCTGGGTCAGCACCTCGGCTCGTTCGAGAAGACGGTGCTCGACCGCAGCGACTACGCGCTGATCCGTCCCTCCGCCGAGGCCGCAGCCCGTTTCGAGAACAACGGCGTGCGCGTTCCGTTCGCCGCTCCGCTGACCATCACGGGCGTCGCGGATCCCGTCGTCGGCGCTCCGGTCTGCAAGTCGGGCCTGCGCACCGGCTACAGCTGCGGCGTCGTGACGGCCGCCAATCAGAACGTCGAGATCGGCCACCGCGTGCTCGAGAACGGCTTCTCCACCAACCTGTGCGCCCTGCAGGGCGACAGCGGTGGCACCCTCGTCACCGGCACTCTCGCCCTCGGCATCTCCAGCGCCTCGAACGTCGGCCAGTACGGCATGTGCGAGATCGCCGGGTTCGTCAGCGGCCTGCTCGGTGAGAGCCCTGAACTGTTCGCCACGCCGATCAAGACGGTCCTGGCCGAGAACCCGGGCCTGAAGGTCCGCACCTGGTAGCGCGAGTCCACACGACGACGAGGCCCGGCTTCCGCACCGCGGAGGCCGGGCCTCGTTTCGTCTCATCTCCGCAGATTGCGCTCTTCTCGAAGCGTCGTTCGGGCGCCAAGATCGAATCGGATAGGCTCGCCCGATCGGTCGGACCGGACGAGTGGACCGCAGGGACAGAGGGAGATTGAAGTGCTGGGATCATCGATCGTAGGCAGCATTGCGGTGCTGCTCACGGATCAGCAGGTGCTGTGGAATCTGATCAGGCTTTTCCTGGCCGGTTGATCTGCATACGAAACGGCCCCGTCACCCTGCAGGGCGACGGGGCCGTTTCGTACTACTGCTTACTTATCTTCGGCCCACTGCGTGGTTCCCGGAGCAGCCAGCAGATCCTGGACCACCGCGATACCCGCGATGACAGCCGTCGGGCCGCCAGCCGTGAACGCGCCGATGGTGCCACCGACGCCCGCACCGGCACCACAGCCGAGGATGGTCCCTGCGCCCGGCACGATCGTTCCGGGAATCGCTCCGACGATGCAACCGATGATCGCGCCCGCGACAGTGCCGATAGCGGTGGCCATGCCCAACTGCGACACGAAGTTCTGCTGCGACTTCAGGTTCTCTTCGGGCGATGCGACATCGGTGAGCTTCAGCGCCACCGGGGTGAGCGACGGTCCGACCTTGTCCTCAGGTGCGACCGGGGTCGCCTTGGACAGGTCGGTGACGGGGGTCAGCGTGAGAGTCTTGCCGTCCTCGCTCACCTCACGCTCGAAGGGCAGCTGCAGATCGCCGAGCTGGATGGCGAGCGGCAGGCTGAGGACGGTGTCGCCCTCGTCGTCCTGCAGTTCGACGCTCTTTCCGTCTCCGGAGACCTGGAAGGAACCTGCGTCGATGACGGTCACGACGGACTCACCCTCGGGCCGGACCTCGTAGTTGATCGCGTCTTCGTCGGCTGCGGCCGGAGCGGCGTACGAAGTTCCGGCGGTGATGCCCATGGCGGCGATCGTCATCGTCGCCACAGCGGCAAGCTTCTTCAGCTTCATCTTTTTCCGTTCTGTGACATGGCGCACGCCTGTTAAGACGCCCCCATTCTGCTGTATCGACCTGAAGTTCTACGTCCCCCGACGTGTACATCCCACGTGCGAACCCCACGTACCGGGCAAATCATAACCGACATCACATCCGGAGCGTTATACCCCCTTGTTCGAATGGACACCGCATCGTGGCCGGTAGAGCGTGTCGTGACCTCCGTGTGACACACGCCTCGTTTCGGGCGAGTTAGGACATCCTGCGCGACGGCGGTATCGCGTTTGACCTCTAGCGTGTCCGGGCACACGGTCTCCGATTCGACGCAGATTTTGCTACTGGCGGGTAACTCCAGTTCAGACCAAGTTACCGGTGGGTAACTTAGCTTGCGTTACGATGCGGTGACTCATACCAGGCGGCACGACGCCGCCCCCGACACGAAAGGCCACGTATGAATGCCCTGACGATTACGTTGGGCACGATCGGCGTGCTGCTGAGCCTCGTGTGTTGGTTCGCGTTCATCAGCGGCGCGCTGAAGATGGTCAACACGATCCGTATCGGCCAGCCGGCCCCGGACCGCTGGCGGCCGTTCTTCCCGCGCTTCAAGCAGATGGTCGTCGAATTCCTCGCGCACACGAAGATGGTCAAGTTCCGCACCGTCGGCTGGGCGCACTGGCTGGTGATGGTCGGCTTCATGCTCGGCGCGATCGTCTGGTTCGAGGCCTACGGCCAGACGTTCGACCCGAGCTTCCACTGGCCCATCATCGGCAACACCGCCGTCTATCACTTCATCGACGAGATCCTCGGCCTCGGCACAGTGATCGGCATCCTGACGCTGATCTACATCCGCCAGCGCAATCATCCACGTCAGCCCGGACGGATGTCGCGCTTCAGCGGCTCGAACTTCAAGGCCGCCTACTTCGTCGAAGCGGTCGTGCTGCTCGAGGGCCTGGGAATGATCCTGGTGAAGGCCGGCAAGATCGCCACCTACGGCGGCGGTCACCTGTCGACCGACTTCTTCACCATGCAGGTCGCCCGGATCCTTCCGGAGAGCCCTGAACTCGTGTCGGTCTTCGCGTTCATCAAGCTCATGTCGGGCATGGTGTGGCTCTACATCGTCGGCCGCAACATCACGTGGGGTGTCGCATGGCACCGCTTCTCGGCCTTCTTCAACATCTACTTCAAGCGTGAGGACGACGGCGGTCCCGCCCTCGGTGCCGCACGTCAGATGATGTCCGGCGGCAAGCCCGTCGACATGGAAGACGCCGATCCGGACAAGGACACCTTCGGTGCCGGCCGCATCGAGGACTTCACGTGGAAGGGCTGGCTGGACTTCACGACCTGCACCGAGTGCGGTCGTTGCCAGTCGCAGTGCCCCGCCTGGAATACCGGTAAGCCGCTGTCGCCGAAGCTGCTCATCACGTCGCTGCGCGACCACGGTTACGCCAAGGCTCCCTACCTGCTCGCCGGTGGTCGCACCGATCTCGGTGGCGACGAGGTCGGCTTGGTCGACGCCGAGGGCAACCCGGACGAGGCCAAGCTGGCGAAGATCCCGGCGTCGGCTCGCGAGGAGTCGGGTCGCAAGCTCGTCGGCGAGACCGAGGGACTGCTGGAAGCAGGCGAGCTCGCTCCCGTCATCGACACCGAGACCCTGTGGTCGTGCACCAACTGTGGTGCGTGCGTCGAGCAGTGCCCGGTGGACATCGAGCACGTCGACCACATCATCGACATGCGTCGCTACCAGGTGCTCATCGAGTCGGACTTCCCGTCCGAGCTCGCGGGTCTGTTCAAGAACCTCGAGAACAAGGGCAACCCCTGGGGGCAGAACGCCAAGGACCGTCTCAACTGGATCAACGAGATGGAGTTCGACATCCCGGTCTTCGGCCAGGATGCCGACAGCTTCGACGGCTACGAGTACCTCTTCTGGGTCGGCTGTGCCGGTGCCTACGAGGACCGCGCCAAGAAGACCACGAAGGCCGTCGCCGAGCTCCTCGCGACCGCTGGCGTGAAGTTCATGGTCCTCGGCGCCGAGGAGACTTGCACCGGCGACTCCGCTCGCCGCGCGGGCAACGAGTTCCTGTTCCAGCAGTTGGCGCAGCAGAACATCGAGGTCCTCAACGGTGTGTTCGAGGGCCTCGAGCAGAGCAAGCGCAAGATCGTCGTGACGTGTGCGCACTGCTTCAACGCGCTGAACAACGAGTACCCGCAGGTGGGTGGCAGCTACGAGGTCGTCCACCACACGCAGCTGCTCAACCGTCTGGTGCGGGCGAAGAAGCTGGTCCAGGTCAAGGCCGTCGGCCAGGACGTGACCTACCACGACCCGTGCTTCCTCGGACGGCACAACAAGGTCTACAACGCTCCGCGTGAGCTGATGGCGGCGTCGGGCGCGAAGCTCGTCGAGATGCCGCGTCACGGCGAGCGGTCCATGTGCTGTGGTGCCGGTGGTGCCCGCATGTGGATGGAGGAGAAGATCGGTAAGCGCATCAACATCGACCGTGTCGACGAAGCGCTCACCACGAATCCCGCCAAGATCGCGACGGGCTGCCCGTTCTGCCGCGTCATGCTCACCGACGGTGTGACGGCGCGTCAGGAAGAGGGCAAGGGCGAGGGCGTCGAGGTCATCGACGTTGCGCAGCTCATGCTCGAGTCGATCTCTCGCGTCGAGGCTGCGAAGCTCAGCGACAACCTCAAGGTCGTCCAACAGCCGAAGACTCCGGTCGAGGTCGAGGAGACCGCGGAAGAGGTCGAGAAGGAGCGCGTCGAGGAGGTCGAGGCGGCAGCGGCAGCGCCGGCTGCTCCGAAGACCACCGGTGTCCCGAAGTCCGGCGGCCTGCAGATGAAGGGCGGGCTGAAGGCTCCGGGCGGACCGAAGGCTCCCGGGGGCGCGAAGGCTCCTGCTGCCGAAGCTGCCGAGGCGCCGGCAGCGCCGAAGGCGAAGCCGGGCGGCCTGCAGATGAAGGGCGGTCTGAAGGGTCCGGGCGCGAAGAAGGCTGCGGCGCCGGCCGCACCGGCCGCGTCGTCCGAGGCTTCTTCTGCTCCTGAGACCGAGGCACCGGCAGCACCGAAGGCGAAGCCGGGCGGGCTGCAGATGAAGGGCGGTCTCAAGGCACCGGGCGCGAAGGCCCCGGGCGCTGCGAAGCCGGCCGCACCTGCTGCTCCCGCCGCTCCTGCCGAGTCGTCGGAAGCTCCCGCTGCCGAAGCACCCGCGGTGCCGAAGGCGAAGCCGGGCGGACTGCAGCTCAAGAGCGGCCTGAAGGGACCGGGCGCCAAGAAGGCGGCTCCGGCGGCGTCCGCAGCTCCGGCTGCACCTGCCGAGGAGGCACCTGTTGCCGAGGCTCCCGCGGCGGAGTCGTCTACGGCCGAGGCGCCTGCTGCGGAGCAGCCGAAGGAGTCGGTGATCCCGAAGGCGAAGCCGGGCGGACTGCAGCTCAAGAGCGGTCTGAAAGGTCCGGGCGCGAAGAAGGCTGCGCCTGCCGCTCCGGCGAAGGCGGAGCCGACGCCGGAACCCGAGCCGGTCGCCGAGGCTCCGGCTGAGCCCGAGGCGCCCGCGACCCCGGCGAAGCCGGAGGTCGAGGCACCGAAGGCGAAGCCGGGCGCGCTCGGCTTCAAGCCCGGCGCGAAGGCACCTGGCCGCAAGTAGGTACGCAACGCGAGGTTGAGGCTCGCAACGCTGGCAGTGACTGCTGGCGTTGCGAGCCTTACTTCTTTGTTGCGTACCTCCCCGTCGGCCCGCTTCCCCGCGCCGCCCGTGCGAACGCCTCCCGCACCTTCGTTGCGACGGCGCCGCGGGTCCCGAGGTCCTGCCACGTCCACCGCACCACCGTCCACCCCGCGTGACGCAGTGCGTCCTCCCGCAGCTTCTCGCGGTAGACCACGTCCTCGGCGGCGGTGGTCGCGACCCCGTCGCGGCGGTACTTGATCCGACCGTCGAACTCGCCGATCACACCGTGCTCCGGCCACAGGAAGTCGACGCGAGCGAGCCACCTGCCGTCGGCGCAGAAGACGTCCACCTGCGTGAGCGGCATCGGGATCTGCTCACGGACGAACAGAACCCTGCTCCGCGACTCGCCGGCGCTGTCGCTGCACCCGCTCGACAGCTGCACGGCACGACGCGCATGCGCGATGCGGGGATGACTCCCCATCCGTTCCACGGCACGGGTCAGCTCGTCGGAGGCAACCAGCCCCGCTCGCAGCGCACTGTCGGCAAGTACGACGGCCTGCTCCACCGGCACCGTTGCGGCCACATCCGTGATCGTCCGTGCGACCGACAGCACCCGCGCTCCCCTCCGGTCCACGACGTCCGCCTCACGGAAGAGCGCCGCGTGCATGGCGCGGCCGGGTGTCCTCCGCGCTCCACTCGGCGCGTTGCGGGTGAGGTGCACATCGTCGAGTGGGATCTGCCAGACGTCGAGCCCGTGCAGCACCGCGGCCGATACGTGGCTCAGCGCCGAGGTCGGTCCTGCATTGGCGATGAACGCCCGTGCCCGAAGAGCATGTCGAGCGTGATCGTCGGCCCCCGCATATTGGTCGGACTGGACGAAGACTCCCGACGCGAGCCGAGTCCACGTTCCGTTCCGCACCAGACGTCGGATCTCCGCATCGGTGACGCCGCGCGCATTTGCCTCGCGCCGCAGAATCAACTCCCCCATGGCGCCTAGCATCGCCCGTCGCCCCGGGCCGCAGGTGCCTACGAGGACGAATCGGCCGGAACTGTGGATGAACCGACCGCCTGTGGATGAACCGTCAGGACGCGCCGATCGCGGGACCGAGGACGGGCCACGAGTTGTGCAGGTCGTCCTGCCAGTAGCCCCAGTTGTGGGTGCCGTCGTCGTGGATGTCGATTGTGGCGGGGATGCCCAGTTCGTCGAGGCGCGTCGCCATGCGTCGGGTGCAGTCGGCCGCGGCGGCTTCGATGAGCCCGCCTTTGATGACCACGTCGGCGAGGTCTTCCTCGTCCTTGATCCACTCGGATTCGAGATTGTCGTAGCGGCCGGGCAGGCCGGTGCGCGACGACAGGTACAAGGTGGTGCCGCGCAGTTTCTCGGCGTTGACGTAGGGATCGTTGGCGACCCAGGTGGGGTCGTCGAACGGACCCCACATGTTGAGCGGGTTGCCGAAGAAGTTGACGACGGTCGTGGTGACGAAGGCCTGGCCGAGGGGGTCGCTTGTGCGTGCGCAGCCGCTGAAGCTGCCCACCGCGTCGTACAGATCCGGTGCGGCAATCGCGAGATTGAGCGACGACGTGCCCGACATCGAGAAGCCGATCAGGCCGTTGGTGCCGGTGGTCGCGTAGGTGCTGTCGATGACGGGCGGCAGTTCCTCGGTGAGGAAGGTGGCCCACTTGTAGCGGCCGAGGTTCGGGTCGTCGTGCTTCCAGTCGGTGTAGTAGCTCGACTCGCCGCCCTTCGGGATAACGACGTTGACGTGCTTGTCGGAGAAGAAGTCGACGATGTCGGACTGGTCCATCCAGCTGTTGTTGTACGACCCGCCGTCGACGCCGCTCAGCACGTACAACGTGGGGCTGGGAGTGACGGTGTCGGTGGGGCGCAGGATCCGCAGCTCGATGTTCTCGTCCATGGACGGCGAGTAGACCTCGATGTCGAGTTGCTGGTCGTCGACGACCGTAGTGCTCACGAGCCGGGCCTCATCGGGTTCTGCGGACGCCGTCGACGCTCCGAGGCCCCAGGTCGACGCCACGACGGTCGTCACGACAACCAACGCGGATACCCGCCGCATAGATATACTCCGATTCCGTTCCCCTGCGCAGCCCCCGGAACACCTTATAGGGCCGCAGTGCACTTACCGATAGTCGTCACTGTTCGAAGGATGACCCGTGTTTGGCCGACCGCTCCTGCTGACCGTTCTCGCCGCGGGTCTTCTCGGCTCCGGCACGGCGGCCGCCTCGCCTGCCACGCTGCCCGTGCCGTACGAACTTCCCGACACGGTGGCTCTGGAGCTCGAGAATCCGGGTGGTTCGGCTCCCGGCTCGAACGACCCGAACTGTCGCCCGACCCCCGACAAGCCCAATCCTGTTGTGCTGGTCCACAACACCAGCGGTAACCGGCAGGTCGCGTGGCAGACGTTCTCGCCTCTGCTCGCCAACGCCGGCTACTGCGTCTTCGCTCCGACCTTCGGCGCGTTCCCCGGTCCGTGGCCCGTCAGCGCTCTGGGTGGGATGGCGCCGCTCGAGCCGAGCACACATCAGCTCTCCGCATTCGTCGACGAGGTGCTCGCGCAGACCGGCGCCGAGAAGGTCGACATCGTCGGCCATTCGCAGGGCACGCTGGTCGCGGCGAAGTGGATCGGTGACGGCGGCGCCGGCAAGGTTGATCGACTCGTGTCGCTCGCTCCCCTGTGGGACGGAACGACCATCGTCACCAGCGACGGTGTGATGCGCGACTTCGAATACGCGACCTGCCCCGCCTGCGCCGACATGCTTCCCGGCTCGCAGTTCCTCGAGGATCTCGCCGCGACCGGCCGCTTCGTCGAGTCGGTGGAGTACACGAACATCCTCACCGCCCACGACGACGTGGTGGAGCCGTACACGAGCGGCCTGGGCGAGGATCC
This sequence comes from Rhodococcus sp. Chr-9, assembly GCF_000801125.1. NCBI lineage: Bacteria > Bacillati > Actinomycetota > Actinomycetes > Mycobacteriales > Nocardiaceae > Rhodococcus > Rhodococcus sp. Chr-9. The sequence continues at coordinate 418,513 of NZ_JTIZ01000089.1, forward strand.
GAACGTCACCGATGTCGTGCTGCAGGACGTGTGCTCCTCCGCGAAGACCACGCACCTGGAGATGCTCGCCGACCGGCTCACCACGGAGCTCGTGCTCTCCACGCTCGACGAGACGGTTCCGGCGCCGACCGGCTGCGTCGACTGACAGCACCTCAGCTCTCCCGCTCGGAGAGCACCGCGTCGAGCACGGGCACGATGACGTCGAGCGCATCGGGTGAGGTCATCTGCCAGTGCGTCGCCGGCACCTGATGGTTGTCGACGGCACCCGTCACGGCCGCGTTCCAGCCGGACGCTCCGCGTGTTCCGGTCGGGTCGTCGGCTGCGGCGGTGAAGTAGACGATGTCGCCGTCGTATGTCCCCGGCCGATGGCCCGCCATCAGCTCGGAGTTCCGCTGTGCCGCCGCGACCAGCCTGGTCATCACACGTCTCGTGTCGTCCTCGGTGTTGCCCGTAAGTGAGGCGACGGACGTGACGAGGTCGTCGATGTCCTCAGCGCCGGCTGCGTCTGCATCGTCGAGTCCGAATCCGGCGAGCAGCTCGCTCATCGACACATCGCTCGACTCGCCGGTCCGTGCACCGTTGCCGGCGACGCTGTCGAGCATCACCAACGTGTCGACACGCTCCCCCTCCGCCTGCAGACGAACGGCCATCGCGTGGGCGATCACGCCGCCGAGCGACCAGCCGAACAACCGATACGGCCCCTCGGGCTGCGCGGCCCGCAGTTCATCGACGTAGCGCGCCGCGAGTTCGTCGAGGGTGGCGGGCTCGAAGTCGTCCTCGGTGACGGCCGGGGTCTGCAGACCGTAGACGGGTGCGTCGTGATCGAGCTGACGCGCGAGGGCGGTGTAACACCACGACAATCCGACGATCGGGTGGACGAAGAACAGCGGCGTACCTGCACCCCGGGTCCGGATCGGCAGGACCGGGGCCACGGACTCTTCGACGTCACCGGCACTTTCACGATCGATGAGCGCCGCGAGTCCTTCGACGCCGGGTTCCCGGAACAGCCACTGCAGAGGTACTCGCGTGGGGAGTTCCGCGTTCAACCGGGAGACGAGCCTGGTGGCCACCAACGAATTGCCACCGAGTCCGAAGAAGTCGTCGTCCAGGCCCACCTGCTCGACACCGAGCACCTCGGCGAACACCGACGCCACGATCTGCTCGACATCGGTGACCGGCGCCCGGAACTCGCGAGCCGCGAGTTCGGGCTCCGGCAACGCCCTGCGATCGAGCTTCCCGGACGCATTGAGCGGTAGCGCATCCAGAACGAGGAACTGCGCCGGGACCATGTACCGGGGAAGGGATGCTCCCAGTGCGTCACGAACGCTGTCGAGTTCGACGGTTGTGCCCGCAGCAGGAACAACATAGGCCACCAACTGCGGACCGAATTCACCTTCGTGCACCACGACGGCTGCCTGTCCGATCTCGGGCAGGCCCGTCAGAGCAGTCTCGATCTCCCCGAGTTCGATCCGCAGACCGCGCACCTTGACCTGGAAGTCGGTGCGGCCGAGGTACTCCAGCATGCCGTCGGCGTTCCACCGAACCCTGTCACCGGTGCGGTAGAGCCGGCCACCTCCCGTCGTGAACGGGTCCGCGACGAAGCGCTCGGCCGTCAGGTCGGCTCGTCCGATGTACCCGCGCGCCACCTGGACGCCCGACAGGTACAACTCGCCCTGCACTCCGACCGGGACCGGGTTCAGACGTCCGTCGAGCACGTAGGCACGGACACCGCGGAGCGGTACACCGATCGGAACCGACACGGATTCCGTGCCCACACATCGGAACGCCGTAGACGTCACAGTCACCTCGGTCGGGCCGTAGGTGTTGTCCAGTACCGCATCCGAACGCGACGCGACACGTGCAACGAGATCCGGCGAGAGCGCCTCACCGCCCGCCGAAAGATACCGCAGCGACGACGGAAGCTCGAGTCCTTCGTCCGCAACGAACAACGCCAGCATCGATGGGACGAACTCCATGATGCACACATCCCACCGACGTGCGACCTGCACCAGATACTCCGGGTCCCGGTGGCCGCCGGGCTCCGCGATCACGAGACGCGCACCCACCTGCAGCGGGTAGAACAGCTCCCACACGCTGGCATCGAACGTGATCGGTGTCTTGTGAAGCGCGGTATCTCCCGGACCCAGGCCGTACCGTTCCGCCATCCACGCGATCTGATTGACGACCGATCGGTGCGAGACGGTGACGCCCTTCGGTCGCCCCGTCGATCCCGACGTGAAGATGACGTACGCCGTGTTGTCCGGGTGCGGCGCAACCGGGAGAACCGAGCTCACGTCGTGCGCATCGAGATCGATCGTCTCGACGTCCACCGCGACTGCAGACGCCGGAAGCGAAGCTCCATCCGTTGCCGTGGTGAGAGTCAGCAACGGTGCTGCGGTCTCGAGGACGTACGCCGTCCGGTCGAGCGGATGTTCCGGATCGATCGGTAGATATCCCCCACCTGCACGCAGGATCGCATAGATCGCGACCAGCATGTTCGGCGACCGACTCATGCAGACGCCAACCAGCACTTCCGGCCCCACCCCACGTTCGACAAGGTATCCGGCGAACGCCTCGACACGGCGGTCGAACTCGCCGTACTCGAGGACATCGTCGCCGAACACAACTGCCGGTGCGTGCGGCGTGCGCTGCGCCTGAGTGGTGAACCCGTCGAGCAGGAGAGCATCGGTTACCGGTACCGCGGTGTCGTTCCACTCTGTCAGGATGCGGTGCCGCTCGGCATCCTCCATTACGTCCACATCACCGATGAAGAGATCCGGATCGGCGGTCGTCGTCGAGAGAAGCCGGACCAGGCGCTCCGCCATCAGATCGACGGTGTCTGCATCGAAAATGTCTGTGGCGTAGTCGATCTGACCGAGGTACCCGTCACCGCCCGGCGTCTCGGCAAGACTGAAGGACAAATCGAACTGCGCGGACTTGCGATCGAATTCCAACGCCGAGAGGGAAAGTCCGGGGATTTCGACTGCAGACTGGGTGTAGTTCTGGAAGGCCAGCATCACCTGGAACAATGGAGAGAACGACTGGGACCGTACCGGGTTGATCCGGTCCACCAATTTCTCAAACGGTACATCCGCATGCGCGAACGCCTCGAGATCCGCCCGGGTCGTGGCCGTCATCAACTCACGGAAAGACGAGCTCGGGTCGACCTCGGTCCGCAACACCAGAGTATTGACGAACATCCCGACCAGGTCATCCAGCGCGCGCTCACCACGACCGGCCACCGGAGTGCCGATCGCAATATCGGCGGTACCTGACAATCGGGCCAGCAGCACCGCCAAGGCCGTGTGCACCACCATGAACGGAGTAGCGTGCTGCGCGGCGGCGAGCTGCCTGACGCGAGCCACGACTTCCGGCGGGACCGTGAAATCGACGCGTGCGCCCAACCCGCCCCGAGTCGCCGGGCGTGGCCGATCGGTAGGAAGATCCAATGCGTCCGGCAGATCCGCAAGGAACCCGGTCCAGTAATCGAGTTGTCGGGATATCATCGAGTCCGGATCGGATTCGTCACCGAGCACGGCACGTTGCCACAGTGCGAAGTCCGCATACTGCACCTCGAGCGGTGGCCATGCGGGAGCTTGCCCTGCGATGCGAGCGGTGTAGGCAACGACGACGTCCCGCGCCAACAGTCCGATCGAAACCCCATCGGCAGCGATGTGGTGCACAACCAGCGCAAGGACGTGTTCGTCCTCGTCGATCCGCAGTAGTGCACCACGAATCGGCGGCGCGTTCGTGACGTCGAAACCACTGGTGAGAAGCTCGGTGACGCGGAGTCGTAGCTCGTCCTCATCAGCCGCCCGAACAGGTTCGAGGCCGGCCGGTATCCAACCTGCAGGAAGCACCTTCTGGGTGCCCACGCCGTCTACTTCCGGATACTCCGTGCGCAGCACCTCGTGCCGGGAAATCACTTCCCGCATCGCTCTCTCGAGGGCCTCGATGTCGAGGTCGCCGCTCAGGCGAATTGCAAACGGAATGTTGTACGCCGCCGACTCCGGATCGAACCGGTTCAGGAACCACATCCGCTGCTGGGCGAGTGAGAGCGGAATCTGATCGGGACGTTCTTGTGCCACCAGCGGAACCACAGCACCGGCACCGGCCCGTCCTTCGAGGTTCGCAGCGAGAGTTTCGACGGTCGGCGCATCGAACAACGAACGCAACGGGACCCGCGCCTCGACGGCCGCTCCGAGACGGGACACGACCTGGGTCGCCACGAGGGAGTTGCCGCCGAGGGCGAAGAAGTCGTCGTCCAGGCCGACCTGCTCGACACCGAGTACGTCTGCGAACACCGATGCGACAGCACGTTGGGTTTCCGTGACCGGGGCACGGAACTCCCGCTCCTCGAGCTCCGGAGCCGGTAGCGCCTTCCGATCCAGCTTTCCGGACGCATTGAGGGGCAACGAATCCAGCACGACGAATTGTGTCGGAACCATGTACGACGGCAGCACTTCGCCTAGAGCGCCACGCAGCTGGGTCGCGTCGACGTCACCCACCGGAACGATGTAACCGACCAGCTGATCCGACCGGACGTCGACCGCTGCTGCCGCGATCCGATCCGTGCCGCGCAGCACCGCTTCGATCTCGCCGATCTCGAGGCGCTGGCCGCGCAGTTTGACCTGCAGGTCGTTGCGACCGACGTATTCGAGTTCGCCGTCGCGGTTCCACCGAACGAGATCGCCGGTGCGGTAGAACCTCTCGCCGGTACCACCGGCCGGGTCGGCCACGAAACGTTCGGCAGTCAGTCCCGCACGTCCCTCGTATCCACGCGCGACCTGGATGCCCGACAGATACAGTTCGCCCATCACGCCGACGGGCACGGGGCGCAGTCGCGCGTCCAGAACACGCGCGTGCGTGTTCCATACAGGTGTACCGATGGGAACCACGACGTCGTCGTCGGCGCTCGCCTCACGGTGCGTCGCCTGAATCGTCACCTCGGTTGGGCCGTAGAGATTGTGCACGTCCGCGCCGAACTTCGAACGGGCACGCTCGACGGTCGCCGACGACAATGCTTCTCCGCCGGCGAACACCGCTCGCAATGCCGGGGTCGGCTCCGTCGACTCATCGAGCACGGCGTCGAGCACGATCGGTACGAACTGTGCGATCGTGATGTCGAAGTCCACCAGCGCCCGAGCGAGATAGGCGGGGTCGCGGTGTCCGTCGTGCGATGCGATCACGAGGCGGGCACCGGAGATCAGCGGCAGCATGAACTCCCACACCGAAGCGTCGAAGGTCGCGGGAGTCTTGAGCAACACCACATCGGAGGGTCCGACATCGAACTGCTCTTGCATCCAGGCAAGTTGGTTGACCACAGCGGCGTGCGTGACCGCGACGCCCTTCGGCCGCCCTGTCGAGCCCGACGTGAACAGTACGTAGGCGACGTTCTCCGGCCGCAACTCTCCGCGACGTTCATCGGCCGCCAACGGCTCGGAATCGAAGCCGGAAAGATCGACGGTGTCGACCACAACCACTTCACGATCGGTACGGAACTCTGTTCCAGAAGTCGTCAGAACGACCGCCGGATCGGTGATGTCGAGAACGTAGCCGACACGCTCCGACGGCTGTTCGGGATCCACGGGCACGTAGGCGCCGCCGGCCGCGAGGACCGCGTAGATGCTCACCACGAGATCGACAGACCGCCCGATTGCGACCGCGACGGTGGAGTCCGGAGAAACTCCGACCGAAATCAGATACCGAGCAAGAGAATTGACTCGTCTCGAGAACTCGCGATAGGTGAGAGTCGTGTCCTGAGCGGAGACCGCGGCAGCGTCGGGGGTTGCCGCTACGCTTTCGCTGAACCATTCGGGGACAGTCATCGGCCCCACGAGTTCACGTGTCGCAGACTCACCGAGTGCGCGTACTTTCTCCGTCTCCGCAGGTAGCATCCACGGCAAGTCACCGACCGCCGCTGCTGCGTCGGTGACGACGGCGTCGAGTATTCGCAGGAAACGCTGCGCGATCGCGCCGACCGTCGCATCGTCGAACAGGTCGGTGGCATACGTCCACGCCATCGCGATACCTGCGGGCTCGTTGGCATCCGATATCGTTTCGTGCACTGTGACCTGAAGGTCGGTCATCGCATGACCGAGCGGCACTTCGACCGGCGACATGCGGACTCCACCGAGACGGAAGTCGGTGGTCTGTGCATTCTGCAGGGTCAGCATGACCTGGAACAGCGGGTTCCGAGACTGCGATCGAGTGGGCGCGAGCACGTCGACCAGCGACTCGAACGGGATGTCCGCGTGGGAGAACGCCTTCAGGTCGATACTCTTGACCGAGTCGAGCAACTCGAGGAACGGCACACTCGGTTCGATTTCGGTTCGCAGTACGAGAGTGTTCACGAACATGCCGACGAGATCGTCGAGCTCGGCGTGGCCACGTCCGGCGACAGGTGTGCCGATGACGATGTCGGTGCTGCCACTCAGTGCTGCAAGCTCGACTGCCAACACGGAGTGAAGCACCATGAAGAGAGTTGCATTGCGTTCTCGCGCCAAGCGTGTCAGCCCGGCGTGGACCGTTCGGTCGACCGTGATGGTGTGTGTCGCGCCGCGGTGGGATGCGATCGCCGGCCGAGGCCGGTCCCACGGCAACTCCAACTGCTCGGGGGCACCCGTGAGCGTCTCGATCCAGAAGCGAATCTGACCGGCCATGACACTGCTCGCGTCATCGGCCGAACCCAACATCTCACGTTGCCACAATGCGTAATCTGCGTACTGCACGGCCAGGGGCGACCACGTGGGTACGGTCCCTTGATCCCGAGCTGCGTACGCCAGCATGATATCCCGCGTCAGCGGCCCGGCAGAGAAGCCGTCACCTGCGATGTGATGCACGACGAATACGAGAACGAACTCGTTCTCTGCAGGTTTGTACAGTCGCGCGGCCAGCGGCACTTCGGTCGTCACATCGAAACCGGTGGATACGAATTCGGCGAGGCGACCGAGGATCTCGCTCTCACTCACCGGTATGGGAGAGAGGTCCACGTCGACGTCCGATGCCGGCAGGATTCTCTGCACGCCGATTCCGTTGATCTCCGGATACACGGTGCGCAGGATCTCGTGACGGTCGAGAAGGTCCTCGACGGCGTGCTGGAGTGCCGGCACGTTCAGGTCACCGGACAACCGGATCGCCAGCGGAATGTTGTAGGTCGCGGACGCCGGATCGAAGCGGTTGAGGAACCACATCCGCCGCTGAGCGAGGGACAGCGGCACATGTTCGGGTCTGGTCCTCGCTGTGAGTGCAGGCCGGTTGCCGGAACCACTTCGCCTTTCCGCAGCAGCTGCGAGGTCGGAGACCTTCGAGGATTCGAACAACAGGCGCACTGGAATCTGCGCTTCGAATGCGTTGCCGAGACGGGCAGCGACACGTGTGGCGATGAGCGAGTTGCCACCGAGATCGAAGAAGTCGTCGTCGGCACCGACTCGTTCCAGGCCGAGGACCTCCGCAAATACGCCGGCAACAATCTCTTCTGCAACCGTAGTCGGAGCGCGGAAGTCGCCGCTACCGAATACGGGATCGGGGAGCGCGCGGCGGTCGATCTTTCCGGATGTGTTCAGCGGCATCCTCGGCAGCGCGATGATGCTCGAGGGCACCATGTAGCGGGGAACCTTCGATGCAACTGCCACGGCGAGGGAGTCCGTATCGATATCCGCGCCGTCTTCCGGCACGACATAGGCAACGAGATGGTCTCCGAGTGTTTGGTGGGAGTGCACGATGACCACGCATTGACGGACCGTCGCATCACCGAGAAGCGCCGACTCGATCTCGCCCAGTTCGATGCGAAGTCCCCGCAACTTCACCTGGAAGTCCGAGCGTCCGACGTACTCGAGTTCCGATGCCCGATTCCATCGAACGAGGTCACCGGTACGGTACATCCGACCGCCGTCGCCACCGAACGGATCGGCGACGAACCGCTCGACTGTCAGATCGGGGCGTTCCACATAGCCGCGGGCAAGCTGAACTCCGGCGAGGTACAGCTCCCCTGTCACGCCGACGGGCACCGGACGGAGATGCGCGTCCAATACGTACATCCCGACGGGACCCTGCGCCGCCCCGATCGGAATTACATTCAGGTCGGTGGCAGAGACTGCGTGGCGGCTGACGGATACTGCCGCTTCGGTCGGACCGTACTCGTTCGACAGCGCCGTCGCGGCGTTGACAGTGCGGAAGGCCCCGGCGAGCTTGGGGGTGAAGACTTCTCCACCGCAGAACACCTGGCGGAGGGAGGCGAGTTCGCCCGGTTCGGCGGACGCAACCAGCTCGGTGAGCATCGACGGGACGAAGTGTGCAGATGTCACCTGGTTCTCGACAATTGCCTCGATGAGACGTCGAGGATCGCGGTGCGCGTCAGGTGCGGCGACGACCAGTCGGGCGCCCGATGTGAGGGGCCACCAGAACTCGCGAACCGACGCATCGAAAGTGAACGGTGTTTTCTGCAGGACTGTGTCATCGGCGCCCAGGCCGTAGGCATTCTGTCGCCACGACAATGAAGCAACGACCGCACTGTGGGGAACTGCAACACCCTTCGGCCGCCCGGTCGAACCGGACGTGAAAATCACGTAGGCGATGTTCTCGACATGCAGCGGCGCGTTCCTGTCGGCGTCCGAAACGGTCCGTTCGGAGTAGTTTCCGAGCTCGAGGATGTCGATCTGAACGATCTCGAGATCATGGTCCGTGGCGAAATCGTCGCCGGACGTCGAGAGGACCAGGAGTGGGTCGGCGGTCCCGAGGACGTAGTCGTTGCGGTCCTGCGGCAAATCGGGATCAACAGGAACGTATGCGCCGCCCGCCTTGGCCACTGCGTACATACCGATCAACAGGTTCGCCGATCGACGCAGCGCCAGGGCGACCAAGGTGTCGGGACCGACCCCGCGGGACACGAGGTACCGGGCCATCGCATTGACCTGCGCATCGAACTGCGCGTACGACAGGGTCACGCCGTCGGCCGACAGTGCCGGCGCATCGGGCGTCCGCGTCACCTGACGGTCGAACAGATCGACGAGAGTCTCGCTGTGCAGGGGTTTGACGCCACGGTCCCACTGGACGAGTGCCCGTTCGGCGGGTTCCAAGATGTCGATGTCACCGACCGCTACCTCGGGCTCGGCAGTGACGGCACCGAGTATCCGACGGAACCGATCTCCGAATGCATCGATCGTGGAACCGTCGAACAGGTCGGTAGCGTAGATGAATTCAGCTGTCCACCCCGAAGGATCTCCTGCTGCGTTGTGCGAATCGGTCAGCGTCAACTGCAGGTCGAACCGAGCTTCGGCGAAGTCCGTGTCGAGCGCGGAGATGGTCAGCTCGTCGAGTTCGAACACCGACTGCTGCATGTTCTGGAAGACGAGCATGACCTGGAACAACGGTGTTCGCGACTGCGAGCGGGGCGGATCGAGCACCTCGACGAGCCGCTCGAACGGCACGTCCGCGTTGCCGAAGGTGCCCAGGTCGGTGTCGCGCACCTGCGCGAGCAGCTCGGTGAACGGCAGGGCCGGGTCGATGTCGTTGCGCAGCACGAGGGTGTTGACGAACATGCCGATCAGGTCGTCGAGTTCGGCCTCCCCGCGACCCGCGACGGGCGTGCCGATGGTGACGTCGCGGGTGCCGGCGAGTTTCGCGAGCAGGACGGCGAGTGCGGCGTGCACGACCATGAAGGTGGTCGCGTTGTGTTCGCTTGCGAGGCGTTGCAGCGCACCGACGGTGGTGGCGTCGATCTGGAAGGTGTGCCGTGCACCGCGGTTGGTGGCGACCGGCGGACGCGGGTGGTCGAGCGGCAGTTCGAGCGGCTCGGGCAGGTCACCGAGTCGTTCGGTCCAGTAGGCCAGTTCACGTGCGACGAGACTGTCCGGATCGTCCTCGGATCCGAGCAGTTCGCGTTGCCACAGAGCGTAATCCGCGTACTGGACGGCGAGCGGCGACCACGACGGCGCCTCCCCGCGGCGACGCGCGTCGTAGGCGACCATGACGTCGCGGGTCAGCGGTCCCATCGAGAAGCCGTCCGCGGCTACGTGGTGCACGACGAAGACGAGCACGTACTCGTCGTCGCCGACCCGGTAGAGGCGGGTGCGGACCGGTACCTCGGACGTGACGTCGAATCCGGCGTTCACGAATTCGACGACGGTGGGCAGGATGTCGGCCTCGTCGATCGGCACGGGCGTGACATCCGGGCGCACTTGGGAGACGGGCAGCACGACCTGATGGCCGACACCATCGGCTTCCGGGTAGACGGTGCGCAGGATCTCGTGGCGCGCGAACAGATCCGCGACGGCGTCTTCCAGGGCCGTGAGGTGCAGAGAACCGGTGAGGCGGATGGCGACCGGGATGTTGTACGCGGCGGAGTCGGGGTCGAGGCGGTTGAGGAACCACATCCGCTGCTGCGCGAGCGAGAGCGGCACCGAGTCGGGTCGCGGTTGCGTCTGCAGTGCCGGGCGGCCACCGGATCCGGCGTGTTCCTCGGCCCGCACGGCCAGTGCTGCCACGGTGGGTGCCTCGAACAGCACGCGCAGCGGGACGCGCGCGTCGAGTGCGGTGGCGAGTCGCGCGATGACCTGGGTGGCGATCAGTGAGTTGCCGCCGAGTTCGAAGAAGTCGTCGTCCGCGCCGACGCGGTCGACGCCGAGCAGGTCGCGGTAGATGCCGGCGACAATCTCTTCGATCGGGGTGGACGGCGCGCGGTACGCGCGCGTCGCGACCTCCGGTGCGGGCAGCGCCTTGCGGTTGATCTTGCCGTTCGCGTTGAGCGGCAGCGCGTCGAGGATCATGACGACCGACGGCACCATGTAGCTCGGAAGACTCTGTGCGAGTGCGTCCTTCACGGTGTTCGCGTGCAGGGACTCGTCGCCGGTGAGGTAGGCGACGATCCGGTCGCCGGTGTGCGGGTCGCTGTGCACGACCGTCACGGCCTGCGCCACACCCGGCTGTGCCCGCAATGCGGTGTCGATCTCGCCGAGTTCGATGCGGAAGCCGCGGAGTTTGACCTGGAAGTCGGCGCGGCCGCGGTAGTCGAGGGTGCCGTCCTCGTTCCAGGCGACGATGTCACCGGTGCGGTAGAGGCGCGCGCCGGATCCGAGCGGGTCGGCGACGAACCGGTCGGCGGTGAGGTCGGGGCGTCCGGCGTAGCCACGTGCGAGTTGGGCGCCCGCGAGATACAGCTCGCCCGTCACACCCACCGGCACGGGGCGGAGGCGACCGTCGAGGACGTGGACGCGCGTGTTCCACTCCGGGCGGCCGATCGGCACCGAGTCGGTGTCGTCGCCGGTCACCGCGTGCGCGGTCACGGAGACGGCGGCCTCTGTCGGCCCGTACAGGTTGACCAGGTCGACGTCGGGGTGGAGCGAGCGGAACCGCTGGGCTAGCGCGGAGGGCAGCGCCTCACCGATCGCGAGGATGCGCCGCAGCGACGGGCTCAGCGCATCGCCGGCCGTGTCGAGCAGCGCCTCGAGCATCGACGGCACGACGTGCAGAGTGGTCACGGACTTCTGCCGTATGACCGCGTCGAGGTAGGCCGGGTCGCGATGACCGTCGGGTGCGGCGACGACGAGTCGACCGCCGGAGACGAGTGCCGACCAGAACTCCCACACCGACAGGTCGAACGTCGCGGCCGTCTTCAGCAGCGCGGCGTCGTCGGGGAACAGACCGAAATGCCCTGTCTTCCAGAGCAACTGGTTGGCGATCGCCGCATGCGGAACTGCGACACCCTTGGGTCGTCCAGTGGAACCCGACGTGAAGATGACGTAGGCGAGGTGCTGCGGGTCGAGCGGAACACGACGTTCGGTGTCACGCACCGGGCTGTCGTCGAGCGCGTCGAGTTCGGGTGCGTCGACGTGCACCACGGCGCGACCGCCGGCATCGAAGTCGTCGTCGCGACCGGTCAGCACGCAGACGGGGTCGGCGACCGACAGGATGTAGTCGATTCGCTCGCGGGGGTGATCGGGGTCGAGGGGGACGTACGCGCCGCCGGCCTTCGCGACGGCGTACATGCCCACGAGCAACTCGACGGAGCGACGCATCCCCAGCGCAACCGCCGTCTCGGGCCCCACGCCGAGGTCGATCAGGTGACGGGCGAGACGGTTGACCCGTCCGTCGAACTCGCGGTAGGTGAGGGAGCCGCCCTCGTGGTCGAGCGCGACGGCGTCCGGCCGGGCCGCGACCTGCGCGTCGAACAGCGACACCAGCGTTCCGACGGGAACGTCGTTCCGAGTGTTGTTCCACTCGTGCAGGATTCGCGTTCGCTCGACGGTGTCGAGGATGTCGAGATCACCGACGGGACGGCCGGGTTCGGCGACGATGCTGTCGAGCAACCGGACGAACCGATCGACGAACCCGCGGGCCGTCGACTCGTCGAACAGGGCCGACGCATAGGTCAGGTAGCCGACGATGCCGGTGGGTGTACCCGACTCGTCGTAGCGGTCCTGGACGATCCAGTGCAGGTCGAACTGCGAGGTGTCGTGTTCGAGGTCGACGAGGGCGACGTCGAGTCCGGGCAGCGCGAGGGTGCCCTGTTCGAAGTTCTGGAACGAGAAGCCGACCTGGAACAGCGGGTGCCGCGCGGTGGAGCGCTGCGGGTTGAGCACCTCGACGAGCCGCTCGAACGGCACATCGGCGTGCGCGAAGGCCCGCAGGTCGGATTCGCGGACGGCGGCGAGCAGGTCGTCGAAGGTGACGGCGCCGGATACCCGGGTGCGCAGCACGAGGGTGTTGACGAACATGCCGATCAGGTCGTCGAGTTCACGTTCGCCGCGACCCGCGATGGGTGTGCCGACGGCGATGTCGTCGCTGTCGGACAGTCGCGCGAGCAGCACCGACAGGGCGGCGTGCACGGCCATGAACAGCGTGGCGTGACGGCTCTGGGCGAGGTCGACGAGCCGGGCGTGGAGGTCGGCGTCGATGCGGATCTCGACGCGTCCGCCCTCGTAGGACTGCACGGCGGGCCGCCGGCGGTCGGTCGGCAGCGACAGTTGGTCGGGCAGTCCGGCGAGGGCACCGCGCCAGTAGTCGAGTTGCTGCGACACCAGCGAGTCGGGATCGTCCTCGGACCCGAGCACACGACGCTGCCACAGCGCGTAGTCGGCGTACTGCACCGGCAGGGGCGCCCACTCGGGCTCGGAGCCGGTGAGGGCCGAGGTGTAGGCGACGAGCAGGTCGCGCACCATCGGGGCGATCGAGAAGCCGTCGCCGGAGATGTGGTGGACGACCATCGCGAGGACGTAGTCGTCGGCGCCGAGTTCGAAGAGCCCGATCCGCAGCGGCACCTCGGTGGTGACGTCGAAACGGGCGGTCGCGAACGGTGCGACCGCCGCGAGCAGGGCGTCGTCCCCACCGGCGACGGTGTGGACCTCGATGTCCGGAGCGGTGTCGGCGGCCGGCAGCACGACCTGCACCGGCCCGTCCGGGGTGTCGGGGTAGACGGTGCGCAGCGATTCGTGTCGCTCGACGACGTGGGCGACCGCGATGCGCAGCAGGTCGACGTCGACCGAGCCCGACAGACGGATCGCCATCGGCAGGTTGTAGGCCGCCGAGTCGGGATCGAAGCGGTTGAGGAACCACATCCGCTGCTGGGCGAGCGACAGCGGCACCTGTTCGGGCCGCTCCCCCGCGACGAGCGCGGGTCGCGCGGCCTGCTCACCGTGCTCGGCCACCGCGGCGGCGAGCGCTTCGACGGTGGGATGTTCGAACAGCGTGCGCAGCGGGATGTCCGCGCCGAGCGCGGCACCGATGCGGGCGATCACGCGGGTCGCGATGAGTGAGTTGCCGCCGAGCGCGAAGAAGTCGTCGTCGAGACCGACCCGCTCCACCTCGAGCACCTCGGCGATCGCGGCCGCGACCGCCTGTTCCGTAGGGGTGACGGGAGGGCGGAACTCCCGGATCGCGGCGAGGGGCGCGGGCAGAGCGCGACGGTCGAGCTTGCCGGATGCGTTGAGCGGAAACGCGTCGAGCACCATGAGCACGTCGGGCACCATGTAGCGCGGCAGCGACCTGCCGACCGCCGCACGCGCCGCCTCGATGTCGACACTCGCGCCTGAGGACGGGACGACGTAGCCGACGAGTTGCCGGCCGTGGTCGCCGTCGTGCACGACCATCACGGCTTGCGCGATCTCCGGCAGCGCAGTCAGGGCGCTCTCGATCTCGCCGAGTTCGATGCGCAGACCGCGCACCTTGACCTGGAAGTCGGTGCGGCCCAGGAAGTCCACCTCACCACTGGGCAGGATACGGACGAGATCGCCGGTGCGGTAGAGGCGTTCGCCGTCAGGTGCGGCGACGAACCGTTCGGCGGTGAGGTCGGGACGGGCGTGGTAGCCGCGTGCGACCTGCACTCCCCCGAGGTAGAGCTCACCGGGCACCCCGATCGGCACCGGGCGGAGTCGCGCGTCGAGCACCTGCACGGTGGTGTTGCGGATCGGACGGCCGATCGGGACGCTGCCCGCGTGCTCGCCTTCGACGCGCAGGACCGTTGCGGTCACGGTGGTTTCGGTGGGTCCGTAGGTGTTGTCGAGCGCCGCCGTCGATCGTGCGGCGAAGTCGGCGGCGAGATCGGCCGGCAGGGCTTCGCCGCCGACGGACAGGTAGCGCAGCGACTCGGGAAGCTGCAGCGCCGGGTCGGCGAGGAACACCGCGAGCATCGACGGGACGAATTCGAGGATGCTCACGCGCTCCTCACGCGACACTCGTGCCAGATAGGCGGGGTCGCGGTGCCCACCCGGAACGGCAACGACGAGGCGTGCCCCGACCTGCAAGGGGTAGAACAGCTCCCACACCGACGCGTCGAAGGTGATCGGTGTCTTGTGGAGCGCAGCGTCGGCGGCGCCGAGGTCGTACCGTTCGCGCATCCACGCGATCTGGTTCGCGGCCGAACGATGGCTCACCGCAACACCCTTCGGGCGACCGGTGGAGCCGGACGTGAAGATGACGTAGGCGGTGTTGTCCGGTCGCAGCGGCGCGACGCGGTCGGCGTCGGTGAGCGGCGCGTCGGAGACCGTCGACGGCGCATCGATCTCGAGCACCGGTGCCGCGGCGGGCAACGAACCCCGATCGGCTGCGGTGGTGAGCACGACGACGGGCCGAGCGAGGTCGAGCACGTACTCGGTGCGGTCGGCGGGATGTTCGGGGTCGAGCGGAACGTACGCTCCCCCGGCCTGCAGGATCGCGTAGATCGCGACCATCATCTCGATGGACCGGCCGGTGTACACGCCGACGAGGCTCTCCGGACCCACACCGAGTCCGACGAGGTGCCGCGCGAGACGGTCGACCCGCGACGCGAACTGCGCGTACGTCAGGGTCGTGTCCTCGAAGATCAGCGCCGGCGCGTCCGGGGTGCGGGCGGCCTGCTGGTCGAAGCGGGCGAGCAGGGTCTCGTCGACGGACCCCGCGTCGGCCGCATTGATTTCGTCCAGCAGGCGGATCTCGTCATCGTCGCGCAGGTCGATGTCGCCGACCGCGATCTCCGGCGCACTCACCGCGGCATCGACGAGTGCCACGAGGCTCTGCGCGGCCTGCGTGATGGTGTCTTCGGTGAACAGGTCGGTGGCGTAGGTGATCGAGCCGTCGATACCGAGGCGTCGGCCGTCGGCGTCGAAGGTCTCCCCGAGGTGGATTTCGAGGTCGAGCTTGGCGCCGGTCGCGCCCGGTTCGACGGTGCTCAGCCGCAGCCCGGGCAGGTCGATCTCCGAGCGCGTGAAGTTGTGCACCACGAGCAGGGTCTGGAACAGCGCCGAATAGGCCGTGGAGCGGACGGGATCGAGCAGTTCGACGAGTCGCTCGACCGGCACGTCCGGATGCGAGAAGGCCGCGAGGTCGACGTCGCGCACCTGGTCGAGGATCTCGTCGAAGGTGGCGCCGGCGTCGATGCGGGTGCGCAGGACGAGGGTGTTGCCGAACATGCCGACGAGGTCGTCGAGGGCTTCCTCGCCGCGACCGGCGATCTGGGTGCCGATCGGGATGTCGCTGCTCCCCGACCAGCGTGCCAGCAGCACCGCGACGGCCGCGTGGGCGAGCATGAACAGCGTGATGCCGCGTTCGCGGGTGAACTGTGCGACGCGGTCGGCGAGCTCGGCGTCGAGGGCGATCGGGACGGTCGCGCCCCGCGACGACTGCACGGGCGGACGCGGCCGGTCGGTGGGCAGTTCCACCAGGTCGGGCAGGTCGGCGAGGGTGTCGGTCCAGTACGCGAGCTGACGGGCGAGCAGCGACTGCGGGTCGTCCTCGCTGCCGAGGAGCTTCTGCTGCCAGAGCGCGTAGTCGGCATACTGGACGCTCAGCGGCGACCAGCCGGGCTCGGCACCTTCGCGACGCGCGAGGTAGGCGGTGACGACGTCGCGCGACAGCGGTGCCTGCGACCCGCCGTCGCTCGCGATGTGGTGGGCGACGACGACGAGGACGTGCTCGTCGTCGGCGATGCGGAACAGCCGGGCGCGCACCGGCACGTCGACGTTGAGATCGAAACCGCGCGTGACGAAGTCGGTGAGGACGCCGGTGATGTCGTCGGCCGCGACGTCCTGCGGTCCGAGATCGGACGCGGCCTCGCCGACGGGCACGATCACCTGGGCGGGCCCGGCGTCGCTGTCGGGGAAGACGGTGCGCAGCGCTTCGTGCCGGTCGAGGACGTCGAGCAGCGCGGCCTGCAACGCAGGCACGTCGAGCTCGCCGCTCAGGCGCAGCACCATCGGGATGTTGAAGGCGGCCGAGCCGGGATCGAAGCGGTTGAAGAACCACATGCGCTGCTGCTGGAGCGACAGCGGGATGCGGTCGGGGCGTTCGACGGCCACGAGCTCGGGACGACCGCCGGAACCGGCGGTGCGCGCCACGGCGGCGGTCAGCGCGGCAACCGTCGGAGCGTCGAACACCGTGCGCACGGGCACGGTGGTGTGCAGGGCGGCACCGAGCCGCGCGACGAGTTGGGTCGCGTTGAGCGAGTTGCCGCCGAGCGCGAAGAAGTCGTCGTCGAGGCCCACACGGTCGACACCGAGCAGATCGGCGTAGACGGACGCGACCGTCTGTTCCACGGGTGTCTCGGGTGCGCGGAAGGCGCGTGCCTCGAAACCGGGGACGGGCAGCGCCTTCCGGTCGAGCTTGCCGTTGGCGGTGATGGGCAGCGCGTCGAGGACGAGGATCTGCGCGGGCACCATGTACGACGGCAGTTCGTCGGCGAGGCGGTCGCGCAGCACCTGCGGGTCGGCTGCGGTGCCGGTCGCCGGGACGACGTAGCCGATGAGGCGTTCGCCGGTGCGCGCGTCGGTGTGCAGGACGACGACGGCCTGGGCCACCTCGTCGGCGCGGCTCAGCGCCGCTTCGATCTCGCCGAGTTCGATGCGCAGGCCGCGGACCTGCACCTGCGCGTCGCTGCGGCCGACGAAGTCGAGTTCGCCGGTCGCGGTGCGGCGCACGAGATCACCCGTGCGGTACATGAGCCCACCGGTGAACGGGTTCGCGACGAACCGCGCTGCCGTGAGTCCCGGCTGCGCGTTGTAGCCGCGCGCGAGACCGGCACCCGCCAGGTACAGCTCTCCGATGACGCCGTCGGGTACGGGATGCAGACGCGTGTCGAGGACGACGGCACCGGCACCTTCGATGGGCGCGCCGATGGTGATGCGATCGCCCGGAGTGAGCGGCGCGGTCTCGGTGATGATGATGGTGGTCTCGGTGGGACCGTAGCTGTTGACGAAACTGCAGACCGGCCCGAACTTCTCGACGAGTTCCGGCGGGCACACGTCGCCGCCGATCACCACGGATTCGAGGTCGGGCAGGTCGTCGGGGGTGACAGTGCCGAGCGCGGCGGGCGCGGTGATGATGTGCGTGATGCGTTCGCGGCGCAGCAGGTCGGCCAGTTCGGCACCGGCGACGATGTGCGGCGGCACGACCACCACGGTGGCACCGGCGGAGAACGCCGAGATCTGCTCGAAGACCGACGCGTCGAAGCTCGACGACGAGAACCGCAGCATCCGCGAGCCGGTGCTCAATCCGAGTTCGGGGCGGTGGTCGGCAGTGAAGGCGTTGAGGCCGCGGTGGGTGACGACGACGCCCTTCGGCGTGCCGGTGGAACCGGACGTGTAGATCATGTACGCCGCCGACTCCGCATTCACCGCGGACGTCACCGGTGCAGAAGAGTAGTCGTCGGCGTCGACGCTCAGCCACGGAACGTGCGACGGTCCGTCGCCGAGCCCGAGGATGGCCCGGGAGTCGGTGAGCAGGTACGCGATACGCGCTGCAGGCAGTGCCGGATCGACGGGCACGAACGCCGCGCCGGTCTTGACCACGGCCCACAGGGCGACGACGGCGTCGAGACTGCGCGGGAACGACAGCGCCACCACGGTTTCCGGCCCGGCACCGTGGTCGATCAGCTTGTGCGCGAGCCGGTTGGACGCGAGGTCGAGTCCGGTGTAGGTGAGCTGCCGTTCGCCGTCCACCACCGCGACACCGTCCGGGTGCGCGGCGACACCGGCCGCGAGGATTTGCGGGAACGTCCTCTGCGGCAACGGCGCCGGCACCGAGTACGACAGTGCCCGACCGGTCTCGGCGTCCGACAGGAGGGCGATGTCACCCACGGCAGCCGTCGGGTCGGCCGTGCTCGCGTCGAGCAGCTGCACCCACCGCGCGGCGAGATCGACGGCGGTCACTTCGTCGAACAGGTCGGTCGCGTAGGTGAGTTCGGCGGCCAGTCCGCCACTCTCGTCCTCACGCAGCGCGATGTCGATGTCGAACTTGGCGATGGCGAGATCCGCTGTGAGCGGTTCGACCCGCAGCCCGGGCAGTTCGAGCTCGCCGATGCCCTGGTTCTGCAGCGACAACACGACCTCGAACAGCGGCGAGTGACTCTGCGAACGCACCGGATCGACGGCCTCGACCACCTGGTCGAACGGCACGTCGGCATGCGAGAACGCCGCGAGGTCGGTGGTGCGGACCTGCTCGAGGAACTCCGCGAACGACGCCGCGGGATCGATACGGGTGCGCAGCACGAGGGTGTTGACGAACATGCCGACGAGGTCGTCGAGGGCACGATCACCGCGACCGGCGACCGGCGTGCCCACCGACACGTCCTCGGTGCTGCCGAGACGCGCGAGCAGCACGGCGAGCGCGGCGTGCAGGACCATGAAGCGGGTCGCGCCGTGGGCGTGCGCGAGACGGTCGACGCGGGCGAGGACCTCGGGGGCGATCCGGAAACCGGTGTTGGCACCCCGGTATGACGCCGCCGCGGGTCGCGGCCGGTCGGCGGGCAGTTCGAGCACGGCCGGGGTGTCGGCGAGGACCGAGGTCCAGTAGTCGAGTTGCTGCGCGATCGGGGCCCGCGGATCCTGCGGGTCGCCGAGCACTGTGCGCTGCCACAGCGCGAAGTCGGCGTACTGCACCGGCAACGGCTCCCAGGACGGCTGTGCGTCGTCGAGGCGCGCGGAGTAGGCGACGAGGACGTCGCGGGCCAGGGGCACGGTCGACGCGCCGTCGGCGCTGATGTGGTGCACGACCACCACGAGCACGTGGGTACGGTCGCTCTCGCGGAACAGCGCGCCGCGGATGGGGACCTCCCGCGTGACGTCGAAGCCGCGTCCCACCACTCGGGCGATCGCGGTGTGCAGTGCGCCGGTGTCGGGGGTGTCGATCGGGGTGAGGTCGAGCGGCACGTCGCCGGTGGCGAGTACGTGCTGCGACGGCCCGTCTTCGTGTTCCGGGAACACCGTGCGCAGTGCTTCGTGCCGGTCGAGCACGTCGCGGACGGCGGCGGTGAGGGCGTCGACGTCGAGGTCGCCGTGCAGGCGCACTGCAAGCGGGATGTTGTAGAGCGGCGACGTCGGGTCGAAGCAGTTGAGGAACCACATGCGTTGCTGCGCGTACGACAGCGGCACCCGCGCGGGACGCTCCTGCGGCACGAGCGGCAGCCGCTCCCCCATGCCGATGTGCGAGCCGGCGGTCTCGGCGAGCGCCTGCACGGTCGATCCCTCGAACACCACGCGCACCGGCACCGTGGTGCCGAGCGCTTCCCCGATGCGGGCCACCAGGCGCGTTGCGATGAGCGAGTTGCCGCCGAGCGCGAAGAAGTCGTCGTCGAGGCCCACGCGTTCGACGCCGAGCAGTTCGGCGACGATCTCGGCCACCGTCTCCTCGACGGGGTTGGTGGGGGCACGGAACTCGCGGGTCACCGGATCGGGAGCGGGCAGCGCCTTACGATCGAGCTTGCCGTTGACCGTGACGGGCACCGTCTCGATCGGCACGATCTGCGAGGGCACCATGTACGACGGCAGGACGTCGGCGACGGCGCTGCGCAGCGCATCGGCATCGACCTCGGCGCCGTTGCAGGGCACGACGTAGCCGACGAGCCGTTCGCCGGTGTGGGCGTCGCGGTAGACGTCCACGACGGCGTGCGCGACGCTGTCCTGACGGCTCAGCGCCGCCTCGATCTCGCCGAGTTCGATGCGCAGACCACGCAGCTTGACCTGTGCGTCGCTGCGGCCGACGAACTCGAGCTCGCCCGACGCGCGTCGGCGCACGAGGTCGCCCGTGCGGTACATGAGCCCACCGGTGAACGGGTTCGCGACGAACCGCGAGGCCGTCATCCCAGGTCGGTCGTGGTAGCCGCGGGCGAGCGCCTGGCCCGCCAGATACAGCTCGCCCAGCACTCCGTCGGGCACCGGCTGCAGGCGTGCGTCGAGCACGACGGCACCGGCGCTCCGGATGGGCCGGCCGATGGTGATGGCTCCGCCCGCGACCAGCGGGTCGGTCATCGTGATGACGATCGTGGTCTCGGTGGGGCCGTAACTGTTGACGAACCGGCAACGCGGCGCGAACCGCTCGACCAGCTCAGGCGGGCACACGTCGCCACCGACCACGACGGCCTCGAGATCCGGCAGCCTCGCCGGGTCGACGCCACCGAGCGCGGCCGGTGCGGTGAGCACGTGGGTGACGTTGTGGCGCAGCAGGAATGTTTCGAGGTCGGCACCGGCGACGATCTCGGGCGGCGCAACCACCATGGTGGCTCCGGCACCGAAGGCGGCGAGGATCTCGAACACCGACGCGTCGAAGCTCGCCGAGGAGAATCGCAGCACCCGCGCCTGCGCGCTGAGCCCGAGTTCGGTGCGGCATTCGGCGGTGAAGGCGTTGAGGCCCCGGTGCGTGACGACGACGCCCTTCGGGGTGCCGGTCGAGCCGGACGTGTAGATCATGTACGCCGCGGCGTCGGGTGCGACGCCGACGTCGAGCGCGGCGGTCGACACCTCGGCGCACCGGTCGACGATGCCGTCGGAATCCAGCACGAGCCAACGGAAGTCGACGGCCGGAGCGATCCCGCTCATGGTCAGGCCGAAGGCGGCACCCGAGTCCGAGAGCATGAACGCGATGCGGTCGACGGGCAGCTTCACGTCGATCGGCACGAACGCCGCGCCGGTCTTCGCGACCGCCCACACCGCGACCAGCGACTCGATCGTCCGCTCGAAGGCCAGGGCCACCACGGTTTCCGGTCCGGCACCCTCGGTGACGAGGACACGGGCCAGAGCGTTGGAACGCTCGTCGAGGTCGCGGTAGGTGAGCTGTCGCGTCTTGTCCACGGCGGCAACACCGTTCGGCGACGCGGCGACGCCGGCCGCGAGGATCTCCGGCAGCGTCCGGATCCGGATCGGTTCCGGTCGGGCCGCGTCGAGTGCCCGGGCGGTTTCGTCGGCGTCGAGATACGGCAGGTCGCCGACGGGGCTGCGCGGGTCGTCGAGCAGCTGCGCCAATATGCGGTTCCAGCGCTCGGTGGTGCGGGCGGCGGTGGACGCGTCGAACAGGTCGGTGGCGTAGGTGAGGGTGCCGGCCAGGGCACCGTTGTCGTCGCGGAGCGTGAACTCCAGGTCGAACTTGGCGATGCCGAAGTCGGGCACGATCGGTTCGACCCGCAACCCGGGCAGTTCGAGGTCGCTGGGGTGCGCTTCCTCGACCGACAGCGCGACCTGGAACAGCGGTGCGCTGTTCTGCGACCGCACGGGGTCGACGGCCTCGACGACCTGCTCGAACGGCACCTGGATGTGGGCGAAGGCGTCGAGGTCGACGTCGCGGACGGTGGCGACGATGTCGTCGAAGCCCGCAGCCGGATCGACAGGGGTCCGCAACACCACTGTGTTGACGAACATACCGATGAGGTTGTCGAGGCGGCGGTCGCCGCGACCGGCGACCGGCGTGCCCACGGACACGTCGTCGGTCGCTCCGAGCCGGGCGAGCAACACGGCGAGCGCGGCGTGCAGCACCATCAACCGGCTCACGCCGTGGGCCTGCGCGTAGGCGTCGAGGCGGCGGACGGTCTCGGGATCGACGGTGAACGGCACCGCGGCGCCCCGGAACGACGAGCTCGCGGGTCGCGGCCGATCGGTGGGCAGTTCGAGCAGCGCCGGTGCGCCGGCGAGTGTCGCGGTCCAGTGGTCGAGTTCGCGCGCGGCGATCTCGGTGGGTTCGCCCGGTGCGCCGAGCAGCTCGCGCATCCACAGTGCGTAGTCGGCGTACTGCAGCGGCAGCGGCTCCCAGAGCGGTGCCCCACCTGTGGCGCGCGCAGAGTAGGCGAGCACGAGATCGGTGGCGAGGACCTGGGTGGACCAGCCGTCGATGGCGATGTGGTGCACGACCATCACGACGACGTGGCTGCCGTCGGCACACTCGAGCAATGTCAGCTCGAGGGACGGTTCGACGGTGATATCGAATCCGCGTGCGGTCAGCGTCCGGATACGTTCGGAAAGGTCGTCTTCCGCGACCGTCTCCGTGCCGGCGACGAGCAGGGGACGATCCCGCAGCGCGTCGTCGACGGAGAGGATGTTCTGGTACGGACCGGCATCGGAGTCCGGGTATGTCGTCCGAAGTGTTTCGTGCCGTTCGAGGATGTCGACGACCGCCGCGCGCAGGGCGTCGAGGTCGAGGTCGCCGCGCAGCCGTAGAGCCGCGCCGACGTTGTAGGCGCCGGAGCCGGGGTCGAACCGGTTGACGAACCACATGCGGGTCTGCGCCGGCGACAACGGAATCCGGTCGGGGCGCGGCCCGGCCGTGGGAACGGTCGCCGCGGCACCGGTGCCGCGGGCACGGTCGACGGCGGCGGCGAGGCCTTCGACGGTGGGCTCGTCGAACAGCGCGCGGATGCCGATGGTGGCGTCGAACGTCTCGTTGACGCGGGCGATCAATCGGGTTGCGCCGAGCGAGTTCCCGCCGAGCTGGAAGAAGTTCGACGACGCACCGACCTGCTCGACCTCGAGCAGCTCGCCCATGATGCGGGCGACGGCGGCCTCGGTATCGGTGCGCGGCGCGACGTAGGCGGCGGAGGCGTCGAAGTCCGGTTCCGGCAGGGCCGCCCGGTCGACCTTGCCGTGCGCGGTGACGGGCAGGTCGTCGAGCAGCACGAGCACCGACGGCACCATGTGCCGGGGCACGCGGTCGGCGACGGACGCGAGGACCGCGTTCTCGTCCGGCCGCTCACCGGTGGCGACGGCGTAGGCGGCGAGATAGTCGCCGTGCCGGCCGGTGCGCAGCGTGACGACGGCCTGCGTGATGCCGGGATGCGTGAGCAGGGCGCTCTCGATCTCGCCGAGTTCGACGCGCTGACCGTTGAGCTTGACCTGGAAGTCGGTACGGCCGAGGTATTCGAGTTCGCCGTCGCGGTTCCACCGGACGCGGTCGCCGGTGCGGTACATCCGATCGCCCGAGTTCCCGAAGGCGTTCGCGACGAAGCGGTCGGCGGTGACGGCGGGACCGGCCTGGTAGCCCCGCGCGACCTGCGAGCCCACCACGTACAGCTCACCCGGCACCCCGACGGGCACCGGACGCAGCACCGCGTCGAGGACGAGGAAACGGGTGTTCCACACGGGTCGGCCGAGCGGCACCTGCTCGGCATCGTCGCGGCGCGCGATGCGGTGCGCGACCTGCACCATCGCGGTGCGGTGCGCGACCTGCACCGTCGTCTCCGTCGGGCCGTAGAGGTTGTGGACCTCGGCGCCGAGGACTTCGCGGACGCGGGCGGCGGTGGACGCCCGGAGTGCTTCACCGCCGGAGAACACCGCGCGCAGCGACGAGGCGTCGATGCCCGCGTGCTGTACCTCGGCGACGAACAGGTCGAGCACCGACGGCACGAACTGCGCGACGGTGACGCGTTCGCGGTGGACGACCGACGCGAGGTAGGCGGGGTCGGCGTGCCCGTCGCGGTCGGCGACCACCAGCCGCGCCCCGCTCTGCAGCGGAAGGAACAACTCCCACACCGACGCGTCGAAGGTGAAGGGTGTCTTGTAGAGCACCGTGTCGGCGGCGTCCGGCGCGAAGGCCGCGCGCATCCACGCGAGCTGGTTGTGCAGGGCGCCGTGCGTCACCGCGACACCCTTGGGCCGGCCCGTCGAGCCGGACGTGAACAGCACGTAGGCGAGGTTGCCGGGGCGGAGTGCGGGTCGTTCGTCGTCGGTCAGCGGGTCGCCGGCGTACCCGTCGACGTCGGACACATCGAGCACGCGCAGGCCGGCGGGCAGGCTGTCGCGGGTCTCGTCGGTCGCGAGCACGAGCTGCGGCGAGGCGGTGGTGAGAACGTGGGCGGTGCGCTGGGCCGGCTGGTCGGGATCGACCGGCACGTACGCTCCACCGGCGGCGAGCACGGCGTAGATCGCGACCAGCTGGTCGTAGGAGCGCGGAACCGCCACGGCGACGCGCGTTTCCGCAGCGACACCCTCGGCCAGGAGCCGACGGGCGAAACGGCGCACGTCGGACGCGAACTCGGCGTAGGTCGACGCCGATCCGTCGACGACGACGGCCGGCGCATCGGGTGTCCGCGCGACCTGCTGCTCGAACAACGCGACGACATCTCCGGCGGGCACGGGGTGCGCGGTGTGGTTCCAGGACTCGAGGACCCGTTCGCGTTCGCCGGGCAGGAACACGTCGACGGCGCCGACGGCATCGTCGGGGCGCTCGGCGACGAACTTCAGGATCTGTGTGAAGCGGCGGGCGAGGTCGTCGACGGTCGCGGCGTCGAAGACGTCGGTGCGGTAGCGCAGGCTCAACCGCAGGTGGGGTTCGAGCAACGCCATGAGCGAGAGCGGGTAATGCGTGGCGTCGCGGGCGTCGACGTCGGTGACGCGCATGCCGGCGATGTCGGTGTTCTCGTCGAAGCCGGCGCGGTCGACGGGATACGACTCGAAGACGGTGAGCGTGTCGAAGAGGGTGCCGGTGCCGATGCGGTCCTGGATGGCGCCGAGGCCGACGAACTGCTGGTCGAGCAGGGCGGTCTGTTCACCCTGCAGGCGCAGCACGAGGTCGGCGACCGACTCGGTCTCGTCGATCCGCACCCGCACGGGCAGGGTGTTGATGAACAGGCCGAGCATGTTCTCGACGTCGGGCAGGTCGGCGGGCCGCCCGGAGACGGTTGCGCCGAACACCGCGTCGCGGGTACCCCAGTGCCGGGCGAGCAGCAGGCCCCAGGCGGTCTGGACGATGGTGTTGAGCGTCGCGCCGGTGCGTCGCGAGAGCCGTGCGAGGGCGTCGATGTCGTCGGCGTCGAGGTCGATGTCGATCTGGGCGGGTGCGTCGTCGACGGCGTCGGTGGCTCCGGGTGCGACCAGCGTGGGTTCGTCGAGGTCGGCGAACGCCTCGGCCCACGCGTCGAGGGCGCGGTCGGTGTCCTGCCGGTCGAGCCAGGTCAGGTAGTCGCGGTAGGACGCGGGGGTGGGCAGCGCCGCCTGACCGCCGGCGGCGTAGCCGACGAGGAGTTCGCGCACGAGCAGCGGCATCGACCAGCCGTCGAGCACGATGTGGTGGTTGGTGAGGGCGAGGACGGCGCGCTGCTCGGGGAGCCGGACGAGTACGGCGCGCAACAGCGGTGGGTGCGCGAGGTCGAAGCGGGCGAAGCGTTCGCTGTCGAGGAGCGTCTGCAGGTCGTGCTGCGGGTCGGACGATCCGGTGAGATCGGCCTGGCGCCATGGCATCTCGACGTGATCCAGGACGAGCTGGACCGGGCTGCCGGAACCGTCGTGCACGAAGGCCGTGCGCAGGGCGGCGTGTCGTGCGAGCAACGATGCGAACGCTGCCTGCCAGCGACCGGCATCGACTTCCCCTGCGAGGTCGAGACGCAGCTGTGCCGTGTAGACGTCGACCGCGTCGACGGACAGCGCGGCGTGGAAGGCCAGACCGGTCTGCAGCGGCGAGAGCGGCCAGATGTCGACGAGGCGACCGAAGCGGTTCTCCCACTGCTCGATCTGCTGCTGGCGGGTGTGCACGAGCGGCACGTCGGACGGGGTGAGACCACCGGCGTCGGGTCGCTGCGTGTGGGCGGCCAGGCCGACGAGTGCGTCCTTCCACCGTTCGGCGAGCGCGCCGACCGTCTCGGCGGAGATCACCCGCGGCACGTAGGTGAACGACGCGGTGAGGTGCGCACCGTCGGGGCCGTCGACGACCATCGCGTTGATGTCGACGGCGACCGATGCGGCCATCCGTGATGCGCGGTTGGGGTCGAGGGCGAGATCGAGCGGCACCCAGCCGATCTCACGGATCTCGTCGGCGATGTGGCCGGAGGTGAGACGGCCGAGATAGTTGAACGACACCTGCGCGGTGGGCAGGGCGGCGAGGACCGGCGATGCCTCCGGATCGAGGTGGCGCAGGATGCCGTATCCCACGCCGTTGTTCGGGACGGCGGCGAGACGTTCCTTGACGGCCTTGATCGCGGTGGCGCTCGCGCGTCCTCCGGCGGCGGCGTCGGCGGGGTCGAGGTCGTCGGCGAGGTCGAGGCGCACGGGATACGCGCTGGTGAACCAGCCGACGGTGCGGGCAAGGTCGACGGTGCCGGTGGCGTCGAGGTCGCGGCCGTGTCCTTCGAGGGTGAGCAGCAACGAACGCTGCCCGTCCTGGGCGGCGGCGAGCGCGAGGGCGGTGAGCAGACCGTCGGCGGTGCCGCTGCCGTACAGCTCGGGCAGTCGGGTGAGCACCGCGTCGGTCACACTCGGGTCGAGATCGACCCGGACGGTCGCGGTGGTCGCCAGGATGTCGATCTCCGGGTCGAGCGACGCGACTGCGGTGAGCGGTGCTGCACCACCGAGGGTTTCGGTCCAGTGGTCGAGTTCACCGACGTGGTCGCGGGCGGTGTCGTGCAGGGCGTGCGCCCAGCGGCGGTAGGAGGTACCCACCTCGGGCAGCGACGGTGTCTGTCCTGCCGCGACCTGCATCCAGGCCTGGCCGAGGTCGGGCAGCAGTACCCGCCACGACACGCCGTCGACCACCAGGTGGTGTGCGACGAGCAGCAGGCGACCCTGCCCGACCGGCTCGGCGACGTCGAACCACACGGCACGCAGCACGAGACCGGATTCCGGATCGAGATCCTGTGCGGCAGCGTCGCATTCACGGTCGACGAGAGAATCGGATTCGGTAGCGTCGGCGACCGGGACGCGGGTGATCCACGCATCGAGGTCCGGCAGTTCGGCGTGCGTCCGCCACTGCCCGTCGCGCAGCGTGGACCGCAGGATGTCGTGCCGGGCGACGACGGCAGCGAGCGCGGCCCGCAGATCGTCGTAGGTCAGATCCGCGGGGGTGGAGACGAGGACGGCCTGCGCGAAGGTGGAATAGTCACCACGCCCGAGCATCTCGTGCACGATCGGCGTGATCGGGATGTCGCCCACTCCCCCGCCGGGCAGTTCGTCGAGGACGAGGGCGGTGGGCACGGCGGTGGCGACCCGCGCGAGCGCCGCGATCGTCTTGTGTTCGAAGATCTGCCGGGCGGTGATGTGCAGTCCGGCGGCCTTGGCGCGGGCGGCGAACTGCATCGCGACGATGCTGTCGGCGCCGAGGGCGAACAGCGAGTCGTCGACACCGATGCGTTCGACGTCGAGCAGTCCGGCGGCGACCTCGACGAGGAGGCGTTCGGAGTCGGTTTCGGGGGCGCGGAATTCTGCGGTGGCGAACTGCGGTGCGGGGAGCGCGGCGCGGTCGAGTTTGCCGGCGGGAGTCACCGGGATCTCGGTGAGTTCGACGACGGCCGCGGGCACCATGTGCGCCGGGAGAACGCGGACGACACCGTCGAGCAGTCCCTGCATGTCGAAGGTCGCGCCGGATTCCATACGTACGTACGACACGGGGACGACGGAACTGCCGCTGTCGTGCACGACGGTCGTCGCGAAGTCGACGCCGTCCTGGTCGAGCAGGGCGGTGTCGATCTCGCCCAGTTCGATGCGGAATCCGCGGATCTTCACCTGGAAGTCGGAGCGGCCCACGAAGTCGAGTTGGTGATCGGGCGTCCACCGCACCTCGTCGCCGGTGCGGTACAGGCGCGTGCCGGGTTCGAAGGGGTTGGCCACGAATCGATCCGCGGTCTGCCCGGGACGGCTGTGGTAGCCGCGCGCCAAAGCCGGTCCGCCGAGATACAACTCGCCGACGAATCCGACGGGCACCGGTCGCAGGCGACGGTCGAGCACCACGGCGACGACACCGTCGAGGGGACGGCCGATGGTGATCGGGTCGCCGGGTGCCAGGGGGTCTCCGGCGGTGACGACGATGGTGGTCTCGGTGGGGCCGTAGCTGTTGGTGAACCGGCAGGTGGGAGCGAAGCGTTCGACGAGGTCGGCGGTGCACACGTCGCCGCCGACGACGACGGCCTCGAGATCGGGCAGGCCCGCGGGGTCGACGGTGTTGAGGACGGTGGGCGCCGAGACGATGTGCGTGACCCGGTGGGCGCGCAGGACGTCGACGAGTTCGTTGCCGCCGAGAACGTGCGGCGGCGCCACGACCATGGCCGCTCCGGCGCTGAAGGCCTGCAGCATCTCGAAGATCGACGCGTCGAAGCTCGCCGAGGAGAACCGCAGCATCCGCGAGTCGGTGCCGAGGGCGAGTTCGGGGCGGGTGTCGGCGGCGAAGGTCGCGAGCCCGCGATGGGTGACGACCACGCCCTTCGGGGTTCCGGTGGAGCCCGAGGTGTAGATCATGTACGCCGGGTTCTCCGGCACGGCCGGCGAGCGCACGACCTCGACGTCGATATCCGAGGGGAGCGGGTCGTCCACGGTGATCCAGCGGGGCCCGGACGGCAGGTCTGTGATCCGGCTCTGCACGGTGAGTCCGAGCTGTGCACCGGAATCATCGACCATGTAGGCGATCCGGTCGGCCGGGAGCGCCGGATCGATCGGGACGAAGGCCGCGCCGGTCTTCGCCACCGCCCACACCGCGATCAGCGCATCGGCGCCGCGGTCCATGCTCAGTGCCACGAAGGTCTCGGGGGCGGCCCCGGCGTCGACGAGCTGTGCGGCGAGACGTGTAGAAAGATCGTCGAGTTCGCGGTAGGTGACCTGCCGGTCGCCGTCGATGATCGCGACGCCGTCGGGATTGCGGCGCACACCGTCGGCGAGGAAGTCGGCGAACAGCCGCACGGGCTGGGCGGGCAGTCCTCGATACGGGACGAGGCTCTCGTATTCGTCGTCGTGCAGGACCGTCAGTGTGCCGATGGTGCGGTCGGAGTCGGCGAGTTCGCCGAGATACTCGACAAATCGTGTGTGGTGCGAGCGCAGTTCGTCGACCGTGTACAGGTGGGGGTTGGCCTCGAGGTCGATGTGGGCGGGCTGCCCCGGCGCGCTCGGGTAGATGTTGAGCGAGAGGTCGTCGACCGGGCCGGTGCTCAGCACGTGCCGGCGGCCGACCGAATCGCCGTAGCGGATCTCGTGGTCGAACATCATGACGTTGACCGCGGGCCCGAAGAATCCGCGGTCGGCGCTGCCGTAGCCGGTGTCGCGGCGCATGTCCTCGTGCCGGTACCGCTGGTGACGCAGTGCCCCGGTGAATTCGAGCTGCATCCGGTCGATCAGATCGTCGCGGCTACCGTCCGGTTCGACACCGACGCGGATCGGGACGACGTTGGAGACCATGCCGCCGGAGCGACGCAGGCGGACGGTGGTGCGCGCCGAGACCGGGAGGCTGAGGACCACGTCGGTCTCACCGGTGACGCGGGCGAGGAAGGCCGCGAAGGCCGCTGCGACCACGGTCGCGAAGGTCGTGGTCTTCTCGCGCTCGGCGATCATCCGGTCGATCGCGGCCTCGACACGTTCGGGCAGGGGCGCACTGAACCGGACCGGGTGCGGGCCGACGGGCGCGGCGCGACCGGCGAGGCTGATGGGGTGCGGCAGGTCGCGGATGCGGTCGGCCCAGTAGGCGCGGTCGCTCTCGAACCGGGCCGAGTCGCGGTAGCGCTGTTCGTCCTCGACGATCTCCGGCAGCGGACTGACGTCGAAGCGGGCGGGTTCGCGCTGCTGTACCGCGGCGCTGTAACGCTCGGCGGTGCGGGTGTCGAAGGTGGTCGCCCCGTAGCCGTCGAGGGCGATGTGGTGGATCCGGGTGTAGACGAAATGGCGGTCGTCGGCGATTCGCAGGACCGCGCAGACGATCAGCCGGTCCTCGAGCATGTCGAGGGGCGTGCGGTACTCGGCGCGCATCCAGGCGATGGCCGCTGCTTCGGGATCGTCCTCGTCGCGCAGGTCGAGAATCGTGGCGCGGTCCTCGAGGTCGTGGTCGATGACCTGACGGGGGTGGCCGTCGACCTCGAAGATGCGGAGCATGCCGGTGCCCAGTTCGCGGGCGGTGGCGGCGCCGGCGTCCGCGAAGATCTCGGGATCGAATTCGCCTCGGACGTCGACGTACTGGGCGATGGTCAGTGGAATGTCGCCGAGCAGATGCTGGGCGAACCAGATCCCGCGTTGGGCCGACGAGAGCGGGAAACCGTCGCCGGCCTCCCCGAACTGCGACGATGCAGGCACATACTGCTGTTCCACTTATCTCCCCGGGCGCGCATGATCCGCACGGGTGTGCGCATCACAGAAACGGCGCGGTCTCCCCGACATGGCGCCTAACTGCGACCACCGTATCGTGCCTGAATCGCATTTCGTTTCTCAGGCTCAATATTGATTCGCGAGAAATCGTGACTGTAGTGCTCGAGCAGTCGCGGGTCCATCACCCGTCGCCACAGCGGCGGAAAGAGGGCCAGGATGATCAATACCGCGTAACCGGCGGGTAGCTGCGGCGCCTGCGGCATCGACCGCAGGGTCTGGTAGCGGCGCAGCGGATTGGCGTGATGGTCGCTGTGCCGTTGCAGGTTGTAGAGGAACAGGTTGGAGCACACGTGGTTGCTGTTCCAGCTGTGCTGGGGCTGCACGCGTTCGTAACTGCCGTCCGGTCGCTTCTCGCGCAGCAGCCCGTAGTGCTCGAGATAGTTGGCGCCTTCGAGGAACATGATCGCCATGACGGCCTGGACGACGAGCCACGGGGCGATCGACCAGCCGAACACGGCGATGAGCACCGCGTAGAGGACGACGCTCAGCGCCCATGCGTTGAGGATGTCGTTGTGCCGCAGATTCCAGAACGACGTGCCGCGACGTTCGAGCCGGCCCTTCTCGTAACGGATCGCGGAACGGAGGCTGCCGAACACCGAACGGGGCAGGAAGCGCCAGTAGCTCTCTCCCATGCGGGCGGTGGCCGGGTCCTCCGGGGTCGCCACACGGGCGTGGTGCCCCCGATTGTGTTCGACGTAGAAGTGGCCGTAGAACGACTGGGCGAGCGCGATCTTCGCGAGGCGCCGCTCGATGGTGGTGCGCTTGTGTCCGAGTTCGTGCGCCGCGTTGATGCCGACACCGCCGACGATGCCGAGTGTGGCGGCCATCGCGAATCGTTCGGCGCCGCCCATGGGCTGCGACACCCACATCCAGCACCCGAATGTCAGGCCCGCGTATTGCAGTGGGAGATAGAGATAGGTGCAGTAGCGGTAGTACCGGTCGTTCTCGAGCGTCCGCATCACGCTCTCGGGCGGATTGCTCGTGTCCAGCCTCGCGAACGCGTCGACCAACGGGCAGACGACGGCGATGACCAGTGCACCGGTGGCCCAGAAGACGCCGAGGTGGAGGTATTCGACGAGGAAGTAGGCGATGAAGGGGCTCAGGGGGACGACGAGTCCGTACAGCCAGAGGCGTTTCTTGGGGTCGGTCCATCGATCGTGTGTCGCACTGCGAGGAGTAGCCGAATCCACAAACACCAATCCCCCAGGAAGGAAAAACCGTCCGGTACGAATCCCCCCGCACCGGAGAAAACAAACTGTTACCCCACGAACCGGATATACCTTACAAGCAGTACTTACCGACGGGTAGGCCTACGCCTCCCGACTGTGATGGAGAGCACACGACGACGGCGCCGCACCGGAAGTGCGACGCCGTCGAACGCGGAATTCTCGAAAGAGTGCGACCTAGATGGCGCGCACACCCTGAGCCTGCGGGCCTTTCTGCCCCTGGCCGATCTCGAACTCGACTCGTGCCCCCTCGTCCAGGGTCTTGAAGCCCGAACCCTGGATCTCGGAGTAATGGACGAAAACGTCTGCTCCCCCACCATCCTGCTCGATGAAGCCGAAGCCCTTTTCCGCGTTGAACCACTTGACAGTGCCCTGCGCCATACCACTTGCTCCTTGCATTCCCCCACGTCACCCCGACGTGAGGCCTAGATGGACCTCGATCATCGCATTGATCCGGACATTCGTCGCGCCTTGTTTCCCAACTCGTTACCGCAACCGGCAAAACGCGGATGAAATCCTGTTGCGGCACGGTGGCACGATGTAAGCCGTGACTATCGAGGAGCAAGGCCAACTTCACCATCACATCAGCCGTCGGCTCGAGCAGTCGTCGAAGCTCCAGAACGTGCTCTACGAGATCCGCGGGCCGGTGCACGCCCACGCCGCGCGGCTCGAGGCCGAGGGGCATCGCATCCTCAAGCTCAACATCGGCAACCCCGCACCGTTCGGGTTCGAGGCGCCCGACACGATCGTGCAGGACATGATCGCGGCGCTGCCCCACGCGCAGGGCTACTCGGAGTCCAAGGGCATCGCCTCCGCCCGTCGCGCGATCGTCACGCGCTACGAGCTCGTGCCGCGCTTCCCGAAGTTCGACATCAACGATGTCTACCTGGGCAACGGAGTCTCCGAGCTCATCACCATCACCATGCAGGCCCTGCTCGACGACGGCGACGAGGTGCTCATCCCGGCACCCGACTATCCGTTGTGGACGGCGATGACCTCGCTCGCCGGTGGCACCCCCGTGCACTATCTGTGCGACGAGACCAACGACTGGAACCCGGATCTCGACGACATCGAGTCCCGGATCACCGACCGCACCAAGGCGATCGTGGTGATCAACCCGAACAACCCGACGGGCGCCGTGTACTCGCACGAGGTGCTCGAGGGGATCGTGCGCCTCGCCCGCAAGCACCAGTTGCTGCTGCTCGCCGACGAGATCTACGACAAGATCCTGTACGACGATTCGAAGCACGTCTCCCTCGCGTCGCTGGCCCCCGACCTGCTCTGCCTGACCTACAACGGCCTGTCGAAGGCGTACCGGGTCGCCGGCTACCGGTCGGGCTGGATGGTCATCACCGGCCCGAAGGATCACGCAGAGGGCTTCCTCGAGGGCGTCGACCTGCTCGCCTCGACCCGCTTGTGCCCCAATGTGCCGGCCCAGCACGCCATCCAGGTGGCGCTCGGCGGCTATCAGAGCATCGAGGACCTGGTACGGCCCGGTGGGCGCCTGCTCGAGCAGCGCGACGTCGCGTGGGAGCGCCTCAACGCCATCCCGGGCGTGAGTTGCGTGAAGCCGCGCGGTGCGCTCTACGCCTTCCCGCGTCTGGATCCGGAGGTCTACGACATCCACGACGACGAGAAGCTCGTGCAGGATCTGCTGCTGCAGGAGCGCATCCTCGTCACGCAGGGCACGGGCTTCAACTGGCCGAACCACGACCATCTGCGCATCGTCACGCTGCCGTGGGCACGCGACCTGGCGGTGGCGATCGAGCGGATCGGTAACTTCCTGTCCTCCTACAAACAGTAGGAACAGGGCTTCCGACCCCGGGCTGGCAATCGTTGCCGAACAGTTATGTTGTGCCTTTCGGGACCAAAGTCCCTGTTTAGAGGCACGGTCGACCTACCCGAACGGACAGTTTGTCGGCTTCGTGACCATCGACACATGCCAACCCCTCCCCAATCCGGGGTCGGAACCAGTAATTTGTCTTATGGCACTAAGCACTACGCACTGTGCCGGGCTCCCTGATCGATCGCCATCCCCCCTGTGCGAGATCAGGTGACGGTGGCGGGGACACCCCCCCTGCTCCCCGCCACCACCAGCCCCAACCATCTCGCCTCTTGGCTAGCCTGTCCGGGTGAATCACGGACACGGCCATTTCGGCCACGGACACGGGCAGGACGAAAGTCCCATCCCACTCGGACCCATCGCCGCGAAGATCGTGGTCGGCCTGCTGGCTGCGATCGGTCTCCTGGTGCTCTTCGGCACCGCCCTGTTATGGCCGAGCAGCCGTGCCGTGGACATCCCCGCCCCCTTTCAGACGAGTAGCGGCGGCGCGGTCGTCACCGAAGCCGGAACGGTCGTCGAGCAGAACACCGGCCCGTGCGGCAGCGCGTCCTTCGGGCGCGTCTTCACCGGTGAGCCGTCCCCTCCCTCGAGCAACGCCTTCGACTGCGAACGCAGCATCGTCGCCATCGAATCCGGTCCCGACGACGGTGCCCGGACGCTCCTCGAGGTGATCCCCGGCCCGGGTCAGCCCGATCTACAGGCCGGCGACGAGATCCGTCTCGTCCGCCAGACCGATCCGGCGGGCGCCACCCAGTACTCCTTCTACGACTACGCCCGCGGCTTCCCGCTCGCGCTGGTGGTCGCGGTGTTCGCTGTCGTGGTGGTCGCGATCGCCCGCTGGCGCGGTCTGCGGGCCCTGATCGGCCTGGTGGTCGCGTTCGGTGTGCTGGTGGTGTTCATGCTCCCGGCGCTCCTGGACGGCAAACCCGCCGTGCCGGTCGCACTGGTCGGCGGTGCACTGATCCTCTACGCGGTGCTGTATCTGGCGCACGGTGTGAATCTGAGGACCAGTTCGGCGCTGCTCGGCACGCTCGCCTCGATGGTCGTCGCGGCCCTGCTGTCCTACGTCGCGATCCGCATGACACATCTGACCGGTCTGTCGGAGGAACAGAACACCGACGTGCAGTTGTACATCGGGCACGTGTCGATCTCGGGCCTACTGCTGGCGGGATTCATCATCGGCTCGCTCGGTGTGCTCAACGACGTCACCATCACGCAGGCGTCGTCGGCCTTCGAACTCGCCGGGCTCGATCCCGAGTCGTCGCGTCGTGAGATCTTCTCGGCGGCGATGCGCGTGGGCCGCGACCACATCGCCAGCACCGTCTACACGCTCGTCCTCGCCTACGCGGGCGGCGCGCTGCCTCTCCTGCTGCTGTTCTCGGTGGCCGGGCGGTCGATCACCGATGTGATCACGAGCGACGCCGTGGCGATCGAGCTGGTCCGCGCATGCGTCGGCGGCATCGCGCTCACGTTGTCGGTGCCGCTCACCACGGCGATCGCCGCCGTGCTCGCGCGTACCGACGCCCCCGGACAGCAGACGGGCGGCCGGCACGCGCGACGCGCGTGAGCGGGTGACTCAGGGAAGCCGGATCTGCGGCAGCGGCGGCAGCTCGATCGTCGGCAGCGGCGGCAGCGTCGGGACCGGCACTCCCAGCCCCGGGATGGTCGGAGCCGGAGCGGGCGGAGGTTCGGGGGCCGGCGGAACCGGGCGCGGTGAATGGGTGGTCGGAGCCGGCTCCTGCTCGACCGTGGTGGTCGTGGTGACCTGCGTGGGCGCTACCGCCGGCGCGGGGTTCTGCCGCGGCGCGTTGGTGGTCGTCGGGATGTACGACTGGGTGGGGCTCGTCTCGTCGGTCGACGAACTCGTGAAGCCGGTGCTCAGCGCCACGCCGATGACCGCGACGACCGCGAGAGCCGTGCCCGCGATCCCGGCGCCGGAGATCTGCCTGCCGCTGACCGACGGACCGCGACCGGCCAGCGACGACCACCATGGCTTCTTCGCGTCGGCGGACTCCGCACCGGTGGCGGCAGCCGTGGGCGCAGCGGCCGCGGCGGCGACGACCGGGATCTGCTCGGTGTCGGCGCTCGTCGACGGGGGCTGACCCGGCACGATGCGCGTGAGGGTGCTCACCGGTTGCGAGGTGGCCGGTTGCGCGGCGGCCAGGGCCCCGCCCTTGGCGAGGACGAGTTCGGGCTCGTGCGGCACCACCAGGGGCAGGCCGAGCCAGGAGCGCAGCACCTCCTGCACGAGCGGGATGTGCGCGCCGCCGCCGAGCAGGACCACGGCCTCGGGGTTGCGACCGGCACGGGAGATCACCTGGTGCACGAATTGCGCCGACGACTCGACGCACTGCGCGATGAGCGGATCGAAGGTCTCGCGCGACATGAGCACGACCCCTGCCGCGCCCGGTACGGCCACGGTCTCGCTCTGCGAGAGCTTCTCCTTGGCCTCGCGGCACTGGGCCGACAATTCGTCGTCGGTGGCGGGGTCGTCGGGGCGCCACACACCGTTGGTGTCGAGCTGGTGGTCGCGGATCACGTTGTCGAAGACGCGGCCGCCGATGCTGTCGGTGCGTTCGGCGAGCACCTCGCGGGAGACGAGGTCGACGACGGTGACGGTGAGCCCGGCGTCGCCGAGGTCGTAGAAGACGGCGGTGTTGCTGCCGAGCTCGCCGGTGGCCTGCAGATAGGTGACGGCGGCTTCGGGTTCGGAGACGAGCAGGTAACGGTCGATGTGCTCGACGGCCATTGCCGCGCGCAGGCGCTCGCCCTGGGCCTGGTCGCGATAGACCAGTCCCACCCGCTCGATCGGATCGCCCGCCACACCGGTCTGGAAGAGCACCCCGAGGGTGCCTGCCGCCAGCCGCGCCGGATCGTCCTTACCGGTTTCGACCACCTGGAACTGGAACCCCGCCGTCGGGGTCGTTCGATCCACCGGCCGCACCACCCGAACGGCGCTCTCCCCCACGGTCACACCGAGAATAGAACTCATCAGCCGCCTTCGACGTTGGATGCGCCAGCCGCGTCAGCTTCCCCCGGCGCCCGAAATCACCGACGATGGTACAGAACGTTACCGGCGGGTCACGAGGGCCGTTCGTATGACGTACGCCGGGACCGAGCACCCCGGAGATGGCTCCTGAGCGCCTGGATAGCGTCTCCCATAGGATCGCCGAATGCGGATTCTCTATGTGTGTACCGGAAACATCTGCCGATCACCCACCGCAGAGAGGTTGACCACCGCATACGCGGCCGAGGCCGGTCGCGAGGACCTTTCGGCGCACAGCGCCGGCACCCGGGCGATGGTCGGTTACGGCATGGAACCCACCGCGGCACTCGTGTTGCAGCAGCTCGGAGGCGATCCGGACGGATTCGCTGCGCGTCGGATCACCCCGCCGATCGCGGAGGACTCCGACATGATCATCACGATGAGCGAGCGGCACCGCGCCAAGGTCATCCAGCTCGCACCGCGCAGGATGCGGGTGACGTTCACGCTGCGCGAGGCCGCCCGGCTGCAGAACGCCACCGGTGCGCGGACCATCGCAGAACTGACGACGGCCCGGGCGCAGATGTCTGCACCCGGGCCGGAGGACATCGTCGACCCGATCGGCCGAGACGAGGAGACGTTCGTCACGGTCGGATCCGAGATCGCCGATCTGTTGCTACCTCTCCTCGCCGCTCTCCGAGCCTGAGTCGTTCACCGGGCGTCGCGGTGCGTGCACCACGGGTCGCGACAGCGGCTCGGCGGCGGAGTACGCCTGCGGC
The DNA here is from genome assembly GCF_000801125.1 of Rhodococcus sp. Chr-9. Classification (NCBI taxonomy): domain Bacteria; kingdom Bacillati; phylum Actinomycetota; class Actinomycetes; order Mycobacteriales; family Nocardiaceae; genus Rhodococcus; species Rhodococcus sp. Chr-9. The sequence goes on from NZ_JTIZ01000089.1 coordinate 456,114, forward strand.
GCCTGGTAGGGCTCGCTGCCGTATCGCTCCGATGCCGGCTGCGGCGCCGGCGGGAACTGCTCCGCAGCGCGGTAGTGGTAGGCGTCGTTGCTCGGCGCCGGGTGGGCCTGCGTGGCCGGCGGCTCGACATGATGCTGACCGTTCTGCGGCCGGGCCGGTCCCTCGACGGGTGCCGACGCGGTCGTCTGAGCCTGCGCAGCCGGCTGGGCGGCCGGTGCGGTCGGTGCCGGCGCTCCGACACGCTGCGTCGCCGGCGTGCTCGTCTGGGCGGCTGCCGGAGCAGCACCGTCCTTGTCGGAGCTGTAGTAGTAGCGGTATTCGTAGGCCGTGCCGCGTCCCTTGGTCGGGGTCAGCGCCAGGATCGTGCCCAGCACGGGCGCGTTGACCGCCCGCAGGTTGCCGACGGCCCGCGCGAACTGCTCGCGGGTGGTCTTGCCGTAACGCGCGATGAGCAGCGCACCGTCGGCGATGTTCGTGAGGATCGCCGCGTCGGTGACGGGCAGCAGCGGCGGCGCGTCGATGATGACGTAGTCGAAGCGCGACCGCAGGTCCTCGATGACCTCCCGCGCATGCGCGGAACCGAGCAGCTCGGACGGGTTGGGCGGCAGACCGCCGGCCGCGAGCACCCACATGCCGTCGAAGCGCGTCGGCTGGAGCACGTCCTCGAGTGCAGCCGTGTGTGCGAGCACGTTCGACAGGCCGGCGTCGCCGAGCGTGCCGAGGTACTTGGTCACACGCGGGCGGCGCAGGTCGGCTTCGACGAGCACGACGGAGTGACCGGCCTCGGCGAGCACCAGGGCCAGGTTGACCGCCGTGGTGGTCTTGCCCTCGCCGGGCAGGGAACTGGTGATAACGATCGCGCGCGGCGGGTTGTCGACCTCGAGGAACTGCAGGTTGGTCCGCATCTCCCGGTAGGCCTCGGCGTCGCCGCTGTTGGCGTCCGCGAACACGATCGCCGGCTCCTCCTGCCGGGCCTTCTCGAGCGGGATCACACCCACCACACCGGTGCCGGCGAGCTCCTCGACGGCGTTGCGGTCCTTGATGGTGTTGTCGAGGCGATCGCGCAGCACCGCGAGGGCGATGCCGAGCAGCACACCGACGGCCAGACCCAGCGCGACGTTCCGTGTGGTCTTCGGCGTCACCGGCGCCGACGGCGTAGCCGCGTACTGCTCGACCACCACGCGGGCGGTCGGCGGGCCACCGTCCTCGGGGGTCTCCAGTTCGCGTGCCATGACGACGAACTCGTCCGACAGTGCGTTGGCGAGGTCGCGGGCACGCTCGGGCGACTCGTCGGTGACGGCGGTGTCGATGAGCACCGTGTCGGGGGTCGACGAGGCGGTCACCTTGCCGGCGAGATCGACGGCCGACATCTCGCCGAGACCGAGCTTGTCGAGGGTGCGCTGCGCGAGGGTGGTGCCCTCGAGCAGTTCGGTGTAGGAGGTGACTCGCTGCTGCGAGAACAGGTTGCCCTGGTAGATCTCCTGCACCGATGCGCCCGACGAGGTCGACACGAACAGGCGTGTCTTGGCTTCGTACTGGGGCGTGGTCAGCAGGGAGGCGCCGAGGGCGGCAAGAACCGCCACCACCGTCGTGACGGCGACGATCTTCCACCTCGCCTGCAGAATTCGCAGGTAATCATGTACTTCCATCAGGGCGTCTCCCTCGTTGCGGTAACACTGCGTGCGCACCCGGCGGGCGCGGTGTGGGGGTCGTCGTGGCGCTCGAGCACGCTGTCGAGCACCGGGCCGATCGCACGCACCGCGTCCGCATCGGCCAGTTCCGAGTGCGTGAACGGCACCGGATGTTCGACGACGAGACCGCGCACATATCGCTGCCAGGTGGCGGCGAGATCTGGGTGCCGGTCGAGATCGGGTTCGGCGACCACCAGGTCGATGTCGCCGTCGTATTCGCTGAGGGTGTGTCGGCGCACCGCGTCTTCGACGGCCTGCGCGGCGGCGTCGGTGCGGCGCCGGACCTCGGCGACGAGTTCTTCGGGCAGCCCGGCGATGTCGGGTACGTTCTCTGCCGTCGGGTGGGGCTCGGCAGGCACAGTCTCGGGCGTGAGCGTGTCGAGCAGCACTACCGCACCGACCTGCTCTCCGTGCTCGCGGAGCTGCACGGCCATCTCGTGTGCGATGGTGCCGCCCACCGACCAGCCCAGCAGGTGGTAGGGACCATCGGCCCTCACCTTACGGATTTCGGCCACATACCGCGCGGCGAGTTCGCCGATGCTGTCCGGAATGTCGTCGAAGCCCGTTGCCTGGAGACCGTAGAGGGTACGGCCGTCGAGATGCTGCGCGAAACCGGCGTACATCCATGCGAGTCCGCTGATGGGGTGCACGCAGAACAACGGCGGCTTCTCGTCACCGCGACCGGCGATCTCGACGAGGCTGCCGAGCGGGTCGCGTTCGTCATTACTGCGGCCGTGGTCGATGCGGTCGGCGAGCGACGCGAGATCCGGGCTGGTGAACAGCCACTCGACGGGAACGTCGGCGCCGAGCTCGTCGCGCAGTTCACCGGCGACGGTGACGGCCGCGATGGAACTGCCACCGAGGTCGAAGAAGCTTCGGTCAGCAGAGATCTCGTCGATCGGCCGGTCGAGGTGGCGGGCGAACACCGCGGCGACGGTCTGCGCGATGCGTCCCTGCGGCGCCACATATGGTTCGTCGACGGCGGTGTCGGGGGCGGGCAGCGCCGCGCGGTCGACCTTGCCGGATGCCATCAGCGGCAGTGCGTCGACGACGGTGATGCTCACCGGCCGCAGGTGACGCGGCAGGTCGGCGACGAGCGCGCGACGCAATGCTGCCGTGTCGGGTGCGGTGCCGGTCTCGGGCTGGATATAGGAGACGAGCACGGTGTCGCCGTCACGTCCGGGATGCGGAACGGTCACGGCCGCCGCGACTCCCGGACGGTTCAGCAGCGCGGCGTCGACCTCGGCGGGTTCGATTCGGATGCCGTGGATCTTCACCTGGTCGTCGATGCGGGCCACGTGATCCAGTACCCCGTTCGGCAGGATCCGAACCAGGTCGCCCGTGCGGTACAGCCGCCACCCGTCGTCGCCGAACGGGTTCGCGACGAATCGCGTTGCGGTGAGGCCGGATTCGTAGCGGTAGCCGCGGGCGGTGCTGTCACCGGTCACGTAGAGCTCGCCGACGGTGCCGCGCGGCACGGGGTGCAGACGCGAGTCGAGCACGTAGGCGGTGGCTCCCGCGACAGGCATGCCGATGCTCGGCTTCTCGTCATCGGTGAGCGGCGCGGAATACGAGACGGCGACGGTGAATTCGGTGGGTCCGTAGCCGTTGACGATCCGGTGCCGCGACCAGCGGCCCACCAGTGCACCGGGCAGGGTCTCACCCGCGGCGACGATCGTCGTCGGCTCGAATGCCTCGGGGTCGAGGGTGCCGAGCACGGTGGGCGTGAGGTTGAGGTGCGTGACGCGCTCGTCGACGATCAGCTCCTGCAAGGGTTCCCCGGCGAAGGTGTGATCGGGGGCGATCACGAGGGCGCCGCCGTGCGCGTGGGCGGAGAGCAGTTCGAAGACCGCGGCGTCGAAGGTGTGCGAGGCGACCTGCAGCACGCGCGATTCCGGCCCGAGGTCGAGCAGAGTGCTCTGCACGCCGAGCAGCGCCGCGAGTCCGCGGTGGGTGACGTCGACGCCCTTGGGGGTGCCTGTGGTGCCGGACGTGTAGATCGTGTAGGCGAGATCGTCGGATGTCACTGCGGGGCGCGGGGGTTCGACGGCGTCGAAGTCGATGCTGCGATCGGCGGTGAGGTCGAGCCACGTCACGTGGCCGAGTTCGCGGTAGCCGACGGTCAGGCCGATGCGAGCACCGGAGTCGGCGAGGATCGCGGCGCTGCGCGCGTCGGGCTGGGTGAGGTCGACGGACACCCATGCCGCACCGAGTTTCGTGATCGCCCAGACGGCGAGCGGCCAGTACTCGCTGCGCGGCACGGCGATCGCGACGAGGTCTCCGCGTCGCACGCCGTGGGAGGCGAGCACGGAGGCGATCTCGTCGGCGCGGGCGTCGAGTCCGCCGTACGTCCAGGCGACGGTGCCGGAGCGCACCGCGATGCGTCCGCGGTGCTGTTCGACGGCGGTCGCGAAGATCTCGGGCAGGGTGCGCGGTGCGACGGCGGGAGCCGACAGCGGTGCGGGCACCGGCACGGCGAGATCGCCGACGGCGCGGTCGGGTTCGGCGAGGGCGGCGGCGAGCATCGCCACGAGGTCGGTGAGCATCGCGTCGCCGGTGGTGTCGTCGAACAGATCCGTCGCATAGACCAGGCGCAGGTCGAGTCCGGCCTCGCGCTCGACGAGTTCGACGACCACGTCGAACTGCGCGGCCGGTTCCCCGGCGTCGGTCTCGGCGATCTGCACATCCGGCAGTTGCGGCAGCACCTCGCCGGCCTCGACGCGGTGCGTGAGCAGCACCTGGAAGAGCGGGCTGTACGACGGGTCGCGGCGCGGCGCGAGACGGGCGACGACCTCGTCGAACGGCACGTCGGCGTGCGCGAGCGCGCCGAGATCGGTGGCCCGCACGTCGCGCAGCAGGTCGGTGAACGGGCGGGACGGGTCGACGGCGGTGCGCAGCACCACGGTGCCGACGAACATGCCCACGAGCCGGTCGAGGCGGGCATCCGTGCGACCCGCGATCGCCGTGCCCACGGCGATGTCGGTGCGTCCGCTGCGACGCGCGAGCATCGCGGCGAGCACCGCGTGGACGAGCATGAACACGGTGACGTCGTGGCTGCGCGCGACGTCCCGGAGGCGTCGGTGGGTCTCGGTGTCGAGGGTCGAGACGATCTGCGCGCCACGGTGGGTCGGCTGCGCGGGGCGCGGCCGGTCGGCGGGCAGCGGCAGCGGGCCGTCGGGCAGGCCGGCGAGTGTGGTTGTCCAGTAGTCGAGTTGGCGGGCGGCGAGCGAGCCCGGATCGGTGGGGTCGCCGAGCAGTTCGTGCTGCCAGCGCGCGTAGTCGCCGTAGGTGACGGGCAGCGACTCGAAGACCGGCGCTTCTGCCCCGCGACGCGCGTCGTAGGCGACGGCGAGATCGGTGAGCAGCGGTCCGACGGACGCGCCGTCGAACGCGATGTGGTGCACGGCGGCGGCGAGCACCCAGCGGCCGGGTTCGACGTCGAACAACCGGATCCGCATCGGGGCCTGCATCGTGATGTCGAAGGGCGTGGTGATCGTGGCGGTCACGGCCGCGGCGACGTCCTCCGGCGCGGAGTGTTCGAGCACCGGCGGGTCGACGGGTACCTGCACGTCGTCGGTGAAGGCGGTGCGCAGCACGCGATGGCGGTCGACGACATCGCTCACCGCGGCGGCGAGGGCGTCGACGTCGAGGTCGCCGCTCAGCGTCAGCACGACCGGCACGAGATAGCCGGCGGTGCCGGTCTCGGCCCGCGCGACGATGCCGAGGCGGCGCTGCGCGGGTGCGATCGGTGCCGGGGTGTCATCGTCGTAGTGCCGCAGCGCGACGCGCTGGTCGTCGCCGGATTCGATGCGGGCGGCGAGCGCGGCCAGGGTCGGGGCGGCGAGTACTTCGCGCACCGGCACGTCGGTGCCGAACGCCTCGCTCAGGCGCGCGGCGAACACGACGGCCGACAGCGAGTCGCCGCCGGCGGTGAAGAACCCGCGGTGCGCGGCCGGACGGGCGCCGAGCACGTCCTCGGCGACGGTGACGACGAGATCCTCGGCGTCGGTGAGCGGACGGTCCAGGGCGGCGTCGTCGTCGAGCACGGCGGCGTCGTGCAGTTCGAGCGCTGCGACGTCGAGCTTGCCGTTGGACGTGAGGGGCAGCTGGTCGAGCGCGTGCACGCGGGTCGGCATGCGGTGCGGCGGCACGACGAGCGCGACTCGCGCGGTGATGTCGTCGGCCGACAGATCCGGTCCGGCCGCGAACGCGACGAGCGTGCCGCTCACCGCGACCACCGCTGCCTGCCGGATACCGGGCTGGGCGAGCAGCGTGGCTTCGAGTTCGCCGGGTTCGATGCGCACGCCGCGCACCTTGAGCTGGCGATCGGTGCGGCCGAGATAGCCGAGGGTGTCGTCGACGCGGCGGTGGACGCGGTCGCCGGTGCGGTACCTGCGGGCACCGCCGGGAGCGGCGACGAAGCGTTCGGCGGTGCGCGCGGGGTCGTCGAGATATCCGGCGGCGAGGCCTTCACCCGCGAGATACAACTCGCCGACGCCTCCGGCGGGCACGGGACGCAAGCGCGCGTCGAGCACGTGGGCGACGGTGCCGGGCACGGGCTTGCCGATGCTCGGGCGGGTGCCGGGTTCGATGTCGACGAGGGTCGCGACGATCGTGGCCTCGGTCGGTCCGTAGGCGTCGAGCATCACGCGGCCGTCGGCCCAGCGCGCCGCGAGCGACGGCGACAGCGATTCGCCTCCGGAGGCGACGACCTTCAGGTCGGGCAGTCCCTCGGGATCGAGGGTGCCGAGCACCGTGGGGGTCGACAGGTAATGGGTGATGCGCTGTTCGGCGAGGTAGCGGTGCAGGTCCTGACCGGCGTAGACGTCCGGGGGTGCGACGACGAGCGTCGCACCGGTGGTGTGGGCGAGCAGCAGTTCGAGCAGCGCGGCGTCGAACTCGGGTGAATAGCCGTGCAGCACGCGGTCTCCGGGCTCGACCCGGTAACGCTCGGCCGCTTCGGCGGCGAGCGGGGCGAGTCCGCGGTGCGTCACCGCGACCCGCTTCGGGGTGCCGGTGGAGCCGGAGGTGGACACGACGTAGGCGGTGCCGGGCAGGCACGTCTCCCCTGCCTGCCGCGAATGTGTGAAGGCCGCACCGGTCTTGGTGATGGCCCACAGGGTGCGGATGTAGTCGACGCTGCGCGGTGCGTCGATGCGCACGATCTTCCCGTCCCGCGCGCCGTCGGCCCGCAGTTCCTCGGCGAGGGCGTCGGACTGTGCGTCGAGTTCGCGGTAGGTGAGCGATTCGCCGTCGCCGCGCAGGGCCTCACGGTCGGGATGCGCGGCGACGGTGGCGCGCAACATCTCGGCGAGGGTGCGTGCCGGGGCCGGTTCGCCACCGTCGAGGGCGGGAGCCGGGGTGTCGACCGCCAGTTCGCCGACAACACTGTCGGGCGCGCTCGCCAGGCTGCCGAGCAGCGCGACGAAACGGCTGACGAGCAGTTCGGCGGTGCGGCCGGCGAAGCGGGAGGCGTCGAACACGAGCGTGCCGGTGTAACCGTCGGGACGTGGGGCCAGCGTGAACTGCAGATCGAACTTCGTTGTGTCGTCGAGGACTTCGCGCGCCTCGACGGTGAGCTCTCCCAGGCTGATCGGATCGATGCCGAAGTCCTGCAGCGCCAACGCGACCTGCGGTGCGCCGCTCTGCCGCTCCGACAACAGCTGCTCGTAGGGCACGGCGACGTGGTCGAAGGCGGCGACGTCGAAGTCGCGGACCTGGCCGAGCAGCCCGGCGAACGACATGTCGGGGGCCACGCGGGCGCGCAGCACGAGGGTGTCGAGGAACGGGCCGACGAGGTCTTCGAGCTGCGCCCAGCGGCGTCCGCCCACCACCGCGACGACGGCGATGTCGTCGCTGCCGCCGAGCCGCGCGAGCAGCACGGACAGCGCGGCGTGCAGCACCATGAACTCGGTGGCGCCGTGTGCGCGGGCGAGGTCGGCGAGTGCGTCGCGTACCTCGGCGGGCACGGTGAAGTCGACGCTGCGCGCACCGGTGTCGGTTCCGGTGGCGTCGGCGGGCAGTTCGGTGACGGTGAGTCCGTCGAGGGCGCGTCGCCAGTGCTCGAGATCGCGTTCGGGGATCCCGCGTTCGGCTTCCCACAGGGCGTAGTCGGCGTACTGCAGCGGCAGCGGTTCCCACTGCGGTGCCGCACCGTTCACGCGGGCGAGGTAGGCGATGGTGAGGTCGCGCAGCAGCGGCCGCAGCGACGTGCCGTCGGCGATCGAATGGTCGACGTCGAGGTGCAGCACGTGCTGGTCGGGGCCGGTGCGTTCGAGTCGCACGCGCCACCGGTCGCTGCGCGGCGCTTCGTGGACCTGCTGGTACACGCCGTCGCCGTCGACGATGTAGTCGGTGCGCAGGATCTCGTGACGCAGCGCGATGTCGCCGAGCGCGGCCTGCAGGGCACCGAGGTCGAGCGGTCCGCTCAGGTTGACCTCGCTGCGCAGCCGGTAGGCATCGGGGGCAAGCGAACTCAGTCCCCACAGGCGACGCTGGGCGCGGCTCAGCGGAATCCGTTCCGGTCGCGGCGACACCGCCACCGGCCCTGCGTCGGTGTCAAAACCGCCGGCGTCGAGGGCGGCGGCGAGCGCGTCGACGGTGGGGTTCGCGAAGACGGTGCGCAGCGGCACGTCGGTGCCGGTCTCGTCGCGCAGGCGGCCGACGAGGACGGTCGCGAGCAGCGAGTTGCCGCCGACCGCGAAGAAGTCGTCGGTGCGTCCCACCGCAGTGCCGTCGCCGAGGACGTCGCCGATGATGCGGGCGACGAGTGCTTCGGTCTCGGTGCGGGGTTCGCTGCCTTCCCCGGCTGCGGGTTCGGGCAGGGCGGCGGCGTCGACCTTGCCGTGGGAGGTGAGCGGGATCGCGGCGAGCGGCACGATCGCGGTGGGCACGAGGTGCGCGGGCAGGAGGGTGCGCAGCTGGGCTCGCAGGTCGGAGTCGTCGAGGTTCTCGCCGGTGACGTAGGAGATGAGGCGGCCGCTGCGCAGGAGGGTCACGGCCCGGTCGACGCCGTCGAGAGCGGTGAGAGCGGTGTCGATCTCGCCGGGTTCGATGCGCACGCCGCGCAGCTTGATCTGGTTGTCGCTGCGGCCGACGAATTCGAGGGCGCCGGTGCGGGTCGAGCGCACGAGGTCGCCGGTGCGGTAGCGGCGGCCGTCGGGTCCGGCGACGAACCGCGCTGCGGTGCGCCCAGCGGCATCCCGGTAGCCCGACGCGAGTCGCGGTCCCGAGACGTACAGTTCGCCGACCACGCCGGCGGGCACGGGACGCAGTCGCTCGTCGAGGACCTCGACGGTGACGCCGCGGACCGGGGTGCCGATGACGATGTCGTCGCCGGGTCGCAGCGGCTGCGAGTTGGTGACGAACATCGTGGCCTCGGCCGGGCCGTAGCTGTTGACGAGGGTGCGCCCGTCTCCCCAGCGGTCGACGATCTCGCGGGTGAGCCGGTCGCCGCCGAGCACGAGGGTGCGCAGGGCCGGCAGGTCGCGCACCGGCACGGTCGCGAGCGTCGACGGCGTCATCACCGCGTGGGTGATCGCGGCACTGTCGAGCAGGTCGCCGAGGGCTGCGCCACCGTAGCTGTCGGCGTCGGCCACCACGAGCGTCGCGCCGGAGATGCCGGCGGTGAGCATCTCGAGCATCGCGGCGTCGAACGACGGTGCCGCGACGTGCAGGACGCGATCGCCCGGGAAGGCGGCGAGGTATTCGCCGATGTCCTCGGCGAACGCGCTCGCGGCGCGCTGGGTGAGGGTGACGGCCTTGGGGTGTCCGGTGGTGCCGGAGGTGAAGACGAAGTAGGCGGGGGCGTCGGGTGCGGGGTCGACGACGTCGGCGAGCGGTTCCTCGTCGTCGGAGGTCACCTCGAGCCATCGCACGGTTGCCGGAAGTGTCGGCGCTTCACCGACTCCCACGCGCACGTCGGCGAGCATCTCGGCTAGGCGCGCGGTGGGGGCGGTGGGGTCGACGAGCATGGGTGCGGCGCCGGCGCCGATGATGCCCCACACGGCGAGCACCGATTCGAGCGAGCGCGGGTAGGCGCACGCGACCGGATCGCCCGGGCGCACCCCGGCGAGCTGGAGGCGCGCGGCGAGAGCGTCGGAGTAGTAGAGCAGTTCGGGATACGACAGTTCGCGGTCGTCGTCGACGATCGCGAGTTCCTCGCCGCCGGCAGCTGCGCCCTGCGCGAGCCACTGCCGCAGCGACCGGGGCGCACCCGGCACAGCGCCGACGGTGGGCAGGTCGACGTCGCCGTGCAGATCGATCTCCCCGACCCGCACATCCGGATCCGCGACGGCCGCAGTCAGGATCGTGCGCAGGCGTTCGGCGTAGCCGGCGACGGTGTCGGCGTCGTAAAGGTCTGTGCTGTAGAAGAATTCGAGGTCGATGCCGTCCTGCTGCTCGGTGACGGTGACCTGCACGTCGACGTTGACCGTTTCGGTGTCGACAGGCGCGGCGGTGACGTTCAGGCCGGGCAGCGAGAAGGTCGAGGCGACGGGTCGTGCCTGCGACAGCGCCACCTGGAACAGCGGGTGCCGTGCTTCGCTGCGGGCGGGCTGCAGCTTCTCGACGAGCGTCTCGAACGGTGCGTCCGGGTTGCCGTAGGCGGCGAGGTCGCGGCGGTGCACCTGCGCAAGCAGATCGGTGAAGGTGGCGTCGGGGTCGACATCGGTGCGCAGCACGAGGGTGCCGGCGAACATGCCGACGACGTCGTCGAGCTGCGGGTCGCCGCGACCGGAGACGGCGGTGCCGATGGGGATGTCGCGACCGGCACCGTGCCGCGCGAGCAACGCCGCGAGTGCGGCGTGCAGCACCATGAACACCGTCGCGCGACCCTCACGGGCCAGCTCGTGCAGTCCGCGGACGAGGTCGGCGTCGAGCGAGACGGTGTGGGCGGCACCGTGTCCGGTGGGTTGCGCGGGGCGCGACCGGTCGCCGGGCAGGGTCACTTCGTCGGGCAGGTCGGCGAGTTCGCCCAGCCAGTAGGGGATCTGCTCGTCGGCGACGCTGCGCTGCCACCGCGCGTAGTCGGTGTACTGGACGGGCAGCGCCGGCAGCTCGGGGCTCGCGCCGGTGAGGCGGGCGTCGTAGGCGACGGCGATGTCGCGCAGCAGCGGCGTGAGCGACCAGCCGTCGGCCGCGATGTGGTGCAGGACGACGAGCAGCACGTGCCGGTCGGGTGCCGTCCGGTACAGCCGCATGCGGGCCGGGGGTTCGACGGTGAGGTCGAATCCGGTGGTGGCGTAGTCGCGGACGAATTCGTCGAGGGCGTCCTCCGGCACGGCCACCGGGTCGAGATCGGGGCGTGCCGGGGGCAGCACGGTGTACTCGTCGGCGGCCGGGTAGACGGTGCGCAGTGTGCGGTGCCGTTCGAGCACGTCGGCCACGGCGGCGGTGAGGGCGTCGACGTCGAGGGTCCCGTCGAGCCGCACCGCGAAGGGCAGGTTGTAGCTCGGGGACGCCGGGTCGAAGCGGTTGATGAACCACAGGCGCTGCTGCGCCGCCGACAACGGGGCGGGTGCGTCGGGGTCGGCGACGAGACGCGCACGGCGAGAGGGCTTATCGCTTCCACTGGTTATGTGTGAGGTTAGGGCTGTAATGGTCCGGTTCTCGAAGATGTCTCTCACGGTGACGTCGGCGTCGAGCAGATCCGACAGGCGACCGGCGAGGCGCGTGGCGAGCAGCGAGTTGCCGCCGAGGTGGAAGAAGTCGTCGTCGGCGCCGAGGGTGCCGGCAGTGATGCCGAGCAGTTCGGCGCACACGTCCGCGACGAGTTCCTCGACCGGTCCGTGCGGTGCCGCTCCCCCATCGGCGGTGACGTCGGGGGTGGGCAGCGCGGCGCGGTCGAGTTTGCCGTTGGCGGTGAGCGGTAGTGCGTCGAGGACCACGGCGGCCGACGGGACGAGGTAGTCGGGCAGGCTGCGTCGCAGGTCGCACAGGGCGTCGATGGCGTTGCCTCCGACGAGATAGGCGACGAGGCGGTCGTCGCGCAGCAGCACGACGGCCTGGCGCACGCCCTTGCTGCGCAGCAGGGCGGCTTCGATCTCGCCGGGTTCGATGCGGTAGCCGCGCAGTTCGATCTGCTGGTCGGCGCGACCGAGATAGTGCAGGACACCGCTGGTGTCGCGGCGGCCGAGGTCGCCGGTGCGGTAGCGGCGGGTGCCACCGGGAGCTGCGACGAAGCGGGTCGCGGTCTGGCCGGGGCGTCCGCGGTAGCCGCGCGCGAGTTGGTCTCCGCGCACGTACAGTTCGCCGATCGCGCCGGGCAGTGCGGGTCGCAGCGACGAGTCGAGCACATCCACGGCGAGACCGGGCAGCGGCGCTCCGATGCCGGTCGCGGTGGCGTCGCCGAAGGTCACGTGCACGGTGGTTTCGGTGATGCCGAACATGTTGATCGTCCGCGCATGCGGATGGCTTGCGGCCCACGGGCGCACGCGCTCCGGGTCGAGGGCTTCGCCGCCGAAGATCAGCAGCCGCAGGTCTTCGAGCGGCGCGTGATCGGTGGCGGCGAGCTGGTAGAAGGCCGTGGGGGTCTGGTTGAGCACCGTCACCCGGTTGCTGGTGAGCACGTCCACGAAGGCGGCCGGGTCGCGCACGGTGAGGTGGTCGATCACCACCACGGAAGCGCCGGTGGCGAGCGGTGCCCACATCTCCCACACGGAGAAGTCGAAGGCCGGCGAGTGGAACATCGTCCACACGTCGTCGGCGCGCAGTCCGAACTCGTCGACGGTCGCGGCGAGCAGCGACAGCACGTTGCGGTGCGTCACCTGCACGCCCTTGGGGGTTCCGGTGGAACCGGAGGTGTAGACGATGTAGGCGCCGAAATCCGCGACGAGCGGGAAGTCGAACAGGGCCCCGTCGTCGAGGCGGCCGGCCACCTCCGGGTCGTCGAATCGCAGCGTCGGCACGCGGACGTCGGTGAAGTCGCTGTCGGTGACGACCAGCGAGGGCTGCGCGTCGTCGAACAGGACCTGCAGTCGCGTGGCGGGATGCGTGACGTCGACGGGCAGGTAGATTCCACCGGCGCGGGAGACGGCGAGGATCGCGACGACCAGCTCGGGGGTGCGCGGCAGCGCGACGGCGACGACGTCCTCGGCGGTGACGCCGCGTTCGCGGAGGAGTTTGGCGAGCGCGCCCGAACGCGACCACAGCGCGCCGTAACTGAGGGAGTACCCGTCCCCCACCACGGCGACGGCCGCCGGATCGTCGGCCACGCGCTGCGCGACCAGCTCGGGCAGCGACNACAGCCGGGTCGGCGGTAACGGCATCGAGGATACGCACGAACCACGACTGCCACTGCGCAATCGTGTGCGAATCCAAAAGTTCGTCCGCGTACGTGAGGACCGTTTCCAAACCGGCGGGTACACCGGTCTCGGAACGGCGTTCGCGGACGGTCAGTTCGAGGTCGACGCGGGCCGTGCCCACCGGGATTTTGCGGATCGTCGTGGAGCTGCCGGGCAGCGTGAACTCGTCGAGCGAGAACGACTCGTACGCCAGGATGACCTGGAACAACGGGTGGTGCGCGTCGGTGCCGGCCCCCACCGCGTCGACGATGCGATCGAACGGCACGTCGGCGTGGGCGAAGGCATCGAGATCGGCGCGACGGGTATCGGCGAGCAGGTCGGCGAAGGTGCGGCGCGGATGCACCCGCAACCGCAGCGGCACGGTGCCGACGAACATGCCCACCACGTCGTCGACCGCGGCGTCGCTGCGTCCGGAGACGGGCGTGCCGATGGTGACGTCGTCGGTGGCGGCGAGCGCCGACAGCAGTGTCGCGAAGGCCGCGTGCATCACCATGAACGGCGTGACGTCGTGGGAGCGGGCGAGCTTGTCGATCGCGGCGTGCAGTTCGGCGGGGATCGTGAAACTCGCGCGACCCGCGGTACCGGTGGTCGCCGCGCTGCGGGGACGGTCGGTGGGCAGCGCGAGCAGCGGCGACGCGTCGTCGAGGGTCTGCTTCCAGAAGGCGAGCTGCCGTGCCGCGAGGCTGTCGGGGTCGTTCTCGTCGCCGAGCACGGCCCGGTGCCAGCGCGCGTAGTCGCGGTAGGTGACCGACGGTGCCGGCAGCTCCGGCGTCTCCCCGTCGCGGTGGGCACGGTAGGCGGCGACGGCGTCGCGGCCGAGCGGCAGCAGCGACAAGCCGTCGGCGGCGATGTGGTCGATCACCACGGCGAGCACGTAGCCGGAGTCCGTCCGGTACAGCCGGGTGCCGATCGGCGGGTCGACGGTGAGATCGAAACGCGCGCGAGCGAATTCGGTCAGCTCCGCATCGAGGTCGGTGCCGGCGTCGACGGGTTCGAGGTCGAGCGTCACCGACGGCAGCACGTGCTGGCGCGGGCCGGACGGGCTGTCGGGGAAGACCGTGCGCAGCGAGTCGTGGCGGGCCAGCACGGTGGCGGCGGCCGCGCGCACGGCGTCGAGGTCGGTGTCGGCGTCGAGGTCGAGCGCGAAGGCGATGTGGTCGCCGCCGTCGATGCCGTCGGCCACGTCGAACCGGTTGAGCAGCCACATGCGCTGCTGCGCCGGTGCGAGCGGCGCATCGCTGTCGTCGTCGATGTGCACGAGCGGCAGGTGCTCGCCGATGGGTTCCTCGGCGAGCAGGTTCGCGAGTTCGGCGACGGTGGGGTGCTCGAAGATGTCGCGCACACCCACCCGGCGACCCGCGACTCCCCGCAGGCGCGCGGCGAGCTGGGTCGCGAGCAGCGAGTTGCCGCCGACGGCGAAGAAGTCGTCGGATCCGGCGACGCTCGGCAGGTCGAGCAGGTCGGCGACAACACCGGCGACGAGTTCTTCGGTGGCGCTGCGATATCCGTCGGTGCGGGTCGCGGTGACCTCCGGCTCGGGTAGCGCGGCGCGGTCGATCTTGCCGGTGCTGGTGAGCGGGAATGCGTCGAGCACGGTGACGGTCGCGGGCACCATGTGCCGCGGCAGACGCTCGGTGGCCCACTCGCGGATCTCGTGCGGGTCGAGGCGGCCGTTGCGGCTGTGCACGTAGGTGGCGAGGGTGTCACCGCGCACCACGGTCACGGCGGTGCCGATGCCCGGGTGGGTCTGCAGGGTCGCGTCGATCTCGCCGAGTTCGATGCGGAAGCCGCGGATCTTGACCTGGTGGTCGCTGCGGCCGACGAATTCGAGAGCGCGGTCGTCGTCGTGTCCCGTCCAGCGCACGAGATCGCCTGTGCGGTAGAGACGTCCGGTGCCGAACGGGTTGGCGACGAAGCGGTCGGCGGTGAGTGCGGGTGCGTCGAGGTATCCGCGGGCGACGCCCTGTCCCCCGAGATACAGCTCGCCGGTCACACCTTCGGGCACGGGCCGCAGGCGTTCGCTGAGCACCACCGCGGTGACGCCGACGAGGCCGGTGCCGATGGTGAGCCGGTCGCCGGGTGCGAAGGGTTCGCTCGACGTGGCGAGCACCGTCGTCTCGGTGGGTCCGTAGACGTTGAGCAGGGTGCGGCCGGGTGCCCAGCGTTCGGCGGTCTCGACCGGCCATGCCTCGCCGCCGATCACGATGGTGCGCAGGGCGTCGAGTCCGGTGGGGTCGAGCCGTGTGGGCACCGAGGGCGTCGAGAACCAGTGGGTGATGCCTTCGGTGCGAAGCAGTTCCACGAGTTCGTCGCCACCGAACAGGTCGGCGGGCGCGACCACCAGCGTGCCGCCGGAGGTGAGCGCCAGGACGTACTCGAGCACCGCGCCGTCGAAGGCGGGGGTGGCGAAGTGCAGCACCCGTGCGTCGGTTGCGGTGTCCGAGATGGTGGGCAGGTCGAAGCGTTCGACGAACGACTGCGCGAGCGGGCCGAGTCCGCGATGCGCGACCACCACACCCTTGGGCCGGCCGGTGGATCCCGAGGTGTAGACGACGTAGGCCGTGTTGTCGACGTGCAGCGGCCGCACGCGATCGGCGTTGGTGATCGGGCGGGTGTCGCCCTCGACGGTGAAGGCGATCGGCTCGACCCCGTCGGGCAGCGAGACGTCGCCGTCGACGATCGCGTACCGCGCACCGGATGCGCCGAGCAACTGGGCGATGCGCGCAGCGGGTTGGCTGGGGTCCACAGGCACGAAGGCCGCGCCGCTCAGCGCGACCGCCGCGGCGGCGAGCACCGACCGCGTCGACCGCGAGAGCACGACGGCCACACGGTCTTCCGTCCCGATGCCCCGCTCGATCAGCGTCCACGCGAGCGGGCGTGCCGCCGTGCGGATCTCGACGGCCTGTCCCCCGGGTTCGGTCACGGTGGCCGACGACCGGTCGATGATCTCGGCGAAGGTCGCTTCCGGCCCGGGTTCGGCCGGTTCGACGGAGAGGGTGCCGAGGTCGAGATCGCCGACGGGCAGCGACGGATGCTGCGCGACCTGCTCGAGCACTCCGCTCAGGCGGGTCACCCAGCGGACAATGGTGTCATCGTCGAACAGTTTCGTGTCGTAGACGAGGCGGCCGGTGAGCGATCCGTCGCGCAGTTCGCGCAGCGAGATCTCGACGTCGAATCGTGCCTGCGACGAGGCGATCTCCTGCGACTGCACGGTGAGGCCGGGCAGTTCGAGGTCGGGCACGTCCACGTTGTCGTAGGCGAGCATCACGTGGAAGGGCGAGAAGCCCAGGGCGTCGACGACGTAGTCGAACGGCACGGTGGCGTGCGCGAAGGCGTCGAGGTCGGTGTCGCGGGCCTGCGCGAGCAGCGACGTGAACGGTTGCGCCGGGTCGACATTCGTCCGCAGGGTGACGGTGCCGACGAACATGCCGATGAGCGCGTCGAGGTCGGGATGGTCGCGACCGGCCGTTCCGGTGCCGATGGCGATGTCGTGCCCGGAAGTCCAGGCCGCCAGCCACACGGCGACGGCGGCATGCACGGCCATGAAGATGGTGGCGTCGTGCGCGGCAGCGACGGACCGCAGGGCCGCGACCTGGTCGGCGGGCACCGCGAAGTCCACGGCCGCAGCGGGACCGAAGCCGCCGTTGCGGGGACGGTCGGTAGGCAGCGGCGCCGCGTCGGCGAGACCGTCGAGTGTGCGTGTCCAGTAGTCGATCTCGCGACCGGCGCGGGTGTCGGACGCAGTCGGGTCACCGAGGCGATCGAGGTGCCACTGCGCATGGTGCCGGTAGTGCAGCGGCAGCGGCGTCCACGCGGGCGGCTCCCCGGCCGTGCGGGCGAGGTAGGCGGTAGCGACGTCGGCGGTGAGCGGCACGAACGACGCACCGTCGAGCGCGATGTGGTGGGCGACGACGGCGAGCACGTGCTTGTCGTCGGCGAGTCGCAGCAGGCGGATCCGGAACGGGATCTGCGCGGTGAGGTCGAACGGTTCGGCCGCCCACTCGGTGATGAGCGCTTCGACGTCGCCGTCGGCCGCTTCGGGTTCGAGCGCGAGACCGGCCACGGCACGGTCGAGCGGCAGCACGTCCTGCACCGGGCCGTCGAGTTCGAGGCGGAACAGTGTGCGGAGGGTTTCGTGCCGGTCGAGGACGTCCACCACCGCGGCCTGCAGAGCCGGCAGGTCGAGGGCGCCGTCGAGGTGCAGCGCGAACGGCAGATGGTAGGCAGCCGGGTCGCCGTGTGCGCGGGCGAGTAGGAACAGCCGGCGCTGCGCGGGAGCGAGCGGCGACGGTCCGGTGTCGGGGGTGGCGACAGGTCGCGATTCCGATTCGGGTCGTTTCGCCGCGGCGGCCGCGAGGCGGGCGACGGTCGGGTGGGCGAACACGTCGCGCAACTGCACGTCGCGGCCCAGTGCAGCACCGAGACGGGCAGCGAGTTGCGCGGCACCGAGCGAGTGACCGCCGAGCGCGAAGAAGTCGTCATCGGCCCCGATGTCGTCGATGCCGGTGAGCTCGGCGAACAGCTCGGCGACGATCTTCTCGCTCGGGCCGTTGGGCGGCCGCGATCCGACGGCCACAGCACGCTCGGGCGCGGGCAGCGCGCGCCGATCGACCTTGCCACCTGGAGTGAGCGGCAGCGCCTCGAGCACGGTGATCGACGACGTACGCAGATAGGTGGGCAGTTCGTCGGCGAGGCGGACGGTTAGGTCGGCGGGGTCGACGTCGCCGACGACGTAGGCGGCGATGTGGTCGCCGTGGACGGTGACGGTCGCGGCCTGCACCTCGTCGAAGGAGACGAGCGCGGCTTCGATCTCGCCGAGTTCGATGCGGTAGCCGCGGATCTTCACCTGCTGGTCGGCGCGACCGAGGAATTCGAGGTGGCCGTCGGTGGTCCAGCGGGCGCGGTCGCCCGTGCGGTACATGCGTCCACCGAACGGCGATGCGACGAAGCGTTCGGCGGTGAAGGCCGGGGCGCCGAGGTAGCCGCGCGCGACGCCCGGTCCCCCGAGATACAGCTCGCCGATCACGCCGGCGGGCACGGGATGCAGGCGGGCATCGAGGACGACGGCGGTGGTGCCGTCGATCGGCCGGCCGATGGGCACACCCGCGCCGGGCTGCAGCGGGTCGCTGAGCGTGGCGAGGATCGTGGTCTCGGTGGGCCCGTAGGCGTTGAGCATCGTACGGCCGGTGGACCAACGGTCGGCCACGGCCTGCGGCAGTGCTTCGCCACCGGCGTCGAGAACCTGCAGGTCGGGCAGGTCGTCGTCGGGGGTGACGGCGAGGATCGCCGGTGCGGTGATCGCGTGGGTGACGGATTCGCTGCGCAGCAGGGTTGCCAGCGCCGGTCCGCCGACGGCGTCGGGCGGGCAGATCACCAGGGTGGCGCCGGCGTCGAAGGCGAGGAGCAGTTCCTGCAGCGATGCGTCGAAGGACGGCGACGCGAGGTGCAGTACCCGCGACGTCTCGTCGGCGCGGTAGCGATCGCGCAGTGTCGATACGAGCGCCGACACTCCGCGGTGGCCCACCGCGACGGCCTTCGGGGTGCCGGTGGAACCGGAGGTGTGGATGATCCACACCGTGTTGTCGACGTGCAGCGGCCGCAGGCGATGCTCGGCAGCGAAGGTCTCGCCGGATCCGCCGGTGGGCGGCGCGATGCGGGTGACGTGCGCGGGCAGCGCCGGGTGGTCGTGAGCGACGGCGATCCGCACGTCGCGCAGCACCTGATCGAGGCGACGAGCGGGAAGTTCGGGGTCGAGCGGGGTGTAGGCGGCACCGGTCTTGGCGACGGCCCACAGTGCGACCACCGAATCGATCGAGCGAGGCAGCAGCACCGCGACGCGCTCTTCGGGTCCGGCACCCGCCGCGACCAGCGCATGAGCGAGTGCGTCGGAACGGGCGTCGAGTTCGCGGTAGGTGATGTTGTCGTGTCCGTCCACGACGGCGACGGTGTCGCTCGCGGCGTGGCGGGTGAGGACATCGGGCAGCAGTTCCGGCTCGGGCGCGGTGTGTCCGCGTGCGGGAGCCAGGCCGTCGAGTTCGGCCGGGTCGGCGAGGGCGAGATCGCCCACTGCGACGCCTGCGTTCTGCACGAACTCCTTCAGGAATCCGCGGAAACGGCTGTGCAGCAACGAGAGGTGCTCGTCGCTGTAGAGATTGGGGTTGGCCTCGAAGTCGACGCGCATCGTGCGGCCGGCGACGCCCGGGTAGACGTTGACGGCGAGATCGTCGATCGGACCGCTGGACTGGTGGTGGTACTCCCCCGTCACGTCGCCGAAGGCGATCTCGGGATGGAACATCATCAGGTTGACGGTGGGGCCGAACGGGCTCGCCGCCTCGTCGCGGGAGCGGCCGAGGCTGCGCAGATCCGCGAGCATGTCTTCGTACCGATAGCGCTGGTGGCGCAGGGTGCTGCTCAGCTCCACCTGCACGTCGCGGATGAGCTCGGCGGGTGTGGTGGCCGAATCCACGCACAGGCGCAACGGCACGACGTTGGCAAGAACGCCTGCGGACCGACGCAACGCGGCAGTGGTGCGCGCCGAGACGGGCAGGCTGAGCACGACGTCGACCACACCCGTCGTCCGGGCGAGAAACGCACCGAACGCCGCGAGGACGATCGGGACATCGGTGGAGTTCGCGTCATGGGCGAGCGCCGAGACCGCAGCTGCCGTCTCGGCGTCGAGTTCGGAGTTCGCCCGGCGCGCCGGCACCCCGAGAGGCGCTTCGTGATCGACGAACGACACGGATTCGGACAGGTCGGCGAGGCGCTCGAGCCAGTGCCGGCGGTCGGTGTCCTGACGCTTCGAGCCCACATACGCGGCCTCGACATCGAGAATGTCGGCAATCGGCATCGCCTTGAGCGGCGGCGCGTCGGAGCCGGAGACCCACGCCGAATACAGCTCGGCGGCGCGGTTGAGCATGTTGACCGCGCCCTGACCGTCGAGGGCGATGTGGTGGACGTAGCTCGACAGGAAATAGCGGTCGTCCGCGATGCGCAGCACGGTGGTGGCGATGAGTCGGTCGCTCAGCAGGTCGAGGGGCTTCGTGTACTGCTCGGTCATCCAGCGATGAGCTGCAGCTTCCGGGTCCTTCTCGGACCGCAGGTCCAGATAACGCGGCGCGTCCTCGATATCGGGGACGACCTTCTGGAACGGCTTGCCGTCCTGTTCGACGAGCACGAGAGTGCCCGACTCGACCTCGCGCGCAGCCTGATTACAGGCGTCCCGAACCAGGTCCGCGTCGAGATCGCCACGGAACTCCACGTATTGCGCCGTGGTGAACGGTATGTCGGGATTCAGTTGCTGCGCGAACCACAGGCCCCGCTGACTCGGGGACAGCGGAAGTAGATGCACCACGCTCCCCTCGTCCTCCCGACACAATTCAGGACACGGGAAGTGCAGAACCCTCCCCTGTCATGCGATCGTGGACGGAGCCTCCCAACTCCACGGTCACGATCACCGTGCAGAAGTTTACTTACAGTCACTGTTACCCACCACTTGAACGGTTGGCCAGATCAAAATCGGGTTATCGTCTCGAGCGGAAACCACGAAGGGGGCACAAGCGGCGTGAACGATGTTACCGGTGAGTCAGTTTCGCCCGAACCGCGTCGACGTAAGGTGCGCAGGCGCCTGTCGGATGAGGAGATCGCAGCTCAGCGCAGGAAGCGCCGGCGCGTGCAGATCGGCTGCGGCGTAGGCGCACTCGTTGTCGTCGGATTCATCAGCTGGCTGGGTTACGAAGGCTTGCAGGCGAAGTCGAACCTGGAGAAGGCACAGGACTTCGCGACGCAGGCGAAAGACGCACTGCTCGCAGGCGATACCGACAGGGCCCGCATCGTCGCGGGCGACGCCGATCGTTACGCCCAGGACGCCCAGAGTTCGGTCGACTCGGTGCCGTGGCGTATTGCCGGCGCCGTTCCATTCTTGGGAAACCCGTTCGATTCCACTCGTCAGATGACAACCATTGTGAGCGGTCTCACAGAGCAGGTTCTCCTCCCCGCGGTCGACGCAGGTAGTGCCGTGTCTCCCGATCAGTTGATTTTGGACGGCGCACGAATCAATCTTGCGGCTCTCCGCGACGCCGCGCCCGTCCTCGAGACGACCTCTGCAGCGATCAGCGACCTGGATGAGCAGGCCCAGAATGTAGACAGCACATGGCTCGGGCTGATCGACGACGCGCGGGTCGATCTACAGGATCAGGTATCCGAACTCTCCGGCCTGTTGAACAACACCTCGCTCGCGGCGCAGGTCGCTCCCGCCATGCTCGGCGCAGAGGGTCCGCGCAGCTACTTTGTCGGTTTCCAGACGAATGCCGAAGCGCGCGGCACGGGGGGCTTGCTCGGGGCCTTCGCAATCGTCCGCACAGACCAGGGTCGAGCACAGATTGACGATTTGGCGAGTAATCGTGAAATTAGTATGAATAAGACACCAATCGACCTCGGTCCCGATTTTGAGCTAACATACGGACACAGCCGACCAACTACCGATTTTCGAAATAGCAACGTTAGTCCACACTTTCCGTACGCTGCGGAGATATGGCGCTCACTGTGGCATCAAGAGTCCGCAGAGTACGTGGACGGAGTTATCGCGACTGATCCCGTCGCTTTGAGTTACGTACTTGGTGCCGTCGGACCAGTCACAATGCCTGACGGGGAAAAAATCACCGCCGAGAATGTAGTCGAGATTACCGGAGCTACTGCATACGCTCGATTCGGTGATGATCAGATCGCCAGAAAAGAATACCTTCAGACCATTGCAAAACTTGTTGTGCAGAAACTAACGGGAGGGGTACATAACCCAAAGTCACTCCTTCAGGCGCTCGGAAAAGCAGTAAGCGAGGGGCGCCTTTCACTCTGGAGCGCTCAAGCGAACGAACAGGAAATTATCGAGAAAACCCGCTTGGCAAACGTAGTCTCCGATACAGAGGCACCGTACGCCTCCATAGTGGTAAACAATCTTGGAGGAAACAAACTGGATTACTACTTGGACAGAGAAATCCAGTACACCGCCTCATGTGAGAACGATGCTCGGACTTCAGAGGTCACCGTGCGTCTGACGAACAATCTTCCCGTTGGAACGTACACTGACTACGTCGCATCCATGTTCGAAAATCCCGTTGACGCGCCACGAGGGACCAACCTCGCAGATGTAGCACTAATCGCAACACGCGGAGCCACTCTAACCAAGGTCACTATCGACGAGAAACCAGCATTCAGCTATATCGGACGGGAGCGCGGACATCCCATCTATAGCGTCCAGACACTGATTCCGCAAGGTGAAACGGTGGAACTTGTCTTCTCCATGACAGAACCTGCTACGCCGGGCGAGCCCGAGGTTCCTGTGCAGCCCTTGATTAGGAACGCGAAAGTCACTATTGACGTACCCGAATGCGCGCCAAACTGAACACCAGACGACCCAACTCGAATGCATAGGAGGTAGGTAGTGAGCCTCATAGAAAAAACTCGCGAAATTGTTTGGAAAGAATCGGGTGACACAAACTCCATCCCATGGAATTTTATTGTAAATGGCGTTCTCTCCACGCATTTATTGCCTAATCGAGTGCGAACGCAACTACTACGCTTGATGGGCTTGAAACTTCACCCCAAGACTATTGTGCGACCCAAAGTGTTCTTCAGGTCGAGCAATATAACCGTAGGCGCCTCCACTGTCATCGGCTACCGAACAGTTTTCGACACCCGACAGCCATTAGTTATCGGTAAGAATGTCGCGATCGGGCCGAATGTAACATTCGTCGACACTGATCACGAGATGTCTAACCCTGAACGCCGCGCCGGAGAAAGTGTGGTAGGGCCCATCGAGATTGGCGATGGATGTCGCGTGTCCACCGGGACCATCATACTGCGCGGCGTAACGGTCGGGTCCGGAAGCGCCATCGGCGCCGCCGCGCTCGTAACCGCCAACTGCGAACCGCACAGTCTATATGTCGGTATCCCTGCCAGGAAGATCCGCGATCTACCAGTATGATGGGTCAAATGAACATCGAGTTCTGGGATTACGGCACAAAACCTGGTTGGCCGGCGTGACCTCGATCTACGACGAGATGTCTCTCCCGTTGCGGTGGTGTGGTGGGATCCGATTGAATTGAAGTCTATACGGACGTAAACGCGGCTCTTCGCAGTTGGTAGGGGCGGGTGTCGATCGAC
Source organism: Rhodococcus sp. Chr-9 (assembly GCF_000801125.1). Classification (NCBI taxonomy): domain Bacteria; kingdom Bacillati; phylum Actinomycetota; class Actinomycetes; order Mycobacteriales; family Nocardiaceae; genus Rhodococcus; species Rhodococcus sp. Chr-9. Next base: position 479,266 of record NZ_JTIZ01000089.1, read on the forward strand.
CCCGTTGCC